>JBMYPI010000249.1:0-3421 GCA_049600155.1 Rubricella sp.
GCGGCAGCCGGTGAACGAACCGCCCGCCATCCACCGTGACCTCCAGCGCTCCGTATTCGACATCGTCGCCCAACACGGCATGTGGATAACGCGTGGTGGGCTCCAGATACCGCGCCGTCATCTCCTGCGCCCCGGCAGGCGACCCGAGGCAGAGAAGGGCGAACGCCAGCGCCCTCATGTCTTTCCAAATATCCCCGCCGGAGGCTCCGGAGTGTTCAGCACGCCGGACCGTCCGCATCTCTCTCACCCCCGACCGATCCAGGGCATGTCGCGGGCCTGGATCGTGAGAAACTGGATATTCGCGTCGAGAGGCAACGCCGCCATATGCACAACCGCATCGGCGACATGAGACACATCCATCAGTGGTTCGGGCCTGACGGACCCGTCCGCCTGGGCCGCGCCGTTGCCGATACCGCTGGTGATATCCGTCGCGGCGTTGCCGATGTCGATCTGGCCGCAGGCGATGGAGAAGGCCCGCCCGTCGAGGCTGAGGCATTTCGTCAGCCCCGTCATTGCGTGTTTCGTCGTGGTGTAGGGCACCGATCCGGGCCGGGGAGCGTGCGCGCTGATCGAACCGTTGTTGATGATCCGCCCGCCCTGCGGCTCCTGCGCCCGCATCCGCCCGAACGCCTCCCGCGCACAGATCACCGCGCCCGTCAGGTTCACCGCAAGTGCGGCATGCCATTCCTCCAGCGGCAGTTCGTCTATCGTCGCCTGCGGCGAGAAGCGACCGGCATTGTTGAACAGAAGGTCTATCCGGCCCCATTCACCCGTGACGGCATCAAACGCGGCCTTGACCGCTTCGGCGTCGGCAACGTCGCAGGGCAGGATCATCGTCTCGCCCGCGCAGTCCTTCGCCACCTCTTCAAGCGGCGCCCGCCTGCGCCCGAGAAGGCCGACGGCCCAGCCCGCGCGGGAAAGGGCCCTGGCCGTCTCCGCCCCGATCCCCGAACCGGCGCCGGTCACGATTGCGCTTTTCATGCGTCCTCTCCCCCCGTGTCATCGGTCCGGCGTCGTGCGCGGATCACGTAGACCGCCGTCATCGCGATCCAGACGGCGGCCAGTCCGAACCAGGTGACGGCGTATTCGCGGTGGTTGTTGGGCAGATCGACTGTCACGGGCAGGGGTCTCGGCGCGTCGAGGATGGAGGACCGGCGCAGGACGACCATGATCGGCTCCGTCCCCAGAACCTCCGCCATCGCGATCTCGTCACGGGCGAACCAGATGTTCTCGGACAGGTCCGGCGCGGGGGTGTAGCTGTCGGCCTCGTCCGGCCACAGGAGGTTGCCGACAATCTCGGCCGCGCCGCGCCTGCGGATCTGGTCCTTCTGCGCCTCGGGAACATAGCCGCGATCCACGAGAATCAGCCGCCCGGTATTTGTGCGGAAGGGGGCGACGATGCGATAGCCCGGCCCGCCGGGGCGCGCCGATGTCAGCACATGCAATTCGCCGGGAAGGAACACGCCGGTGGTGCGGATCGGGCGATACTCGTCCATCTCCTCTTCGGGTGCGTCGGGCAGGGCGACCGGTTCCGCCCCGATCCGCGCTTCGATCCGGGCGATGATGTCTTCCTTCCAGGCCAACCGCTGCACCTGCCATGTGCCAAGTCCGGCGAGGATCGCCGCGCCGAGCACACCGACCATCAGCGCTATCGCGATGTTTCTGCGCATCTCCAGCTCCCCCCCCGAAACGCGAACGCGGGCCACCGGGGCCCGCGTTCCTGTCCAGTCGCCTGCGGTCGGTTCGCGGATCACCCGCCCCAAACGTAGACCGCGGCGAAGAGGAAAAGCCAGACCACGTCGACGAAGTGCCAGTACCACGCCGCCGCCTCGAACCCGATATGCTTGTCGGCCGTGAAGTGCCCTTTCATCGCGCGCAACATGCACACGAGCAGGAACAGCGTCCCGATGATCACATGCGCGCCGTGGAAGCCCGTCGCCATGAAGAAATTCGCGCCGTAGATGCTGCCCGCGAAACCGAAGGCGGCATGCGCGTATTCATAGGCCTGAAGGCCGGTGAAAATCACGCCGAGGATCACCGCGGCGGCAAGCCCCTGCACCATCGCCTTGCGGTCATTGTCATGGACGATCGCGTGGTGCGCCCAGGTCGCTGCGCAGCCCGAGAGAAGCAGGATGAGCGTGTTGATCAGCGGCAGGTGCCAGGGATCGAAGGTTTCCACGCCCGCCGGCGGCCACACGCCCCCGACCGCTTCCATCGGGTAGAGCGCGTGCTTGAAGAAGCTCCAGAACCAGGCGACGAAGAACATCACCTCGGAAATGATGAACAGGATCACGCCGTAGCGCAGCCCGATCTGCACGACCGGAGTGTGATCGCCCGTCTGGCTTTCCGACACGACATCGGCCCACCATGCGAACATCGTGTAGAGAACGCCCGCCAGCCCGATCAGGAAGATCCACGGATGATTGTTCGCCACCTGCGGCGACATCCAGATCACTGCGCCGAACAGCATGACGAAGCCGCTCACCGCGCCGATGAACGGCCAGATGCTGGGCGGAAGGATGTGATAATCGTGGTTCTTTGCGCCGGCCATGCGATGCGTCTCCCTTGGTTGCTCCGGCGATCACTCGGCCGGGGCGGTCGTTTCCGGTGCGAGCAGGCTCAGTTCCTGCTCGGGCATGTCGATTTCGTAGAACGTGTAGCTCAGCGTGATCTCGTTGACGAAGCGCGCTTCGGGATGATCGACGATCCCGGGCTCGACGAAGAAGGTCACGGGCATGTCGATGCTCTGACCGGGCATGAGCACCTGCTCCTCGAAGCAGAAACAGTCGATCTTGACGAAGTATTCGCCGGCGCTGAAAGGGGCCACGTTGTAGCTGGCCGAACCGGCGATGGGACGGTCCGTCGGATTGTGGGCACGGTAGAAGGCGAGGCCGGTCTCGCCGATGCGGATCTCGACGACGCGGTCCTGCGGCGGGCGGAACTCCCATTCCATGCCACGATCCAGACTCGCGTCGAAGCGCACACGGATCGTCTGTTCGAGCGGCTCCGCGGGCGCGCCCGCTTCGGCGACACCGGTCGTTCCGCCATAGCCGGTCACACGGCAGAACCAGTCGTAGAGCGGCACGGCGGCGAAGGACATCGACAGCATGAAGGCTGCGATTCCGGTAGCGATCACGGCGACCTTGGTCTGTTTCTGCATCGTCTTCCTCACTCCTCGATCGGCGGCAGGGCCGATGCGCGATAGGTGTGGTCGAAGGCTTCCATCAGGTGGCCATCCTGGATCTTCGCGACCGTGACCGCGAAGATCAGCGCGACAAGGCCCAGCATCGTGAACAGCATCGCCTTGTTGCGGCTGCCACGGCGGCGGTTGCTGGTAGTACTGCTGCTGAGGCGGCTGCTGCTGCTGCTGCTGCTGCTGCTGCTGCTGCTGCTGTCCGGGGACGATCCCGTCCTTCAGTTG
>JBMYPI010000250.1:0-3416 GCA_049600155.1 Rubricella sp.
GCCGGTTTCCACCGTGACGCCCGGCGCGAAGACGACGTAGGGCTCTACCGTCACGTCGCGGCCGAGTGCGGTATCCCACGCGAAGATCACGGTGTCGGCCGCTTCCAGCGTCACCCCGTTCTCAAGCATCTCCCGCCGCTTCCTCGCCTGGAAGATCGCTTCGGCGCGGGCGAGGTCGGCGCGGGTGTCGCAGCCCATCGTCTCCTCCTCGGGGCAGGAGACAGCGGCGGCGCGAAGGCCGCGCGCCCGGGCGATGCCCACGATGTCTGTCAGGTAGTATTCGCCCTTGGCGTTGTCGTTTCCGACCTCGGCGATCAGGCTGAAGAGCGTCTCCCGATCCGCCATCACGACGCCGGAATTGCACAAGGTGACGGCCAGTTCCTCCGCGCTCGCCTCCTTCGCCTCGACGATGCGCAGAAGCTCCCCGTTCTCCACGATCAGGCGGCCATAGCGCCCGGGATCGGCGGCTTCGAAGCCGAGCACCACGACATCCGCGCCCCTGGTGCGCGCTTCCGCCATCCGGGCGAGCGTCTCTCCGGTGATGAAGGGCGTGTCACCGTACAGGACGACGGCATCGCCCGCGAACCCGTCGAGCGCGGCGCGCGCCTGGTCCACCGCGTGGGCAGTGCCGAGCTGCTCCTTCTGACGGACGACCTCCGCCGCCGGCTCATGGTCCGCGATGGCGGCCTCGACGGCCTCCGCGCCGTGCCCCGCGACGATCACGATCCGGGAGGGCTCCAGCGCCCGCCCGCTCTCGATCGCATGGGCGAGAAGCGGCGCGCCCGCCACCATGTGCAGGACCTTCGGCAGGTCGGATTGCATCCGTGTGCCCTGGCCGGCGGCCAGGATGATGAGTGCCGTTGGCATCGGTTCTTTTCCTTCGCTCGATGCCGCGCTTATAACCGGGGCGCGCGGGCGAGGGCCAGAAGGCGCGCGATCAGAAATCTTTACCAAACATGACAGGGCGGGGTGGCCGCGTGGGCAGCATCATCTTCGATCTCGACGGAACGCTGGCGGATACCAGCCGCGATCTGATTGCGGCGGCGAACCATTGCCTCGTGGCGCGCGGGATCGCCCCGCTCGACCCCGTCGCCGACGCCTTGACCGCTTTTCGCGGGGGGCGTGCGATGCTGCGGCTGGGGCTGGAGCGCGCGGGCCGCTTGGAAGAGGCGCTGGTGGACGAGGATTACCCGCTTCTGCTGTCGGCCTATGAAGAGGGTATCGATCGCGAGACGGTCCTCTACCCCGGTGTGATCGCCGCCCTCGATACGCTCGGCGCGGCGGGGTATCGGCTCGGCATCTGCACCAACAAGCCCGAAGGGCTCGCGCGGCTCCTTCTGGACCGGCTCGGCGTGCTCGACCGGTTCGCCGCCCTCTATGGCGCCGATACGCTGCCGGTGCGAAAGCCAGACCCCGAACACCTCTTCGCCACGATACGCGATGTGGGCGGCACGCCCGACAACGCCATCCTGATCGGCGATACCGTGACGGACCGCACGACCGGCGCCCGCGCAGGTGTCCCCGTCGTGCTCGTCGCGTTCGGGCCGGAAGGCGAGGGCATCGCGCGGCTGGAGCCGGACGCGCTTCTTTCCCACTACGATGAGCTGCCCGCGATCGCGGGCCGGATGCTGCGCCTTTAGCGGGGTAGGGCGAGCCTCAGCCGTTCCCCGCCCCAGCCGCCGAGGGACTCGCTCGCCTCGATCTCGACATGGTCGAGGCTGTCGGGGATCGCGAGGCCCGAGAGGCTCCGGGTGAAGGGCTGCTCCTCCACATGCGGGTGGTGGAGCACCCGTGTGCCGAGCACCGTTCCATCGGGGGCGAGGACGCGCCAGCCATCGGCATAGTCGTCCCAGCCGGTATCGCCGTGGGCTATCGTGACGGAGAAGGTCCAGCCTGACGGGCCGGGGCGCGCCTGCGCGTCCACGATCGTGGCAGGATCGGCGAAAGCGGGGCCCGCGATCAGCGCGAGCAGGAGCATGAACCGTTTCATGAGCAACACAATGGCACGGATCGGCGGGCACGAGGGGTCACGCCTGCGTGCGTTTCCCCCTTGACCCCTCACCCCGAACCTGCCAAATCCCGCGCCACCGGGACGTTAGCTCAGTTGGTAGAGCACAGTGTTCACATCGCTGGGGTCACTGGTTCGAATCCAGTACGTCCCACCATCTACCCCCGATCAGGCCATTTCCACGACGGGCACGATCTCCTCGGCGAGGAGGCGGTTGAGATCGCCCGCATAGCCCTGTGACCGCGCCGGTCGCGTCGGGTCGGAAGTGATGGCGACGGTCAGTTCCAGATCGGGAATGACATAAAGCATCTGCCCGCCATAGCCCCGCGCGAAGCGGACGGGGTGGCTGCCCGCCCGCGCGAGAAACCAGCCATAGCCGTAGTCGAACCCGGAGAACGGCGAGCGCGTCCGCGGTGTCCATGCGGCTTCCACCCAGGCGCGGGAGACGACATCCCCGCCGCCCTGACGAAACGCCTCGCCGAGTCGGATGAGCGCCAGTGGCGAGAGCGCCATTTCGTTCCCGCCGAGGTAGAAGCCCTGGGGATCGCGCGTCCATGCGGGGATCTCGATATCGAGCGGGTCACCGATCCAGCGACGGGCGAGCGTGAGCAGGGTCTCGCCCGTCGCGATGGAGAGCGCCGCCCCCAGAACATGGGTCGAACCGGTCGAATAGAGCATGCCGGCGCCGGGTTCGCGCACCATCGGACGGGAAAGGGCGAACGACACCCAGTTCGGGCTTGAAACCCACGCGCCGTAATTCCGGCCGGAGGTCCGCTCCAACCCCGCCTGAAGGCTCGCGAGATCGCCGAGCGTGATGTCCGCGACCCTCGGGTCCGCGTCGTCGGGTATGAGGTCCGGCGCGACCGTGGCGAGGGTCTGGTCCGGTCCGGTCACGGCGCCCCGGTCCGTCGCCGCGCCGAGGATCGTCGTGACGACGGTCTTGGAGACCGACTTGACGTTGACCGGACGGTCTGTCGCCGGCCCCCGGAACGCGGTTGAGAACGTGATCCGCCCGCGTTCCGATATCGTGAGCGAATGCAGCTGGTCTAGGCGGGCCGCGCGTTCCGATAGTGGCGACCAACGCCCCTGGGCGATGGCCGGAGCGGCGCAGAACGCCGCCGCTGTCGCGAGAAACCGCCTTCGAGATACCGCCACGCCCGCCTCCATCGCCTGTTCCATCCTCTCCAGATAGGCGAAGCCGCCCGGATTCAACCGGTCAACCGCCGAGCGGAACCCCCCGTGCGGCCACGATCGGACGCATCAGGATGACGCTGTCCACCGCGCCGACACCCGGCAGCGCCGCGATGATCCGCGTCAGCAGCGTATCGAGCGCGCCCAGATCCCGCGCGACGACGTGAAGGCGATAGTCGACCTCTCCCGATACCGCGTGGCACGACAGGATGGCGGG
>JBMYPI010000251.1:0-3408 GCA_049600155.1 Rubricella sp.
GGGCTGGGGGAAGCCCCCTGAACGTTGCGGTCGGGCTGGCGCGGCTCGGCACGCCGTCCGCGCTTTTCACCGGGCTTTCGACCGATCCGCTGGGTGAACGCCTCGTGGCCTTTCTCGATGCCGAAGGGGTCGACAGGTCGCGTTGTCCCAGGACCGGGCGATTGACGACGGTGAGTCTCGTCGGTCTCGATGCCGATGGGGTTCCGGCCTATGCGTTCCACGCGTCCGACAGTGCCGATACGGGCCTCAAGCCCGCCGATCTGCCCGTGCTCGGGCCGGATATCACGGGCTTGCATTTCGGCAGCTATTCGATCGCGGTGCCGCCCGTGGCCGACACGCTCGCTGAGCTTGCACGCCGCGCGGAGGGGCGGCTCGTCTGCCTCGATCCCAATATCAGGCCGACGATCGAGCCGGACATGGGCGTCTGGCGGGCGCGGATCGACGCGTTCTTCCCGGCCGTCGATGTTCTCAAGATCAGTGCCGAGGACCTTTCCGCGCTTCATCCCGGTCTGACCCATGAGGATTTCGCCCGTGACGCGCTCTCGCGCGGTGCGCGGCTCGTGGTGGTGACCGATGGCGGCGACGCCGTGCGGGCATGGGCGGATGGCGGCCTGAGCGCAGAGGTGCGGCCGCCCGCCGTCGAGATCGTCGATACGGTGGGCGCGGGGGATACGTTCCAGGCGGCGCTCCTATACAGGCTCACCCTGAATGGCGATGGTCATGCTGCGCTTGCGAACATGACCGTTGAAACGCTGACGAAAACGCTGCAATTCTGCGCCGGGGCCGCGGCCGTGACCTGCACGAGGCAGGGAGCGGACTTGCCGCGGCTTTCCGAGCTGACCCATCTTCCCGGAGCCTGAGCCCATGGTCTCGCGCATCATCCCGGTCGATCCGTTCGACCTCGTCATCTTCGGTGCGACCGGAGACCTCGCCAAACGCAAGATCCTGCCGGGTCTATACCGCCGCATGTGTGCGGGCCAGATGCCGAAGGAAGCACGCATCATCGGCGCCGCACGCTCCGACCACGACGATGCGGGGTTCCGCGCCCAGGTGCGTGCCGCGATCGAGGAGTTCGTGCCCGCCCGGGAGCGGCGCGCGGAGGTGACGAAGACCTTCCTGGAGCAACTGGCCTATGTGAAGGTCGATGCCGCGGGCGAGGATGGCTGGAGCGATCTCCGCGCACGGCTCGACGAGAGGCCCGACCATATCCGCGCCTTCTACCTTTCCGTCGCACCGTTCCTGTTCGGCGAGATCGCGGGGCGACTTTCCTCCTCCGGCGTGGCGACGCCCGACAGCCGCATCGTGATCGAGAAACCGCTCGGCCATGATCTGGCTTCCGCGCAGGCGCTCAACGCGCAGCTCGCGACCTGTTTCGAGGAGCGGCAGATCTACCGGATCGATCACTATCTCGGCAAGGAAACGGTTCAGAACCTGATGGCCGTGCGTTTCGCCAATGCCCTGTTCGAGCCGTTGTGGAACGCGCGCCACGTTGATCATGTGCAGATCACGGTGGCGGAGTCGCTCGGCGTGGGCGGACGCGGCGGTTATTATGACAAGTCCGGCGCGATGCGCGACATGGTGCAGAACCACCTGATGCAGCTTCTCTGCCTGACGGCGATGGAGCCGCCGGCCCATTTCGGCGCTGATTACGTGCGCGACGAGAAGCTGAAGGTGATCCGCTCGCTCGAGCCGGTCGCGCCCGAGGATACGGTGCGGGGTCAGTATCGCGGCAACGGCAACCAGCCCGATTACCGGGCCGACGCGGAAAACCCGCAATCGCGCACCGAAAGCTATGTCGCGCTCAAGGTCCATGTCGCGAACTGGCGCTGGAACGGAACGCCCTTCTACCTGCGCACGGGCAAGCGCCTGCGCGCGCGACTGTCGGAGATCGCGGTCGTCTTCAAGGAGCCGCCCCACTCGATCTTTCCCAAGCAGGCTTCCCATGCGACCAACACGCTCGTCATCCGGCTTCAGCCCGACGAGGGGATCACGCTGCGCATGACGATCAAGGAGCCGGGGCCGGGGGGCATGCGACTTGTGGACGTTCCGCTCGACATGACCTTCGCCGATGCGCTCGGACCCGATGCGGAGGCGATGCCCGACGCCTATGAGCGCCTGGTGATGGATGTGATCCGGGGCGATCAGACGCTCTTCATGCGCGGCGACGAGGTCGAAGCCGCCTGGGCCTGGACCGATCCGATCATCGCCGCATGGGAGGAGGCGGGCGCCACGCCCCAGCCCTACGATCCCGGCGGTTCCGGCCCCGAGGACGCACTTGCCCTGATGCACCGCGATGGCCGCCGCTGGCGGGAGATCGACGCATGAGCGGGCTGGAGGAATACGCCAGCCGCGAGGAACAGGCCCGCGCGCTTGCACGGCTCGTTGCGCGCCAGCTTTCCCAGACGATCGAGGCGAAGGGCAACGCCACGCTGGCGGTGGCGGGGGGCACCACGCCCGGCCCCTTCTTCGAGGCGCTTTCGCGGGAGCGGCTCGACTGGTCATCCGTTCGGGTTCTACCCACCGATGAGCGGATCGTGCCGGAGACGTCGGAGCGCTCCAACGCGAGGCTGATCCGGGAAACACTTGTGCAGAACGAGGCGGCGAAGGCGGTGTTTGTCTCGCTCTCGCCATCGGCGGACGCCGTTACACCGGAGGACGCGGCGGCGGACGCGACGGGCCGCGTCCTGCCCGTCCTGCCACTCGATATCGCGGTGCTCGGCATGGGGGCGGACATGCACACGGCCTCCCTCTTTCCCGGTGGGGACAGGCTGGCCGATGCACTTGCCCCCGGAGCACCGGCGATCCTGCCGATGCGTGCGCCGGGTGCCGCCGAGGCGCGGCTCACGCTGAGCGCGCCCGTTCTGGCCACCGCCACGCATCTCCATCTCCTCCTGACCGGGCGGGAGAAGCGGGAGGCGCTCGCCTCGGCGCAGGCAGCGCCCGATGCGGTGGCGGCCCCGATCCGCGCGATCCTCGACGCGCCGGCGGGCGCAACCATCCATTGGGCTGCCTAGTCACGCATCCGTCACAGGCGCACGCTAACGAGCCCCGACAATGCCACGGGGTTGACCATGAAGAAGAAACTGGGTGTCGAGCCGCTCATCCACGAGGGCGCGCGGCTGACCGATTGCACGCTCGGGCATTATGTGGAGATCGGCGCGGGGTCCGTCCTGCTTGAAACGGAGTTCGGCGATTACAGCTATTGCGCGCGTTTCGCGGATATCGCCTACACACGCATCGGCCGCTTCTCCAATATCGCGAGTTTCGTCCGGATCAATCCCGGCAACCACCCCACATGGCGGGCTTCGCAGCATCATTTCATGTATCGCGCCGCGCAGTATTTCGACGGGGTCGAGGACGAGGCGGAGTTCTTCCAGTGGCGGCGGGATCAGGCCTGCGAGATCGGAC
>JBMYPI010000252.1:0-3402 GCA_049600155.1 Rubricella sp.
CGGCCGCGGTTCTCGCGCAGGATCGTCCGGACGCTCGCGCTCATTGAACCGAGATGCACAGGCACATGCGGGGCATTGGCGACGAGGTCGCCCTCGGCATTGAACAGCGCACAGGAGAAATCCAGCCGCTCGCGTATGTTGACCGAGGCGGCCGTCTTGGCGAGGGTCGCGCCCATCTGCTCGGCGATCGACATGAACAGGTTGTTGAACACCTCCAGCATGATCGGGTCGACCGAGGTTCCTACGGCCTCGGTCCGGGCCAGCGGCACCACACGCTCCAGCACCAGCGCACCCCCGGCGATCGACCGGGCTTCCCAACCGTGTTCGACGACGGTGGTCCCCGTCGGTTCGGTGATGATCGCCGGGCCGGGGATGCGGGCGCCGGGGCCCATCCGTGTCCGGTCGTGAACGGGCACCTCGCCGAAGCGCCCCCCGCTCCACATCCGCGCGGCCCCCCTGAGGCCGTCGCCCTCCGGGCCATCGGGGAGCGTCGGATCCGCTCCGGAGCCGCCCACGGCCTCGACCGAAAGCATCTCGGCGATCAGGTCATCGGTTTCCGGCCGGAACCCGAAGGCTGTCTCGTGGTCGCGATGGAACCGCTCGATCATGGTCGTGGCATCGGCCATCTCGACCGGCAGGGCCGTTTGCGAACCGCCCGCGCGGATATAGACGCGCGTCGTCACATCGATTCGCCCCGGATCGACGCCTTGCGCGACGAGTTCCCGCCGCGCGTCCCGGACAAGGGGTTCGGCCGCTGCGCGAAGGCGTTCGGCGTCGCGCGCGGGAAGATCGAGCTGCGCTTCCCGCATCGCGATCAGCTCCGCCAGGCCCATTCCGAGCGCCGAGAGGACGCCCGCGAAGGGATGAAGGTAGACGGATGTCATGCCCAGCGCATCGGCCACGAGGCAGGCATGCTGCCCGCCCGCGCCGCCGAAGCAGTTGAGCGTGTAGCCGGTCACGTCATGGCCGCGTGCGACGCTGATCTCCTTGATCGCGTTGGCCATGTTGTCGATCGCGATCCTGAGAGACCCTTCAGCGAGTTCCTCGACCGACATCGCTGCCGCACCGGTCTCCGCTGCGATCTGTTCTGCCATGGCCGCGAAACCGCGCCGTGCCGCCTCCACATCGAGCGCCTCGTCCCCGTTCGGGCCGAAGACCTTCGGAAAGCTCTCGGGCTGGACCTTGCCCAGAACGACGTTGCAATCGGTAACCGTCAGCGGCCCGCCCTTGCGATAGCTCGCGGGGCCGGGATTCGCCCCGGCGCTTTCCGGGCCGACCTGGAGCCGCCCGTCCCGGAAGGAAAGGACCGATCCGCCGCCGGCGGCGACCGTATGGATGTCCATCATCGGCGCGCGCATTCTCACCCCGGCGATCTCCGTCTCGAAACTGCGCTCGAACGTGCCTGCGTAGTGGCAGACATCGGTCGAGGTGCCGCCCATGTCGAAGCCGATGATCCGCTCGAACCCGTCGCGCGCGGCCGTCGCGACCATGCCGACGACCCCGCCTGCCGGCCCGGACAACAGCGCATCGCGCCCGTGGAAGAGATCCGCGTCGGTCAGCCCGCCATTGGACTGCATGAACATGAGCCGATCGACCGTGCCCGCGCCGAGCGCGCCGCGCACCTGATCGACATAACGGCGCAGGATCGGCGTGAGATAGGCATCGGCGACGGTCGTATCGCCACGGGAGACCAGCTTGATCAGGGGGCTGCACGCGTGGCTGAGGGAGACCTGTTCGAATCCGGTCTCCCGAGCGATCTCGCCCAGGCGACGCTCGTGCTCCGGGTTGCGGTAGCTGTGCATCAGGGCGATCGCGACGGATCGTATGCCGCGATCATGCACTTCTCTGAGTGCCTCGGCTGCGGCCGCGCCATCGAGCGGCGTCAGCACGCGCCCCTCGGCATCGAGCCGTTCTTCGATCTCGATCACGTCCGTGTAGAGGAGTTCGGGAAGCCGGATGTCGAGCGCGAACAGATCGGGGCGGTTCTGGTAGCCGATTCGGAGAAGGTCCCTGAAGCCGGCCGTGATCAGCAGGACGGTCGGCTCCCCCTTGCGTTCGAGCAGCGCGTTCGTCGCCACCGTCGTTCCCATCTTCACCTCGCCGATGGTCTGCGGCGGGATCGGCTCATCTCCGGCGAGGCCGAGCAGCTCGCGGATGCCCTGGACCGCGGCATCCTTGTAAGCTTCGGGGTTTTCGGAAAGAATCTTGTGGGTTCTCAGTTTGCCATCGGGGGTGCGCGCGACGATGTCCGTGAAGGTTCCGCCTCGGTCTATCCAGAAGGCCCATTTGTCATGCGATATCGTGTTCATTGCCACCTCCCAGACATAAAGTTGTTGCTTTGATCGCAAAACGCTGACAAATTGTCAACGTTAACAGAACGGCCGGAAGATGCATTCCGGCTGACGCACCGACAGAGGAGACACGAGAGATGAAGCAGTTCGCTTGCGTCGCGGTTCTGGCCGCCGGGCTGGCCACCACCGCATCGGCCGACACATGGGACATGCCCACGCCCTATGGCGATGCGACGTTCCACACCCAGAACATCGCCCGGTTCGCCGAAGAGGTCGAAGCGGCCACAGATGGTGAACTGACGATCACGGTGCATTCGGCCGGATCGCTCTTCCCGCATGGCGAGATCAAGAACGTCGTGCGCTCCGGCCAGGCGCCGATCGGTGAGTTCTTCCTGTCGCTTCTCGTCAACGAGGACGCGGCTTTCGGGCTCGACAGCCAGCCGTTCCTCGCGACAAGCTACGAGGATGCCGCGCGCCTCTGGGCCGCGCAGGAACCGGTCGTGACCGAACTGTTGGCGGGGCAGGGGCTGATGCCGCTCTTCTCCGTGCCGTGGCCGGCGCAGGGGCTCTACACCAACGGCCAGATCGAAACGGTCGAGGACCTCGCCGGTCTGCGATTCCGCGCCTACAACGCGGCGCTGGAGGAGTTCGCGACGATCGCGGGCGCGGCGCCGGTTCAGGTCGAGGCGCCGAACATTCCGCAGGCTTTCGCAACGGGGCAGGTCGAGGCGATGATCACTTCGCCGTCCACCGGTGCGAACTCCACCGCATGGGATTTCGTGACACACTACACCCCGATCAACGCCTGGGTGCCGAAGAACATCGTGGTGGTCAACGAGCGCGCCTTCCGCCGTTTGCCCGAGGATGTGCAGGCCGCCGTGCTCGAAGCCGCTGCCGTTGCGGAGGCCCGCGGGTGGGAGATGTCCGCCGCCGAGGCCGAAGCGCAAACGGCCGTGCTCGCAGAGAATGGCATGGTCATCTACGAGCCGAGCGCCGAACTGACGGAGGGTCTTCAGGCGATAGGGGCGCAGATGCTGGAAAACTGGCGCGCAGGCGCATCCGACGCGGCGCTGTCGATCCTGAGCGCGTATCAGGAGTAGACGGGGCGCGG
>JBMYPI010000253.1:0-3396 GCA_049600155.1 Rubricella sp.
TCCCGCGCGATCGCGACCCATTCGGCGACGGGGTTCTCCTCACCGAGGATATTGGAGCAATGCGGAAAGCAGATCAGCCGGACATTGGGATCGAGAAGGGCCTTGAGGCCATCGGTGCCGAGGCTGCCGGTTTCCCGGTCCACCTTCCATTCCCGCACCTCGATCCCCTCCCGTTCGAGCCGCCGCCACGGGCCGGAATTGGCTTCGTGGTCCTGTTCGGTGACGATGATGGCATCGCCCGGTTCGAGCATCTGCGCGAAGGCGCGGGACAGGACATAGACGTTCTGCGTGGTGGAGGGTCCGAACGTCACCTCGTCGCGATGCACGCCGAGCATCGCGGCGATCCGCTCCCAGGCCTCATCCATTTCCTCCCCGGCCCGCGCCGAGGTGTCATAGGGCGCATAGGGCTGCACCTTCCGCGTCGTGTAGAAGCGGTGCAGCCGCCGGATCACCGGCTGCGCGGTATAGGAGCCGCCGGCGTTCTCGAAGAAGGCCTGACCCTGAAGGCTCGGCTCGGAGAAGGCGGGAAACTGCGAGCGGACGAAATCGAGATCGAGCGCGGTCATCTGACCTCCGGCACGGAAATGGGGCGGCTGGAGTAAGGATGCCCCCAGCCGCCCCGTTCGTCCAGTCCTGCAACCGGCGTCAGGCCGCCTGCCGTTCCTGCTGCAGTCCCTTGAGGATCGCCCAGCACATCACGAGAAGAACGACGGTGAAGGGCAAGCCGGTGGAGATCACCATCGACTGGAGCGAGGCGAGCCCCCCGGCAGACAGCAGAAGCACGATCGCGACGGCGCCCTCGAACGTGCACCAGAAGACGCGCTGCGGCACCGGCGCATCGACCTTGCCGCCCGCGGTGATGGTGTCGATAACCAGCGATCCGGAATCGGACGACGTGACGAAGAACACGATCACGAGCACGATGCCGATGAACGACGTCAGCCCGGCGAGCGGCAGCGGATCGAGCATCTTGAACAGCTGCAGTTCGAGCGCGGCATCCTGCGCGGCGGTGTAGCCGTCCTGCACGACCTGCTGGATCGCGGTCCCGCCGAAGACGCTCATCCAGAACACGCAGACGAGGCTGGGGATGAGCAGGACACAGGTCACGAACTCGCGCACGGTCCGGCCCCGGCTGACCCGGGCGATGAACATGCCCACGAAGGGCGACCAGGAAATCCACCAAGCCCAGTAGAAGGACGTCCAGCCCTGGCTGAAGTTCACGTCCTCCCGTCCCACGGGGTTGGAAAGCGCGGGAAGGTATTCGAGATAGGCCACGAGATAGGTCGCGAACCCGGTCAGGATCGCGATGGTCGGCCCGGCGATCAGCACGAAAAGAAGGAGCAGGAGCGCGAGACCCATGTTCAGCTCCGACAGGACCTTCACCCCGCCGTCGAGCCCCCTCAGCACCGAGACGAGCGCAACCGCGGTGATCGCCGAGATAAGCACGACCTCGGTCACGGATCCGGTCGGAATCCCGAACAGTTCATTCAGACCGGCGGTCGCCTGTGTCGCGCCGAAACCGAGCGACGTGGCGAGGCCGAAGAGCGTCGCGAAGACGGCGAGCGTGTCGATGACATGACCCCACCAGCCCCAGACCCGATCGCCGAGAATGGGGTGGAAGGCCGAGCGGATCGTCAGCGGAAGGCCCTTGTTGTAGGAAAACAGCGCCAGCGCCAACGCGACCACGGCATAGATCGCCCAGGGGTGCAGCGCCCAATGGAAGATCGTCGCGGCCATGCCCAGCCGGATCGCCTCCTGGGTATCGCCCGCGGCGGCGCCGAGGGGGGCCCAATCGGTCCGCAAGCCGCCATCGGCCGCGGTGCCACCCATCGCCGTCGAGAAATGGCTCATCGGTTCGGACACGCCGTAGAACATCAGCCCGATGCCCATGCCGGCGGCGAACAGCATCGCGAACCAGCCGAGATAGGAGTAGTCCGGCGTCGCGTCGCTGCCGCCCAGCCTGACATTGCCGAAGGGCGTCACGATCAGAAGCAGGCAGAACAGCACGAAGATGTTGGCCGCCCCGAGGAAGAACCAGTCGAAGCCCTTCGTCACGCTGTCGAACATCCATGAAAAGGCGGCTCCCGCCTGATCCGGCAAGGCAAGGGTGTAGAAGACGAACAGGACGATCGAGATGCCCGAGATCATGAAGACGGGATTGTGGATGTCGAACCCGAACGGGCCGACGGTCCCCTCGATGTTGTCCTGCCCGATGTCGTAATCGGTTTCGATCAGGTGTGTGGCGCCTTCCGGCTGGGGGATGGCGTGGCTTTCGGTCGTATCTGTCATGCGTGTCCCTCTTGTTTTGTGTTCGGATCGGTCACCGCTCTGAGAGGGCGCTCAACGCGCCGTGCGGCGTATCGTTCCGAGATTTCTTCGTTCTGGTCAGCGGGGCTCGCGCACGAGCAACACCGAGACCGGCGAGCGCGCGGCGACATCGCCGCCATGGGAGGGCCAGATCCTGTCGGCGATATTGGGCGCATGGGTCGCCATGACGACGAGGTCGGCGCCGGTTTCGTCGATCGCCTTCAGAAGGTGCTGATCGACATCGATGCGCGGATCGTGGCTCGTCACCGCATGGCTGCGCGCGCGGACACCGCGTTTCGACGCTTCCTCCGCGCCGAAGCGGCCAAGCCTGTCGGCGAATTCGGCAGGCGTGTGCGCCAGTTTCCCCGGCAGGTTGGATGTGACGCCGACGAAGCAGATCTCTCCATCGGCCTGCCGTGCGATCTCGGCGGCCACGTCGATCGCGTGACCGAGCCTGTCGGCATGGGCCAGATCCACGGGAACCATGATCGTCGAAAACATCCGGGCCTCCTTTCCGGCAGGGCGCCCATGAGACGCCCCTCACCGATGCCGCATGAGCGGCCCCGGTGGCAGGAGACCCCTTCCGCGTTGGCGATGGGGGGCGAAACGCCCCTTTCTCGTTTTCGCTTTCGGTGGCCGGAGTCTAGCCGAGGGTCGGGCGCGGCGTCAAACGCCGCCGGTCTCAGGCCGTGACATCGACGACGACCCGGCCCTTCACCTTGCCCTTCAGGATCGCCGCGCCGAGATCGGGGAGATCCGCCAGCGTGGCGGGTTCGATCATCGACTCCAGCTTGTCCATAGGCAGGTCCGAGGCGATCCGGGTCCATGCCCGCAGGCGGTTTTCGTAGGGCTGCATCACGCTGTCGATGCCCAGAAGGTTCACCCCGCGCAGCAGGAAGGGAACGACCGTGGCGGGCAGCGCCGCACCGCCCGCAAGACCGACGGCGGCCACGGAGGCCCCGTATTTCATCTGCCCGAGCACGCGGGCGAGCATCGCGCCGCCGACGGCATCGACGCACCCCGCCCAGGTTTCGGATTCGAGCGGTCGCTTGACCGTCTCGTTGATCTCCTCGCGCGGGACGATGGTGC
>JBMYPI010000254.1:0-3390 GCA_049600155.1 Rubricella sp.
TCCGCGGTCGCAGCGGAGGACGCGAATTTCTGTTCGCATTGGGGCTTCGATCTGGAAGCGATCCGGGAGGTTCTCGAAGAGGGCCAGAACCGCGGCGCCTCGACGATCTCCCAACAGGTCGCCAAGAACGTCTTTCTCTGGCCGCAACGCTCATGGCTCAGGAAGGGTCTGGAGGCCGCTGTGACGGTGATGATCGAGTTCACATGGCCGAAGGACCGGATCATCGAGGTCTATCTCAACGTCGCCGAGTTCGGGGAGGGCGTGTTCGGGGTCGAGGCCGCCGCGCGGCACTGGTTCGGTGTCTCCGCGTCCGATCTGTCAGCGACACAGGCCGCCCGGCTTGCAGCGATCCTGCCCGCACCGCGCCTGCGCGATCCCAACCGGCGTTCCGATTTCATGAACCGTCGATCCGGCCAGATCGCGGATGGCGCGGCGACGATCCTGCGGGACGGTCGCGCCGCGTGTCTTGTCTCGCCATGAAAAAAGGCCCGAGGCGAACCTCGGGCCGAGTTGATGGACCACGCGATGGCCCACCCTGGGGATCGCACCCGCGCACGGAAGGGAGGTACCGCGCGCGGGGTTTGTGAGGAACGTCAGTTCTTCACGAAGTCGGGATAGGCTTCCATGCCGAGCTCGGACGCGTCGAGACCGGCAATCTCGTCCTCTTCGCTGACGCGGATGCCCATCACTGCCTTGAGGATGATCCACACGATCAGCGAGGTCACGAAGACGAAGGCGATGATCGCGACGATGCCGACGACCTGCGGGACAAGCGCCGCGCCGCCATCGTAGCCGCCGGTCAGGACGACCGCGAGGGTGCCCCAGATACCCGCGAAGAAGTGCACGGGGATCGCGCCGACGACATCGTCGATCTTCATCTTGTCGAGCATCGGCACCGTGAACACGACGATCACACCGCCGATACCGCCGATGATGAGAGACAGGAACAGGCTCGGTGCAAGCGGCTCCGCCGTGATCGAGACGAGGCCCGCGAGAGCGCCGTTCAGGACCATCGTGAGATCGACCTTGCCATACATGACCTGCGTGAGGATCAGAGCGACAACGGCGCCGGATGCTGCTGCCATGTTCGTGTTGGCGAAGATGCGGGAGACGTCGGTGATGTCACCCACGGTGCCCGCAGCAAGCTGCGAACCGCCGTTGAAGCCGAACCAGCCGAGCCACAGGATGAACGTGCCGAGCGTCGCCAGCGGCATGGAGGAACCGAGGATCGGGTTCACCTTGCCATCGGGGCCATACTTGCCGAGGCGCGGGCCGAGGATGATCGCACCGGCCAGAGCCGCCGCACCACCTGCCGCGTGCACCAGCGTGGAGCCTGCGAAGTCGTAGAAGCCGAACTCGGAGAGCCAGCCGCCGCCCCACTGCCAGGACGCTTCGATCGGGTAGATGAAGCCGGTCAGGATCACGGTGAAGATCAGGAACGGCCACAGCTTGATACGCTCGGCGAGCGTACCGGACACGATGGACGCGGTCGTTGCGCAGAACATCAGCTGGAAGAAGAAGTCCGAACCGACCGATGCGTAATCGAGCGAGGCGTCAGCCGCCGCAAGGCCGACGGGCTCAAGCGACGTGATGGAGAAGAACGGGCCCATCCAGCCCTCGATCCACCAGTCGCCCGGATACATCAGGTTGAAGCCGACGAGCCAGTACATCACCGCGGCGATGGAAAACAGGCCGATGTTCTTGGTCAGCTGGGTGGTGACGTTCTTGGAGCGCACGAGGCCGGCTTCGAGCATCGCGAAGCCCGCTGCCATCCAGAACACAAGGAAGCCGCCCACAAGGAACAGCAGGGTGGTCATGATGTAGGGGCCGATCTCGTCGAACCCCGGGGCCGCATCCTGGGCCAGGGCAGGCAGGGCAACCAGCGACGCCGCGCCGGCAAGACCTGCGATTTTCATGAATTTGGACATCTTATCCCTCGAATTGTCTGGGGTACTGTTCAGAGGTGTCGTGGCGGATCAGATGGCTTCGTCGCCGGTCTCGCCGGTCCGGACGCGCATCGCCTGCTCGACATCGAGCACGAAGATCTTGCCGTCGCCGATCTTGCCGGTCTTGGCCGTCGTCGCGATGGTTTCGGTCGCCTTCTCGACATCGCCGTCAGCGACGACGAGTTCGAGCTTCACCTTCGGCACGAAATTCACGACGTATTCCGCGCCGCGGTAGATTTCGGTGTGGCCGGCCTGGCGGCCGTAACCCTTCACCTCGGAGACCATCAGACCCTGGATCCCGATGGAGGTGAGGGCCTCGCGGACCTCCTCCAGCTTGAAGGGTTTGATGACGGCAATGATGAGTTTCATGGTGTCCTCGTCCTTGTTGCGCGTCTCGCTCCCCGGTTGGTCCGGGGCGCGTGCAGGGGCAGAAAGGGGCGCGCGCCGGGGAGTCGGCAAAGAAAAAGTGCCTCCAATGAGCGGGATCGCGCGCAATCGCACAGGATTTGTGCACAAAATGCAGGCACTGTCCTTTTCGTGAACATCCTGTGAGCAGTGTCGCCGAACGAACGCCCCCTCTTCGCAGACAAGGTCCGAGAGGCTATAGTTCAGGCGGAAACGCCGAAAAGAGCGTCACCAGAGGCGGAGCGCATGCCCCGGAAGACAACCAAGACACCCGCCCGTTCCGGCGGACCGATCGCGCGTTTCCTTGGCTGGATCCTGCGCACGATCCTCCGTGCCCTCTGGTGGATCGGCATTCGTGTCACGGCGGTCGTGGCCGTCGGGCTGCTTGCCCTCACGCTCTGGGTCCATTCGCAACTCCCGCCGATCGAGGATCTGCTCGACGGACGCGAGCGGGGCTCGGTTACCCTGCTCGACCGTGACGGAAACGTCTTCGCCTGGCGAGGAGAGCAGGGCGGCGTCCTCCGGGCGGGAGAGATGTCACCCCATCTCGTCAACGCCGTCGTCGCCGTCGAGGATCGGAGGTTCTTCGATCACTGGGGCATCAGCCCACGCGGTATCGCCTCGGCCATCCGCATCAACCTGCGCGAGGGCCGGGGGCCACTCCAGGGACACGGCGGCTCGACGATCACGCAGCAGGTGGCAAAGCTCGTGTTTCTCGGCCCCGAGGTCAGCATCGCACGGAAGCTGTGGGAAGTGCCCTACGCTTTCGCGATGGAGCTGCGCTACAGCAAGGAAGAGATCCTCTCCATCTACATGAACCGGGCCTATCTCGGCGCCGGAACGACAGGTTTCGACGCCGCCGCGCGACGCTATTTCGGGGTCTCGGCCCGCGCCGTCAGCCCTGCGCAGTCGGCGATGCTCGCCGGCCTTCTGACCGCACCGTCGCGCTATGCGCCGACGGCCGATCTCGACCGGGCGCAACGACGTGGCGCGACCGTTCTTCGGCTGATGCACGAGCAGGACTATCTCACCGACGCGC
>JBMYPI010000255.1:0-3389 GCA_049600155.1 Rubricella sp.
GCGTCCTGCAGCATGCGCCACGAGAAACGCAGTGCATTGCCGATGCTCGTGGGGAGTGTCGAGGAGGCGCGCGGTTCGGTGCGGACGCGCGCCGCGACGGTGTCGAGGATCGCGGGATCGTCCACGACAACCCAGTCCTGGACGATCCGCTGCTGCCGCGCGCCGGACCATTCGAAGATCGCCAGCGCCACCGGATCGAGATAGCCCGGAAGGAAGGCGGCCCGCACCTCGGGATCCTCCAGCGCACGGGCGATCCCCTCCCGCTGCAGGGCGAACTCCCCCTCGTCGATGGAGGAGGATGTATCGACGGCGAGGACCAGCGCAAGCCTGCACCCGGCCTGCGCAGTGCCCGCAAGAAGCAAGGCCGCGAGGACTGCGGCCAGCCTCACCACGTTCCGGTGTTCTCCATCGAGGCCCAGGGTTCCTGCGGATCGAGATGGCCGTCCTGCAGGAGTTCGATCGAGATGCCGTCGGGCGACCGGACGAACGCCATGTGGCCATCACGCGGCGGGCGGTTGATGGTGACGCCCGCATCCATCAGGCGCTGGCAGGTTTCGTAGATGTTGTCGACGCGGTAGGCGAGGTGGCCGAAATTGCGACCGCCGGTGTATTCCTCGTCCGACCCCCAGTTGTAGGTCAGTTCCAGCGCCGCCTCGTGCTGACCCGGCGGTGCCAGAAAGACGAGCGTGAACTTGCCTTGCTCGTTCTCGTAGCGGCGAATCTCCTCGAGACCCAGAAGATCGCAGTAGAACCGTTTGCTTTCCTCGATGTCGCGGACGCGGACCATCGTGTGCAGGTATCGAACGCTCATATCCGGTTCCCCCTCTTGTCGTGCGTTCAGCTAAACATAGCCATCATGCCGCGCCTCACCAGTCCCGGATTGCGCCTAGTGGTTTCCTCCGGCGTGCCCGCAAGATATTGTGATCGCGACTCGCACGGAGATTCAGACGGGAGCCGCCGATCCATGCCTCTCAGCCCCGAACAGCAGGCCGAAATCGACGCACAGCGGTCCACACCCCGCCCGACACTGCGTGCGGTCTCCGAAGGCATGGAGAAGCATCTCTACACCGCGATTCCGGTGCTGGATCACGGCTTCGTCCGGGTGATCGACTACATGGGTGACGATGCGGCCATCGTGCAGGCTGCGCGGGTTTCCTACGGGCAGGGTACGAAGAAGGCGCGCGACGATTCCGGGCTGATCCGCTACCTCATGCGCCACTGGCACTCGACCCCGTTCGAGATGTGCGAGATCAAGCTCCATGTGAAACTTCCCGTCTTCGTCGCCCGGCAATGGATCCGGCATCGCACGGCCAATGTGAACGAGTACTCGGCCCGCTATTCGATCCTCGACAGGGAGTTCTACATCCCCGCGCCCGAGCAGCTCGCCGCGCAGTCGACGGTGAACAACCAGGGCCGCGGCGACACCCTTCAGGGAGACGAGGCCGCCCGCGTTCTGGAGATGCTGAAGACCGACGCGATGCGGGCCTACGACCACTACGAGGAGATGCTCAGCCAGGAGGGCCAGCAGGGGCTCGCGCGGGAGCTTGCGCGGATGAACCTGCCCGCCAATGTCTACACCCAGTGGTATTGGAAGACGGATCTGCACAACCTCTTCCATTTCCTGAGGCTTCGCGCGGACGCCCACGCACAATATGAGATTCGCGTCTATGCGGAGGCGATCTGCGATGTGGTGCGGGACTGGGTGCCGGCGGCCTATGGCGCTTTCGAGGACTACCGCATGGGAGGCGCGACGCTATCCGCCAAGGCGCTCGATAGCATCCGCCGGATGATCGCGGGCGAGGAGGTCACGCAGGAAAGCTCCGGCATGAGCAAGGGCGAGTGGCGGGAGTTCGAGGCGGTGCTGAAGGGATGATCCTCTACGGCATAAGGAGCTGCGATACCTGCCGGAAGGCGCTGAAGCGGATCCGGGCGGATGGCAGGGAGGTCACGTTTCACGATCTGCGCGCCGAACCGCTCGACGAAGGCGTTCTGCGCGACTGGGTAGAGACGGTCGGAGCCGATCGCATCGTCAATCGGCGCTCCACTACGTGGCGGACCCTCTCCGAAGCGGAGCGCGCCATCGCCGACAGCGAAGACCCGGGCGCGGTCGCGGCGCTGCTTGCGCGGTATCCGACGCTCATCCGTCGGCCGATCATTGCCGAAAAGGACACGATCCGTGTCGGGCTGACGCCCGGCGCGCAATGATTCCGCGCTTATCCTCATTTAAAAAAACCGGTTCTCTTTTCGCGGTTGTATTCATGGGGCGTCGAAGTATATCGACAAAACCGATCCGATACTTGCGTCTGCAACGAGAGATGAGCCCCGATGCAGCATGAAGCACTCCGGATAGCCGTCGTTCTTCCGCGCGGGATGAGCTTCGCACCCGAAAGAGCGACGTCGATCGATCTCTGTGCCCGCGATTTCACGGCCGGCAGCGCCTTCCGCGAGACGACGACCCTCTACATAGAGGAAGTCGAACAACCGTTTGAAGGCTTCGATCTTCGGATGCGTCCGAAAAACGATCTCGCACGGTTGATCGCCCAGCTCAGGGAGGATCGGCCCGACCTCGTGATCGTCCATCAACATCTGCCCTCCGTCGAGCGGATCGCCAGCCGCATCGGCGCGCCCGTGCTTCTGCACCGGCACAATTTCTATCGTGCCGAGCGCAGTTGGTTCTCGCGGCAGCGGTTCCGCAGCCGGACACGCAAGTGCGCGGGCGTGATCTGCGTCAGCGACGCGGTTTCGGAGCAGATTCGCTCTCTCGCCATGTCGGGCATGCCGGTCATGACGGTTCCGAACGCCCTGCGCATGGCCGACTGGACCCCCGCCGAGCGCCGCGCGAACGAGATCGTCTTCGCCGGCCGGGCGCATCCGACAAAAGGG
This sequence comes from Rubricella sp., assembly GCA_049600155.1. Lineage (GTDB taxonomy): Bacteria > Pseudomonadota > Alphaproteobacteria > Rhodobacterales > Rhodobacteraceae > Rubricella. Next base: position 2,884 of record JBMYPI010000255.1, read on the forward strand.
GTGCTGGAACTGGCGCAAGCGCTGCGCGACCTCCTTCCAGGCCACTCCGACTGGCGCGCGCGATTGATCCTCAGCAGCTTCGACGGCAAGTGCAACTATGTCGATGAAGTGCGGCGGACCATCGAGCCGATCGGCGACAGGGTCGTTCTGGAGAAGGACGTTCCGTTCGAGCGGGTCAAGGAAAGGCTTTCCTGCGCGGCCGTGGCGGTGATGCCGACCATTTCCAGGGAGGCCTTCGGGCGCTCGGCGATGGAGGCGATGGCCGGCGGCGCTGCACTGGCGAGTTCGCTCAACGGCGGCCTCGCCGAGGTCGTCGGCGATGCCGCGGTGCCGATCAGTCCGGTTCGCCCGGATACGATCCGCGAGGCGCTCGGTGCGCTGATGGGCTCGAACGATCTGCGCGCCGACTATGCCCGCCGCGGTCGTCGCCGGGCCTTGGAGCGGTTCGATATCGCGCCGGTCTGTGCACGGCTCGACGGTATCTACGAGCGCTTCGGCAGGGCGCG
>JBMYPI010000256.1:0-3373 GCA_049600155.1 Rubricella sp.
CGCCGCGATCCAGTCAGCGAGCGCGGCGACGGACCGGGGCGGATCCTGAAGCCGGGCCGTGTCGTACTCGAACACGAATTGCGCCATGGCCCAGGGGCTCTCCATGCCCATGGTCGGCACGGTGAAATCGTTGGTGACGGCGGGTTTGCCCTCCACATCGACCAATGCCCAGTTCGGCAGGTCTTCGGCGAACGGACCGAAGAGGAGCTCGTTCTCCAGCATCGCCGCGAAATTGGCGCCATTGATCCAGATGAGGTCAACCGCACCGCCCGCGTCGCGCCCAGCGGTCCGTTCAGAAAGAACCTGTGTCACTGCCGTCGCGGTGTCGGAAATGCGGACATGCTCGAGCGTGACGCCGTAGCGGGCCTCGGCCTCGCCCCCGACCCATGCGATGAATTCATTGATCCTCGGATCCCCCGCCCAAGCATTCCAGAAAACGGTCTGGCCGCGGGCCTCCTCGACGACAGCGTCCCAATCGGAGGGGTCGGGCTGTTGCGCCACGAGCGGCTGGGCGAACAGACCCGCCGCGATGATCGCGGCGATGGCGGCTTTGCTATTGGACATCTGGATCCTCTCGTCGTGGCGGCCCGAACAGACTTCGCTCGCCTGTGCCCCCGAGCGCGGCCGATTGGCAACTCACCGTTTCGTCAGACCACATCAATGTGAAGCGGTCGGGGTTTTTGTTGCACAACTCCCGGCCGTCTGCCACGGCGGGACGAGCGACCGGAGACAGACCCATGTTCGACGCGCGCATGCGCAGGATCATCGATCCCCCTCTCAACGCGATCGGAGCGCGGCTCGCGCGCGCGGGCATTTCGGCCGACGCGGTGACCCTCGCGGGGCTCGCCTTCGGCCTGACGGCCGCGCTGTCGATCGCGCTCGGCTGGTTCATCGTGGCACTCGTCTTCATCGCGCTGTCACGCATCGCAGATGGACTCGACGGCGCGGTCGCCCGCGCCAGCCGCAGGACGGATTTCGGCGGCTACCTCGATATCGCGAGCGATTTCCTGTTCTACGGCGCTGTGCCCGCAGCCTTCGTGATCCATGACCCGTCCGCCAACGGAGCGGCTGGCGCGTTCCTCCTGTCGAGTTTCTACTTCAACGGCGCGACCTTTCTCGGCTTCGCGATCCTTGCGGAAAAGCGCGGGATGCACTCCGTCGAACGCGGCTCGAAATCGCTCTATTTTACGGGGGGCCTTCTGGAGGGCACGGAGACGATCGCCTTCTTCACCTTGCTTTGCCTGCTGCCCGGCTGGTTCGCGCCGATGGCCTGGGCCTTCGGCGCGCTCTGTTTCGTCACCGCGTTCTCCAGGGTGCTGCTGGCGCGGCAGATCTTTCGCTGAAGACACGGGGCGGGCCGCAGCCTACTGCGCGGCGCCCTCGATCGCGCGGCCGGCGTCCTGAACGTCTTCACCGATGCCCTCGATGGTGTTGCACGCGGCAAGTCCCGCGAAAAGGACCAGGAAGAGAAACGGGCGGACTGCCTTCATGGCTCAAGCCTCCAAGTGTTGAAACTGCGCGAAAAAGTAGCGCGCCCCGAGGGGACGCGCATCCTCTTTTTTCGACCTTCGGGGCCGGTCAGTGTGGCCGTTCGCCGATGACCCGCTCCCTGATCTTGCGAGACAGGTAGTCGATGATCGCGACGAGGATCAGGATGTTGAGCACCACGAACGCGACCTGATCGTAGAGGTTCGCCCGGAACCGCTCGATCAGGATCATCCCGATTCCGCCGGCGCCCACGATACCGAGGATCGTCGCGGACCGCGTATTGCTCTCCAGGAAGTAGAGCGACTGGGAGATGAACACCGGCGCCACCTGCGGCAGGTAGCCGAACCGCGCGATGGAAAGGGGCCCGGCACCCGTCGCCTTGACGCCCTCGACCTGCTTGCGGTCGATGTTCTCGATCGCCTCGGAATAGAGCTTCGACAAGGTGCCGAGATCGCTGACGAAGATCGCGAGCACACCGGCGAGCGGGCCGAGACCGACCGCGCGCACGAAGACGAGACCCCAGACCAGCTGATCGATGCCGCGCAACACGTCGAGAATCCGCCGCACCCCGTGCCTGAGCGGACCGAAGGTCACGATGTTTCGCGCCGCGCAGAAGCCCACGACCAGCGCCCCGAGCGATCCGAGCAACGTGCCGAGGAAGGCCATCGCGAGCGTCTCGCCGAGCGCCCGATAGATATTGAGGTATTGCCACGTCTCCATGTCCTGCCAGACGAAGATCCCCCGCAGGAAGGCATAGACCCGCTCGTCCGGCTCGAAGAGCTTGTGGAACTCGAAATACCACATCGACCAGACGAGATAGACGAACGCGGCGATGTAGGGCGCCCAGCCGATCAGGACATCGCGCCGGGAGCGGAACGAGCGGGGATGCTTCGCCTTGAGCGCGGAGATCTCCGCATCGGTGACGGCGGAAAGGGTAAGCGTCGTCATGCGAAATTCTCCCGTCCGATGAAGCTCATGCGGATGCGTTCGGAGATCAGGTCGATCAGGGTGACCGTGATGACCACGAGGATCAGGACGGCAAGCACCCGGTCATCACTGTAGAAGCTGATGACACGGTTGATCTCCGCACCGATCCCGCCTGCGCCAACGAACCCGATGATCGAGGAGGCGCGCACGTTGATCTCGAACCGCAGGAGCGCATAGCTCGCGAAATTCGGCGCCACCTGCGGCAGAACGCCGAAGCGCATCTGTTCGAACCAGTTGCCACCCACGCCCGTGATCCCTTCGACGGGTCGGGGCGAGGCGTTCTCGTTCACTTCCGAGAAGAGCTTGCCCAGTGCGCCTGCCGAGTGGATCGCGACGGCGAGGATGCCCGCAAGCGGCCCGATCCCGATCATGAAGACGAAGATCAGCGCGAGCAGGATCTCCGGCACCGAACGGCAGATCTCCATGATCCGGCGGCAGATCCAGTATATGAAGGAATTCGGCGCGAGGTTGCGCGAAGCCGGAAAACACAGGACGAAGGCGCCGATCGTGCCCAGGATCGTCGCCGTGATCGCCATCAGGATCGTTTCGAAGATCAGCTCCATGTATAGGCCGAAATCCGCGTACCAGAAGGTCAGCGAGCCGGGCACGGCGCGCCCGTCGTCCCCGCGCCCCTCGAACAACACGTCCCATTGCAGGGACGGCATGATGGTCTGGAAATACTCGAAGATGCGCGGCAGGCCGGCGGCCAGCCGCTCGGGCAGGAACTGCGAGATATCGGCGGAAATCGCGACGCAAAGAAGGAAGATGCCTCCGAAAAGGATCGTGCGCAGCCGCTTGCCACGGGCAAGCTCGGCGCGGTGCCGTTCGAACAGGGTTACCGCCTCGCTCGGTGCGGTGTCGGTCATGCTCACCATGTGTCCGCTCCTCAGACCGCAGC
>JBMYPI010000257.1:0-3357 GCA_049600155.1 Rubricella sp.
CATGCCGGTCAGCCTCCCAGTTCCACAAGAACCGCACCGGCTGCAATGGCAGCCATCAGCCCCGCGCGCAAGGGGCCGACGGGCTCCCGCAGGACGAGCCAGCCGATCACGGCGGCGAATACGGTGGACGTCTCGCGCAGGACCGCCGCCTCGCCCACGGCATCGAGCCGGGTCGCCATCATGACCGAGCCGAAGGAGATGAAGGCGATGACGGCACCGAGGAAACCGCGCGCCACGAGCGGCGCGATCACCGGTTTTACCGCCATCCTGCGGTAGCGGTAGAGCGCGATGAACGGGATATCGACCGCCGTGAGAAAGAAGAACCAGGCAAGGAACGTGAAGGGATCGGGCGTGCTGCGGATGCCCCAGGCGTCGTAGACGGTATAAAGCGCCGTCACGAGGCCGCCGAGGAAGGCGATCCCCAGCCCCGCCCGGAGCGCGGCGGGATCGAGCGTCACCCGTGTGAGGTTGACGAGGGCGAGCGCCATGATCCCGCCCGACAGGCACACCACGCCGAGCCATTGCATCGGCGCGAAAGCTTCCTCGAAGACGATCCATGCGAAGAGAACCGTCACGAAAGGCGCCGTGCCGCGCACCACCGGGTAGACGACCGTGTAGGCCGCCCGCGTGTAGGCCATCGCCATCAGCACCTTGTAGACGAAATGGATGACCATCGCCCCCGCGAGGATCGCCCATTCGAAACCCTGCGGCCAGGGCACGACGAAGAGCGCCACGGGGGCGGACAGGATGAATATCCAGACATCGATGGCCCCGCGCGTCAGCCACGGATCGTATCGACCCTTCTGAAGCGCGCCGAACACGGCGTGGGCGAAGGCCGATGTGAGCGCGAGGATCATCGCCAGCCGCGCACCCGCTTCCGTCCCTTCGATGGAGAGGAGGAAGTCCGTCATGGCGCGGGGGCGTAGAGGGCCGAGGGGAGGAGGTTTCCGAGCAGGGCCCACGGGACAAGGCCTTGCCCCAATCCGTTCCTGCGAGAGCTGGAGCCTTCAGGCGGGACGTGGCGCCCGTCGAGGCTCCGGATCAAGTCCGGAGCAGCGAACCTCCCGCCTTCCCTGTTCCGGCGCAGGCCGGAACCTCCGCCTCTTTCAGCCGATGCGGAGGATCCCCCGGCATGGCCGAGGGCGCGGGCAGCACTCACCCCTCCGCCCCCGTCAGCGCGCGGGCGAATTCATCGGGGTCGAAGGGGGAAAGATCGTCTATCCCCTCACCCACACCAATGGCATGGATCGGCAGGCCGAACCGGTCCGCGAGCGCCACGAGGACGCCGCCTTTCGCCGTGCCGTCGAGCTTCGTCATCACGAGGCCCGAAACATCGGCGACCTCCTGGAAGATCCGCACCTGTTCGAGCGCGTTCTGCCCCGTCGTCGCGTCGAGAACGAGAAGCGTGTTGTGCGGCGCGTCGGCATCCTTCTTGCGCAGGACGCGGACGATCTTGGCCAGTTCCTCCATCAGGTCCTTGCGGTTCTGGAGCCGCCCGGCGGTGTCGATCATCAGAAGGTCGGCGCCATCGGCTTCCGCCTGTTCGAGCGCGCGATAGGCGAGCGCGGCGGGGTCCGATCCCTGATCGGCGGTCAGGACGGGCACGCCCGCCCGCTCCCCCCAGACCTGAAGTTGTTCGACCGCCGCGGCGCGGAACGTGTCGCCCGCCGCGATCACCACCGTCTTGCCCGCCGCGCGGAACTGGCTGGCGAGCTTGCCGATGGTCGTCGTCTTGCCCGATCCGTTCACGCCGACGACGAGCACGACCTGCGGCGTTTTGGGATAGAGGGGCAGGGGCCGCGCCACGGGATCGAGGATCCGGGAAACCTCGGCGGCGAGCGCCGTTTTGACCTCCCGTGCGGAGAGCTTCTTGCCGAACCGCCCCTCGGCGAGGTTGGCGGACACCTTGAGCGCGGTTTCCACACCCATATCGGCGGTGATCAGCAACTCCTCGAGGCTTTCGAGCATCGCGTCGTCAAGCACCCGGCGCGGCTCGTCCGCGCGGCCCAGCGCGCGGGAGATGAGACCGGGCTTCGGCGCATCGGTGGCCGGGCTTGCGTCTTCCGGCCCGTCCTGCGCCACGTCTTCGGAGATGAGATCATCCACCCCCGCCTCGATCTTGGTGGAGGATTTCGTCAGGCGCTGGCGCAGCTTGGAAAAGAAAGACATGGGGCGTGCTCCTTGGCACGCTCTTTACCGCGCCGGAGAGGGAAGGAAAAGCGCGACCTCCCTCAGCCCTCCCCGAACACGTCCGTTGGCGCGGGATCGAGGGAGGCGGGATCGATCTCCGCACCGGATGGGGCCCATGCCCGGACCTCACCCTCGCGCCAGATGAGGACGGCCACCGGCTCGATACGCACGCCCACACCGCTTCCGAAGCGGGTGACGGTTTCGCGCTTGAGGACAGCGATCCGCGCATCGCCCGGCGCAGCCCGGTGTTCCACGCGGATGCGGTTCATGGGCTGGCGCTCCGCGCCCGGTGCCAGAGATAGGTGAGCCCCACGGCGATGAGCGCCGCGGGTCGGATCGCGAAAACGGCCTCGATCTCTCCGTCGAGCACCAGCCCCCCGAAATCCGGTTCCAGAGCGATCTCGACGCCGTCGAAGGAAGGCGTGCCATAGGCGAGCGGCGCGATCAGGCCGAAGACGGCGCCGGTCTCCGCCGGATCGCCAAGGCCGAAGCGGCCCCGTGCCCGCAGGCTCTCGAACCGGATCGCTTCGGCCACGCCGACAAGCGCGCGCCGCTCCGCGGCGAAGCCACGCCGCTTTCGGGAGCGATGGGGCTTGCCTTTCCCGTATGGCTGTCGATCGCCCTTGGGGGCGTCGACCCGCGGTTTCGCGCTGTCATAGACCGTCAGGAAGGGCAGCGCTGCGGCGGGCGCCAGCCGGACACGCAGCGCGAGGGGGGCGGTCCGCGCCGCCAGCGCGATCCGGGTCGGCAGGGCGACAGCGAGGCACAGAAGAACCAGCACCCCGCCGCCCAGCCACAGGACAGCCATGCCCATTTCAGCCGTCGGACCGGCCCGATTGCGCGTCGATGGCCTTACCGGCCATCTCGCCGAGCGTTTCGGCCATCGTGGAAACGGCGCCCTTCACGGCCTCGACCCGGGCACCATTGGCATCGAATATGATCGCACCGATCGGTTTGATCCCACCTCCGCCGCCGGTGCCGCCGCCCGCGCCGCTCTTGCCGCCTGTCGAACCACCCGCGCCGAAGCCGAACCCGTAGCTGACGATGGGGATAACCGTCGCCCCCTCCCTCTCGATCGGATCGCCGAGCACGTTGCGGGCGTTCAGGAGCCTGTCGAGTTCCTCGACGGTTCCCTTGAGGAGTCTTTCAACGTCGTCCATGGAAGGG
>JBMYPI010000258.1:0-3317 GCA_049600155.1 Rubricella sp.
GGTGATGGGGACTGTGCGGCTGCCGGGCGCAAAGCTAGGCGGGAACCTCGAGTGTGACAGCGGCACCTTCACGGCGGGGAATAGTGGTGAGGTGATCAACGCCGATAGTGCGAAGATTGAGGGGGGCCTATTCCTGCGGGGGCCTAACACGCAGATAAAGGGCGTGCTCGATCTCACCGCGTCCAGGATTGGCAGCATCTGCGATGAAAAGCGGGCCTGGCCGAAACCTCAGGCGGAAGGCGAAGGGTCTCTGATCCTCAACCGCTGCAAATATGGTTCATTCACGGGTAACAATATCACCGCGAAAGACCGCATCGAATGGCTCGCCCTACAAAAGCCAAGCGACTACGGCAGGGATTTCTGGCCCCAACCTTACGAACAGTGCGCCAAGGTCCTTCGCGAAATGGGCCATCGCAGCGATGCGCGGGAAGTCCTGATCGAGAAGGAGCGGTTGCAGCGGGAGGCGGTCCGCGAGTCTCTCAAGCGCGAGCATCTCTATGAAGACGCGATGCTGCGCGCACCGCGCGACTTCGTCCTGCATTGGACTGTCGGATATGGCTATGCCCCTTTCCGTGCGCTGTTCGGGCTGGCGGTGTTCCTGCTGATCGGGTGGTCTGTTTTCTGGTCCGCCGGCTTCCAAGGCGCGATCAAGCCCAACCATCCGGTTTTCCTTCGATCCGACGCGTGGGTCGCCACGGCGTCTCACGCGCCGGTGGAGGAACGTATCGGGGTCTTCCTCGCCGCTCCCGAAGCCGCCAGTTACCCCCGCTTCAACGCCTTCATCTATTCCGTGGACACGCTCCTGCCGGTGGTCTCTCTGGAGATGCAGGAATACTGGATACCCGATGAAACGGTTGGGCGGGGCGGCTGGATCAGGGCCTATCTCTGGCTGCATATCGCGGCGGGGTGGTTCTTTTCCCTGATGGCCGTCGCCGGGTTCTCCGGCCTTGTGAGATCGGATTGAGGATCATGACCCCCCATCTCTCCACCTTTCGCGTATACTACGAAGACACCGACATGGCCGGGGTCGTCTATTACGCGAACTGGCTGAAATTCCTCGAACGGGGGCGGTCGGATGCGGTGCGGGCGGCCGGGCTCGATCAGTTGGCGATGCGGGACGAGCAGGGCATCGTCTTCGTCGTGCGGCGGGTGGAGGCCGATTACCTCCGCCCCGCGCGCTTCGACGATGTCCTGACCGTCGAGACGGGCCTGTCGGACATCAAGGGCGCCTCCTTCGTCATGCCCCAGCGGGTGCTTCGGGAGGAGGAGGAGCTGATGCGCGCGCGGATCACCGTCGCCGTGATGTCGCTCGCCGGGCGGCCGATGCGCCTTCCGGCGGAGATTCGCCAGAAGATGGGGGCGCTTTTCGGGCTTTGAGGGTCACGGTCGCGTCATCCGTCACAATTGTGCCCGCTCCCTCGTGCAGTTTCTTGAAAATCTGGTAGCGTTGCGGAAAAACAGGCCCTGGGGCGTGTGGGACTCCGCACGCGGAGGGGTAATACGGGCAGACTAGTCATGGAATCAGAAGCACTCGGCGCCGTCACAGCGGCCGATTTCACGCTCACGGCGCTTTTTCTGCGCGCGACACTCACCGTCCAGCTGGTGATGATCGCGCTGGTGATCGCCTCGATCTGGTCCTGGGCGATCGTGATCGACAGGGTCCTGCGCTATCGCAAGGTCCGTTCGGACAACGCGGTCTTCGAGCGGGCCTTCTGGTCGGGCCAGATGCTCGACGAGATCTACGAGCGGGTCGGCGACAAGCCGCGCGGCGCGATGGAGAAGGTCTTCGCCGCGGGCATGTCGGAATGGAAGAAGTCGCCCCGCGCCGCGGGCGGGATCATCGCCGGCGTCCAGCAGCGGATCGACCGGGCGATGAACGTCGAGATCGCCCGCGAAGCCGATACCCTGCAGAAGGGGCTCGGCATCCTCGCCTCGATCGGATCGACGACGCCTTTCATCGGCCTCTTCGGCACGGTCTGGGGCATCATGCACGCCTTCGAGCAGATCGCGCTCTCTGGGTCGACGAACCTCGCGGTGGTCGCGCCCGGGATCTCCGAGGCGCTCCTGGCGACGGGTCTCGGCCTTCTGGCGGCGATCCCGGCGGTCATCTTCTACAACAAGCTGTCGAACGATTCGAACCGCGTGGCGGGAGAACTGGAGAATTTCGCGGACGAGTTCTCGATGATCCTGTCCCGCCAGCTCGAAAAGAAAGAGGGCTGAGCGATGGGTGCCTCGCTCCCCCAGGGACAGGGCGGCGGATCGCGCCGCAGGCGGCGCGGCGGCGCGGCCCAGATGGCGGAGATCAACGTCACGCCCTTCGTGGACGTCATGCTGGTGCTTCTCATCATCTTCATGGTCGCCGCGCCGCTGCTGACTGTCGGTGTGCCTGTCGAACTGCCCGAAAGCGCCGCGGGGCCGCTTCCGGCGGAGGAGGAGACGCCGCTCACGATCACGGTGACGGCCGATGGCGGCATCGCCCTTCAGGAAACCGAGATCGAGAGCGGGACGCTCATCCCCCGCCTGCGCGCCATCGCGGCGGAGCGGCGGAGCAACAAGGTCTTTCTGCGGGCCGATGGGTCTGTCCCCTATGCCTTCGTGGCGCAGGTGATGGGCGCGCTGAATTCCGCGGGCTTCAACGATATCGGCCTCGTGATGTCCGAAGGCGGGCCCGATTTCGGCGCCGAGGCGGCCGAGTAGGAGCATCATGCGCACCCCGGTCATCATATCCACCGTCCTGCATGGCGCGATCATCGTGCTTGCCGCGGTCGGCTGGGGTGGACCCGACCCCGACGACGAACCGATCCAGACCTTCGCCGATGTCGAGGTGCTGACCGAAAGCGCCTTCGAGGCGGCGACGTCCCGCGCGCCCGACTTCGTGCCGACGGAGATGACCCAGACCTTCGGCGCGCCCGAGGAAACGGTCCGCGACCTCAACACCTCCGCGATCGAACCGGACGTCGAATTCACCGATGCCGACATCATCGAGGATCCCAGCGCCCGCGATGCCGAGGCCGACCTGACCGCCGTGCGGGAGCGGCCGACCGTGCAGGCCCAGTTCGCCGCGCCGTCCGATGTGAGCCCGAGCGTGTCTCTGCCGACCGAGAGCGCGTCTCTCAACCTGCCGCGCCAGTCGCCTTCCGTTCCCGATCGCCCCGTTTCCCAACGGCCGCAGATGAACCGGCCCGCGCCGCCCGTGCCGTCCCTCAACATCTCCACCCGCGCGGATGAGCGCCCCCCGGAGGACGCCCGCACCGCCGAGGAACGGCAGGAGGAAATCGCAGAGGGCGAGACGCCCACCGATCAGCCCGTCGAGGAGC
>JBMYPI010000259.1:0-3311 GCA_049600155.1 Rubricella sp.
CAGGAGCGATGATGGATAGGAGGCAAGCCCGCCCGGGACGTAGAGGCCCGCCGCCTCCACCGCGCTCCAGCGCCAGCCGAGCTCCGCACCGCTTGCATCCGTCCAGCGCCGGTCCTCCGGCTTCTGACGTTCGTGATATGCGGCGATGCGATCGGCGGCGAGTTGAAGCGCGGCGCGTTCGGCCTCCGGCACGCGGGCGATGGCCGCGTCGACCTCAGCCGCGGTGATCGCGAGGCCCGCCTGGGTCAGTTTCAGACGGTCGAACCGCTCGGTGTAATCGAGAAGCGCCGCGTCGCCGCGCGCGGCCACATCGGCGATGATCGCGGCGACCGTCGCGTCCACATCGGCGTCCGCCTCCCGCTTTGCGCCGAGGAGACGTGCGAATTCCGTTTCGAAATCGGGATCGGTCGTATCGAGAAAGACCGGCATCGGTTCCTCCGGGGGCGAAAGCGTCAGCGCCCGCGATAGCGCGCGCGGCGGGCGGGCTCAAGCGGCAGGGTGGCGCGGGTGTTCAGTCGAGCTTGTGATCGGGCATCCTGCCCGAGGGCGCGCGGTAGGGTCGAGAGACGTCGTCCACCGTGATGTTGACGGCCTCCGCCGTCAGCGCGACCTCCCCATCGCCCGCGAGGATCAGGCGCATCTCGACGCCATCCTCGCCCGAGGCTTCGAGCCGAAGGATCGCGTAGACGCTGTCCTTGTCGGCGGGGTCGAGCCCGGCGGCACGCACCGAGAGCACATCATCGAACACGACGAGCGTGCGCACCCGTTCCGGCCCGCCCTCGTCGGGGTGATCCTCCCGGCGCAATCTGTTCACGAGAAGCGCGAACCGACGGCGGGATTTCTGCCATGTGATGTCCCCGCCGGAAACGATGGCATCCTGCAGAACCGCGGAGATCACATCGACATCGGCAGTGTCCGCGGCGATCAGGCGCAACGGGCGTTCGGCCCCGTCCTCGAAGCGGGCATCGTCGCTCATCCGTCCTCTCCGATCCGTTCGATCCGCGCGCCGACGGCGGCGAGTTTCTGCTCCAGCCGCTCGTAACCGCGATCGAGGTGATAGATCCGCGATACGGTCGTCTCCCCCTCCGCCGCGAGCCCGGCAAGGACGAGGCTGACCGAAGCGCGCAGATCCGTGGCCATCACCGGCGCGCCGCGCAGGCCCTTCACGCCGTGGACCCTGGCGGTGCCGCCATGCACGTCGATCTCGGCGCCCATGCGCATCAGTTCCGGTGCGTGCATGAACCGGTTCTCGAAGATCCGCTCCTCCAGCACGCTCTCGCCTTCGGCAAGTGTCAGAAGCGCCATCATCTGCGCCTGAAGATCGGTCGGAAAGCCGGGGAAGGGTTCGGTCACCACATGGAGGGGTTTCAGGCCAGTGCCGGTGCGGGAGACGGTCAACCCGCGGGCGCCCTCCACCACATGGACGCCCGCCTCCTCCAGCTTGTCGGCGAAGGAGGCGACGAGCGCGCGTTCCCCCCCCAGAAGCGTGACGGACCCTCCCGCGATGGCGGGGGCGAGCATGTAGGTGCCAAGCTCGATCCGGTCCATCAACACCCGGTGGGTCGCGCCGTGCAGCCGGTCCACGCCCTGGATGGTGATGGTGGAGGTGCCTTCACCCTCGATCCGCGCGCCCATCGCGCGCAGGCAGCGGGCGAGGTCCTGGATCTCGGGCTCACGGGCGGCGTTCTCGATCACGGTGGTGCCCTTCGCGAGCGTCGCGGCCATCAGCGCGTTTTCCGTCGCGCCCACCGAAACCACCGGGAAGCTGATCCGCCCGCCCTTCAACCCGCCCGGCGCCTTCGCGTGGACGTATCCGTCGCGCAGTTCCATCTCCGCCCCGAGCGCTTCGAGGGCCTGAAGATGCAGGTCCACAGGGCGCGCGCCGATGGCGCAGCCACCGGGAAGCGAGACCTCGGCCACGCCGTCGCGCGCCAGCATCGGGCCAAGCACGAGGATCGAGGCGCGCATCTTCCGCACGATCTCGTAGTCGGCCTTGTGGTTGGTGATCTCCTTGCAGCCGATGGCGAGCACCGTCCCGCCCTGAAGCGCGGCGACCTCGCAGCCGAGCGACTGGAGGAGCTCCGTCATCGTGCGGATGTCGCTCAGCCGCGGTGCGTTCGTCAGCGTCAGCGGTTCATCCGTGAGGAGCGCCGCGGGCATGAGAGTGAGGCAGGCGTTTTTCGCCCCCGCGATGGCGATCTCGCCGTCGAGAGGCCGCCCTCCCCTGATCCGTATCCTGTCCATGCCTCGTGCCCGCCTTCAGCTCTGCCCCTTGTCCGGCGTGGCGGATGCACTCGCGCGGGCCTTCTTCTGGGCCTTGCGTCTTTGCAGATTCGCACGCAGCGCGGCGGCCTTCCGCGCGGCCGCGCCGTCCTTCTGCCGATGCTTGTCATCCTTGCCGGTCATGGAGCGTTCCCTAGCGCAAGCGGGCGGAACGGTCCAGTTCAGAGGGTGTCCATCCACGCCTTCGCGCCGGCCATCAGCGCCTCACCCGGTTCCGAAAGGCGGCCATGCTCCGCCACGACCGCGTGACCCATGTGGAAATTCCGACGGTCCCGGTCCATCGCCTTTCGGGCCTCGTCGCGGATCGCGCTGTCGAGCGACGCCGCCTCGGCGAAGGCCTTCATCGTGTAGCACATCCGCGCGGAAACGAAGGTGGCGTGGTAGATCCCCTCCATCGGGCGCGGATCGTCACGCAGGGGCGAGGCATACCGTTCCGCCTCGTCGTTCAGGGCAAGCTGGTCGTCGATGGTGAAGCCGAACAGGAAGGAATGGCCCGCCTCATGGGCGAGCACTTCGGCCATCGCGAGCGGCGTCTGATGACGCTCGGCATTGAGGAAGAGAAAACCCCACATCGAATAGATGGAGCCCCCATCGAAGGTGAACTCCCGCCGCGCCCCGTCGGGCGGCGTGCCGTTGCCGATGGCGATCGCCCGCAGGATCGCATCGAGCTCCCCGCCGAGATCGGGCAGATGCGCGGCGATCAGGGCGCGGCCCTGGTCGAAGCGCTCGAAGAAGGCGGCCGCACGGTCCGCGTCGGTGGGATGGAAGCTCGTCGTCTCCAGATCGAGCCGCGTTCCGAGGATGTCGATGAACCACGCATCGGCCGGATTGCCGTGAAAGTATTTCGCGATTCCCGCCGGCGCCGGACGGGCCTTGACGAGATGATCGATCCAGCGGCCCGCGCCCGCCTCATCCTCTGCCAGAATGGCCTCGACGAGGTCGTAATAGGCGGCGAATGTCTCCGGTCCGAAGACCTCCCCTGCGGCCAGCGCCTCTATCAGCGGGGAGAGTTCGCTCCCGCGTTCCAC
>JBMYPI010000260.1:0-3294 GCA_049600155.1 Rubricella sp.
GACGCCGCTTTCACCGAGAAGCGCGGTGAGGAACGCCGTCGCGAGCGACGTTGCGAGGATGTTGGCGAGGTTGTTGCCCAGAAGGATACCGCCGATGAGGCGCTCGTCATCCTCCTTGAGCTTCAGGGCAAGCGATGCGCCCTTGCTGCCCTTTTCGGCCTTTCCGTGGAGCTTGGCGCGGTTCGCTGCCGTCAGTGCGGTTTCCGAGCCCGAGAAGAAGGCCGAAAGGCACAGAAGCACGAGGATCACACCGAGCGTGATCCAGTCCGTTACGCCGAGGTCGAATAGGGGTGTCTCTTCCATTGTCCTGCCCTGAGAAGCTGACCCTGTTATGGGGGTCGCCGCGCGGCGCGGCAAGGACTCAGCCGCGGGCGAGCGGGTGGTGCTCGAAGACGAGCGCGTCGAGCCGCTCGTCGGCCACATGGGTATAGATCTCGGTGGTGGCGATATCGGCGTGGCCCAGAAGCATCTGGATCGCTCTGAGATCGGCCCCACCCGCGAGCATGTGGGTCGCGAAGGCGTGGCGCAGGACGTGGGGACTGACGGCCTCGGGCCTGAGACCCGCGAAAAGCGCCATGTCCTTCAGGATCGCATGGACGCGCGCGCGCGGCAGGTGGCCGCTCTTGCCCGGCGAGGGGAAAAGGAAACGGGAACCCGCCGCCGCCTTCATCCGCTCGCGATGGGGCAGCCAGCCCTTCACCGCGGAGAGTGCGGCGTCGCTGACCGGAACGAGCCTGTCCTTCCCGCCCTTGCCCCGGATCATGATCGTTTCGGGGCGCGCCCGGAACGGCGCGGCGGGAAGTGAAACCAGCTCGCTCACCCGCAGACCCGAGCCGTAGAGCAGCTCGATCAGGGCCGTATCCCGGGCGCGCTGGCCCTCCGAGCGACCCATCTCGCGGGCGGCGGAGAGGAGGCGGTCGACCTCCTCTACCGTGAGTGTCCTGGGCAGGCAGCGCGCCTTGCCGGGGCCCGGCAGCCGGTGCGCGGGGTCGTCTTCCCGGTGCCCCTCGCTTTGCAGGAAACGGAAGAAGGATCGTGCGGAGGACAGCATCCGCGCCCGTGTCGCGAGCCCCCGTCCCTCCAGTTCGAGATCCTCGGCATAGGCTGCGAGGGCTGCGCGATCGGCCTTCAGCGCGTCCGTCCCGATCGCGTCGAGGAAATCGAGCAGCCGCGCCATGTCCTTGGCATAGGCGGAGACGGTGTTGGCCGCCGCGCCCCGCTCCGCCCGCATCGCTTGCAGGAAGGCTCCGGCAAGGCGCGCGTCCCTCTGGCGGCTCATGCCGGCGGATCCACCAGAAGCGTTTCGACAGCGATGGCGCGGGCATCCGCGATCAGTCCCGCGCCGATGAGCGCCGCGAGCGCGGAGCGCAGCGTCGGCGGGGCGATCTCCGTTCCGCTATCGAGAAGCGCGAGCGCTTCGAGGATGGTTTCTCCCACGCGGCCCTGGTCGATCAGGCGCGCGAGGCGGCGGTCCGTCTCGGTGTCTCCGAAGCCTTCGGTGAACGCGGCCCGGGCGGCATCCGCGCGGAGGTCTCGATCCCGCGCGACGCCCGCGGGACGGACGGAAAGCGGATCCTCCGCGGCGATCGCCAGCGCCACCCGCAGGGGATGATCCGCGTTCTCGGGCAGAACGGCGCGGGCGGGAAGGGGACGGCCCGCAAGAAGCAGCAACTCGCTGACGGTCGCATCGCGTAGGCCCGCGCGGGGCAACCGGGCCAACGCCTCTCCATACTCGCGGGCGAGCGCGGCGCGCAGTCCCAGGGGGGCGAGCTCGGCATCCGCCCGGCCGAGCGCGGCGACGATGCCGTCCCGTTCCCCCGCGACGAAGGCATCATCGAGCGCCCGCACGGCGGCGACCCGATCCCAGATCCCGCCCGAGGCGGCGGGAGGGCGCGCCCGATACGCCGCGAAGAGAAGCGGATAGGGATAGTCGGCTTCCCGCGAAAGCCGTTCGGCCGCCATGATCCTTTCGCGCAGCGCCGTTCTGGGGTCGCTGTCGGCATAGAGCAGGGCAAGGGAGACCGGACCGGGCGGCTGTTCGAGGCCGGTCGCCTCGCGAATGGCATGGTCGAGGGGAAGGAACGGCTCGGGGAAAGGCACCGTTTCGTCCTCCGCGATCGCATCGGGGTCGATGAAGAGGGCAAGCTGCTCCGCGCGCGCGGGATCGATCGTGCCGAGCGTGCGGGCGAGCATCAGAAGCACGTCCGCGGTCTGCCAGTCCTGCCGCCGCCCCGCGCAATAGATCCGTTTGGCGATATCGTCGGTGAGCGCGGGGCTGCGTGCGAGAAGGGCACAGGCGCCATCCGAGCGCCCGGTCAGGACAGCGATGTCGAACATCCTTTCGAACAGGACGGGCCTGTCCGCTCCGGCCTGTAGGATCAGCGCCTCGGCCTCGTCCAGCGCACCGAGCGCGATCAGCCGGTCGAGCCGCGCGACGAGCACCCTGCCGCGCCCGCTCTCGCCGCGGGGATCGCGGGTCTCGGCGAGCAGGACGCGATGGTAGAGCGCGCGGGCCGTCGGCACGCCCGTCGCCTCCACACGCTCGATGAGAAGCGCTATGCGCAGAGCGCTCGATTGCCCCCAGAGCGCGAGGGGAAAACCGGTCGCGCGCGGCGAGAGGATCCCGATGGCCCGGTCGCCGCCGGACGGGATCGGCTCCTCGGTGATGGGGCCGGAGGGCGCGGTGTCGCGCGGGTCCGCCGGTATCCGGGGAGACGCCACAGGCGCGGTCCCGCGATCCTCGAGCGCCTCGTTGATCCAGCCGATCTCGCTTCGGGGCGTGTCCTGGGCCGGAAGCGGGCCGGCGAGGAACGCGGCCAACAGCGCCGGTGCGCCGAGGCTCCTACTCACCCGCGGGCACATCGACGGGAACCTCCACCCGTTCCGTCTCCGGTTCCAACTGGGCGATCTGGGCATATCCGAATACGCCCAATGCACCCAGGGCCAGCAGTGCGATCAGCCAGATCAGCACACGTCCCATCCGCTCGTGCCCCCTTTTCGCGCCCGGGCGGGTTTCGCCGCATTGCGCTCGGTTTTGCCGCGATGCTAACACTCGCCCCGGCGCGCGGTCCAGAGAGCGGCGCCCGTTTCCGCGACCGGGAAGGGACAGAATGTCAGAGCCCCACGATCCGCTCGATCGACCCGTCGTCCTCATCGGCATGATGGGCGCGGGCAAATCCAGCGTGGGGCGGAGGCTCGCCCGCGCACTCGGCACCACGTTCTCCGATTCCGATCACGAGGTCGCGGAAGCCGCCGGCCGCCCCATTCCCGAGATCTTCGCCGAACTGGGTGAAG
>JBMYPI010000261.1:0-3292 GCA_049600155.1 Rubricella sp.
GTGGAACGACCAGGCCCGGGCCCAGAAACTCATGCGCGACCGCCAGACCCTGTCGGACGCGATCGACACCGTGAAGGGCATCGCGCGGGAGCTTCAGGATCAGAAGGACCTGATCGAACTCGGCGAGATGGAAGAGGATGCCGAGATCGTCCGCGAGGCCGAGGACGCGCTTCGTGCGCTCCGCGACCGCGCCGCGAAGAAGGAGATCGAGGCGCTTCTCGATGGCGAGGCCGACCGCAACGACACCTTCCTGGAGATCAATTCCGGCGCGGGCGGCACCGAAAGCTGCGACTGGGCGGCGATGCTCGCGCGGATGTATGTCCGCTGGGCGGAGAAGCGGGGCTACAAGGTCGAACTCGTCGCCGAAAGCGCGGGGGAAGAAGCGGGGATCAAGTCGGCCACCTACAAGATCATGGGCGAGAACGCCTATGGCTGGCTGAAATCCGAAAGCGGTGTGCACCGCCTGGTACGCATCTCGCCCTACGATTCCGCGGCCCGGCGGCACACCTCCTTCAGCTCGGTCTGGGTCTACCCGGTGGTGGACGAGAATATCGAGATCGAGATCCCGCCCAACGAGATCCGCGTCGACACCTACCGCTCGTCCGGGGCAGGGGGGCAGCATGTGAACACCACGGACTCGGCGGTGCGGATCACGCACCTGCCGACGGGGATCGTCGTCACCTCCTCGGAGAAGTCCCAGCACCAGAACCGCGCGAACGCGATGGCCGCGCTGAAATCGCGCCTTTACGAACTGGAGCTGCGCAAGCGCACCGAAGCGATCCAGGAACAGCATGACGCGAAGGGCGATGCGGGCTGGGGCAACCAGATCCGGTCCTATGTCCTGCAACCCTACCAGATGGTGAAGGACCTGCGCACGAGCTACGAGACCTCCGACACGCAAGGCGTGCTCGACGGCGATCTCGATGACCTGATGGCGGCAACGCTCGCCAAGGGCGTTTCCGGCAAGAGCCGCGACGAGGCTCAGGGCGAGGGCTGACGCCCCACCGGCAACCGCAGGAAAGCGATGGCCGCCGAGGCCGCGGCAAGGGCGCAGGCCGTCCATGCAACGACCGCGAAACCCGCGTCATGGGCTGTCCGCAGCGCCGCCTCCGATGCGTCCTGCGGGGCCTCGCCGAAGCCCGTGGGAAGGGACACCCCGCCCGCCGCATCGAACGCGGCCCCGACCAATCCACCGAGTGCCGCGACAGCCACAAGGCCCGCGATGCGGCTGACCGTGTTGTTGATGCCCGAGGCCGCGCCGCTGTCGTCATCCTCCACCGCCCCCATGACCGCGGCGGAGAGCGGGGCCACGACGATCCCCATGCCGAGGCCCATCACGACCATCGCCGGAAACGCGCCACCCCAGAAACCGAACGGGCCGAGAAACAGGCCCAGAATGCCGAAGGCGATCGCAACGAGGATCGACCCCGCGCCGATCAGGAGGCCCGCGCCGAACCGTTCCACAAGGCCGCCCACCGGCCCGGAGAGAAGCGCGACGAAAGCCGTGAGCGGAATGAAGATCAGCCCCGCTTGCGCCTCGGGCACGTCATGGCCCGCGATCAGGGTCATCGGGAGGAAGAACAGCACCGCACCGAGCGCGGCATAGAGCAGGAAGGTGGAGATGTTCGCGGCGGAGAAGCCCGGCCGCGTGAAGAGGTGCAGCGGCATCATCGGGTGTTCGGCCCGTGTCTGTCGCCAGAGGAAGAGCCCGAGCACGACAAGGGACGCCGCGCCCCATCCAAGCGTATGCATGGCCGAAGGCCCGCCGCCATGTTCTCCGCCCGGGCCGGTGAGCGCCCATGCAAGAAGGCCGAGCGCGATCGTGGCGAGCACCGCGCCCGCCCAGTCGGGATGGCTCTCGCCGCCGGGCTCGTCGGGCGGAACCAGAAGCCAGAGCATCGCGAAGGCGACGATGCCCACGGGGAGGTTGATCGCGAAGACGAGCCGCCAGGCCCAGTCCGGGCCCAACCCCAGAAGCGCGCCGCCGAGGATCGGCCCCGCCGCCGTCGTCAGCGCCGAGGCCGCCGCCCAGATGCCGATCGCCTTGCCCCTTTCCTCCCGGGGATAGGCCTTGGAGATGAGCGCAAGGCTCAGGGGCACCATGAAGGCCGCCCCGATTCCCTGGACGACCCGCGCGAAGGTCAGGAAGACGGGATCGGGCGCGGCGGCGCAGAGGATGGAGGCGAGGGTGAACACGCCGATCCCGCCCAGAAAGACGCGTCTGAGACCGAACGCATCGCCCGCCGCACCGCCCGCGAGAATCAGCGCGGAGAGCGCGAGAAGGTAGGCGTTGTTGATCCACTGGATCTCGACGAGCGTCGCATCGAGATCGGCGCGGATCGCGGGCACGGCGATAGCGACGACCGAGCCGTCGATGAAGGCCATTGCGGAAGCGAGGATAGAGGCGACAAGCACGAAGCGCCGCCTGCGGGCAGGGCAGAAGGTGGACCGCTCGGCCATGCTCGCCATTTCTCACCCCGTTCCCGGAAAGAGAAACTCCGGCCCGTGGGCAGGCCGGAGCATTCGGTCACGAAGCGTCGGGCGCGCCGGGATCAGGTGCCCGAAGGCCCGGAGGCTGCGGCTGCCTTGACCGGGGCGCTGGAACTGCCGCCCGAGATCGGATCGTCCGACCGCTGGACGGAGCCTTCGAAATGGGCGCCCGATTCGATCGCGATCGTCTTGTGCACGATATCGCCCTCGACCCGCGCCGAGGATGTGAGCCGCACCTTGAGGCCGCGGACCTTGCCGATCACGCGCCCGTCGACCACGAGATCGTCGGCGATGACTTCGCCGCGGACAACGGCGCTCTGGCCGACCGTGAGCAGATGCGCCCGGATATCGCCCTCCACGGTGCCCTCGATCTGGACGTCGCCCGAGGTCTCGATGTTGCCCTTCACGATGAGATCGGATGACAGGATGGACGGCGCGGGTTTCGGCTTTGCAGGCGCGGGCGCCGGTGCGGCGGGTTTCGGGGAAGAGGACGGCGCGGGTGCGCCCATCTTCGGTTCGCCGGGTTTGTCGCCCGGTTTCGCGTCGGTCGGTTCGTTGGGTTTGTTCTTAGAGAACATCTTGTGCGGCCCTCAGATAGTTCATCGGATTGACATGCTCGCCATTGCGGCGGACTTCGTAATGCAGGTGGGACCCCGTGCTCCGGCCCGTCGATCCCATGTCGCCGATCCGGTCGCCCCGTTCCACCTGGTCTCCAACCCGCACCCTGACGCGGGACATGTGGGCATACAAGGTCTCGTAACCGAATCCGTGCCGGATCCTGACGGTATTGCCATAGGCACCG
>JBMYPI010000262.1:0-3285 GCA_049600155.1 Rubricella sp.
CAGCACAAGCATACGCATCAGCGTCAGCATCATCAGCAGCAGCAGCAGCAGCAGCAGCACAAGCAGCACAAACAGCACAATCAGCAGCAGCAGCACAAACAGCAGCAGCACATGCAGCAGCACATGCAGCAGCTGCAGATGCTCTTCCAGCAGCAGTTCGAGGAGCGCATGCGCCTGTCCGTCTCGTCGATCATGGCGAAAACCCTCGTGAATCCCTCATCGAGCGAAGATTTTCACCATATCCATGCGATCCTCAACCGGATAAAGCACGGATTCCCTCGTCCCGCGCCTTATATCTTCTCCCGGACACGCGACCGGGGAGGGACATGATGGCCGATATCGCACGCCTGAAGGAGATCGAGCGCCAGCTTCTCTGGACGGCATCGTGGACGATCCACAACGCCAACCATCTGCGCGAGAAGGACGGCGTGAAGGTGGGCGGGCACCAGGCTTCCTCCGCCTCGATGGTGTCGCTGATGACGGCGCTCTATTTCCATGTTCTCAGGCCGGAGGATCGCGTCGCGGTGAAGCCCCATGCCTCGCCCGTCTACCATGCGATCCAGTACCTGATGGGCAACCAGACGCGGGAGAAGCTGGAGGCGTTTCGCGCCCTCGGTGGGGCGCAATCCTATCCCTCGCGCACCAAGGATATCGACGACGTGGATTTCTCCACGGGCTCCGTCGGGCTGGGCGTCGGGATCACGGCCTTCGCGAGCCTCGTGCAGGACTATGTCGCCGCCCATTTCGGCGAGCGGCCCCTTGGCCGGATGGTCGCGCTGATGGGTGACGCGGAGCTAGACGAAGGCAATATCTACGAGGCGCTGCAAGAGGGGTGGAAGCATGACCTGCGGAACTGCTGGTGGATCGTCGATTACAACCGCCAGAGCCTCGATGGCGTCGTGCGCGAGGGGCTGCATGCCCGGATCGAGGCGATCTTCGGCGCCTTTGGCTGGGAGGTGGTGCGCCTGAAATACGGTGCTCTCCAGCGGGCGGCCTTCGCCGAACCCGGCGGGGAGCGGCTGCGCGCCTGGATCGATGCCTGCCCCAACCAGCTCTATTCCGCGCTGACCTTCCAGGGCGGAGCGGCCTGGCGCAAGCGGCTGATGGACGATCTGGGGGACCAGGGCGATGTCACGGCCCTTCTGGAACGCCGCAGCGACGACGCGCTTGCCGCCTTGATGGAAAACCTGGGCGGCCATTGCCTCGAAACCCTGACGGACGCGTTCGACGCGATCGACCATGACCGCCCGACCTGTTTCCTCGCCTACACGATCAAGGGCTGGGGCACGCCGCTGGCCGGTCACAAGGACAACCATGCAGGGTTGATGACCAAGGCGCAGATGGAAGGCTTCCGCGCGACGATGGGGGTCACCGAGGGTGCGGAATGGGATCGTTTCTCGACCGTCACCGATCCCGGACCGCTGGAGTCCTTCCTCCGCGACGTGCCCTTTTTCGCGAAGGGCACCCGCCGGTATTCGGCCGACGCGGTCCCCGCGCCCGGCGCGGTCGAGATCGGTGACGGGGAGATCTCCACGCAAGCCGCTTTCGGCAAGGTGCTCGACGCGATCGCGAAGGAGGGTGGGCCGCTTGCGGACCGGATCCTGACGACCTCCCCCGATGTCTCCGTCTCCACCAATCTGGGGCCCTGGGTGAACCGGCGCGGGCTGTTCGGGCGGATGGTTCTGGAGGATACGTTCAAGGCCGAACGCATCCCCTCCACCCAGAAATGGCAGTTCGGGCCCGAGGGCCAGCATGTGGAACTCGGCATCGCGGAGATGAACCTCTTCCTGATGCTGGGAGCGGCGGGGCTTTCCCACTCCCTCTTCGGGGAGCGGCTCCTGCCCATCGGCACGGTCTACGATCCGTTCGTCAATCGCGGCCTCGATGCGCTGAACTATGCCTGCTATCAGGATGCCCGTTTCATCATCGCGGGCACGCCTTCGGGCGTGACGCTCGCGCCCGAGGGCGGCGCGCACCAGTCCATCGGCACCCCGCTCGTGGGCATGAGCCAGGACGGGCTGGCGAGCTTCGAACCGGCTTTCGCCGACGAACTCGCCATCATCATGGACTGGGCCTTCGACTATCTCCAGCGCGATGGCGAGGGCGACCCGGATGAGCGCACATGGCTGCGGGACGAAACGGGCGGCTCCGTCTATCTCCGCCTCTCGACCCTGCCGGTGGAACAGCCGCTCCGCCCGGTGACCGATACCGTGCGGGAGGGGATCATCGACGGGGCCTACTGGCTGCGCGAACCGGGGCCGAACGCGGAGGTGGTGATCGCCTATCAGGGCGCCGTCGCCCCCAACGTGATCGAGGCGGCGGGTCGCATCGGGACGGACCGGCGGGATATCGGTGTGCTCTCGATCACCAGCGCCGACCGGCTCAATGCCGGATGGACGGCGGCGCAGCGCGCCCGGCGGCGCGGCCAGGCTGAGGCCGCGAGCCATATCGAGCGGCTCCTTGGCCGGCTTCCGTCCCATTGCCTGCTCGTGACCGTGATCGACGGGCACCCGGCGACCCTTGCATGGCTCGGCGGCGTGGCCGGGCATCGGACGGTCGCGCTTGGCGTGGAGCATTTCGGCCAGACGGGCACGGTCGCTGACCTACACCGCCATTTCGCGATCGATGCGGATGCCATCGTCACGGCGGCGGAGGGTCTCCAGCCCGGTCGCCCGATCCGGGCCATGCGGGCGGTGAACTGAAAGCGTGTGGGTGGTTCAAGCGATGGTGTCCGGCCCGCCCTTGCACTCCCGCATGTTCTTCCGCACCTTTCGGGGCGATGAACCGTGCAGTTGCCACAGCCCTGATCGCCTGTTTCGCCGCGAGCCCGCTCGCGGCGCATCCGCATGTCTTCCTCGACGCGCGCTATGACCCGATCATGGATGCGGAGGGGCGTCTGACGGGCTTCGAAATCCACTGGATCTACGACGAGTTGACCAGTTTCTACGTGCTCGACGCGCTTGCCCTCGATTTCGATTATGACGGTGTGCTGACCGAGGCCGAGGAGGCCGTGCTCATCGCCGACCAGATGACATGGGATCCCCGCTTCACCGGTTTCGCGCGGGTGCCGGGCGGGGTGCTCGGCGATCCGGTTCCGGGCACGGCCGCGCTTCTGGACGGCAAGATATCCGTCACCTTTCGGCGGAACCTCGCCGAGCCGGTGCCGATCGCGGGCACCGTCGGCATCCCGATCTATGACGGGGAATACTACATCGCCGTCGCGCTCGAAGGGGAACCGGTGGTGACCGGTCCGGGCGCAGGGGGGTGCACCGCCCGGGTTGTCCC
>JBMYPI010000263.1:0-3261 GCA_049600155.1 Rubricella sp.
CGCATCCCCCGGCTGGAGTCCCGTGCGGAGCGCGGCGTGCGGGAGGTGATCCTCGCCCTAGGTGCGACTGTCGATGGCCAGACGACCGCCCACTATATCGCCGACCGGCTGGAAGGCCGGGGCATGACCGTGACCACGCTTGCGCAGGGCGTGCCGGTAGGCGGGGAGCTCGATTTCCTCGATGACGGCACCATCGGTGCGGCGCTCAGGGCGCGCAAGGCGCTCTAGGCTTCAGGGCGCGGCCGGCCGCCCCGCCCGCCCCAGCCGCGCTTCGCGTCTGGCGATATAGAGCGTCGACCCGATGATGATGGCAGCGCCGATGATCGTCGCCAGGTCGGGCACTTCCGCGAAGAGCAGCCATCCCGCAAGCCCCACGAACACGATCCGCAGATAGCTCACCGGTCCGACGACGGCCGCGTCACCGTAGCGGTAGGACTGGATGTCGGCGACGTTCCGCACCGCACCGGTGATGACGAGGATCCCGGTCGCGATCCAGCCGACCTCCGTATCCGGCAGCGAACACCGGGGCAGCGCGATGGGCGCCATGATGATCATGGTGACGAAGACCGACGAGACGAAGGCCGAGAGCGGCCCGTCGGCCTGCGCGAGCTTGCGCGACATCGACAGCGCGGTCGCGAACAGGAGCGAGGATCCGAGCGCCCCGAGCATCGCCGGGTGGAAGGCCTCCAGGCCCGGACGCAGGATCACGAGCGCGCCCGCGAACCCGATCAGGACGGCCAGCCAGCGCCGCGGCCCCACCCGCTCCCCCTGGAAGAGGGCGGCGATGATCACCGCGAAGATCGGTGCGGTGAAGAACAGAACGGCCGCCGTGGCGAGCGGAACCTCGGCGATCGTCCAGAATCCGAGCGCCGTTGCGACGGCGATCAGGGTTCCGCGCAGCAGATGGTCCCGCGGACGGGTGAACCGCAATTGCCGGCGGATCGGCGGCAGCAGCGCGACCACCAGCAGGATGATCCCCGCCGAGAAGCCCGCCCTCAACATCACCGTCATGATGGGGCTGGTTTCTTCCGCAACGGGCCTGACGGATACGGTCATCGCCGAGGCGACGACGGCAGAGGCGAGCGCCCAGAGAAGCGCGTTGATGTTGTCCCTGCCCGACAGGGATGAGGCGGTTTCCATGTCGTGACGGTGCACCGCGCGCAGCGTGCGGTCAATTGGGCGGCGCGCTCTCAGTCCTCGTTGATATCACGGGTCCAGATTCGTTCCTGCCCTTTCCGGACGCCGAGCACCTTGCGCAGTGCAATCCAGATCAGGAGCGACGACACCGCAAAGGCGAGGATCATGAGGGGCGCCGAGGCGGCCAACGCCGCCGCGAGCGGACCTCCGGTGAGAAGCAGCAGCGCAATCGTCGCCGCGCCGCCGGCGAAACCGAGGAAGATATAGCCCGGCGCCGCCAGTTCGAGGATGCCTAAGCCCAGCGCCGCAACCATCCAGATCCACCACAGAGCAAGCATCAGCCACGGCCCCGGATCATCTTGAACGCATCGGCAAAGGCCTCCAATGCGTTGGCCGGAACCAGGATCGTCTGCTGTCCCGCGCTCGATCCCAGTGTCTTCAGCGCCTCGACCTGTTTCAGAGCGACCTGATACTGAGCCGATTCAAGGCCGTTCGATGCGATGGCCTCCGCCACGCGGGCGGTTGCGTAGGCTTCCGCGTCGGCCTCGATCCGTCGGGCCTTCGCGGCCTGTTCCGCGGCGTAGAGATCGGCATCCGCCTGAAGCTCGACGGCGCGTTTCCGTCCTTCCGCCTCGGTCACCTGTGCGCGGCGCGCCCGTTCGGCGTTCAGCTGCTGAAGCATGGCGTCCCGGGTCTGCTTGTCGAGATTGACGTCGAGGATCTCCGCCCGGGTGACCTCGATGCCCCAATCGTCCACGATCTTCTCGAGCGAGGCCTGGATCGCCGCGATCAGGCGCGCGCGGTTCGACTGCACCTCGTCGAGTTCGATCGAACCGATCTCGGATCGGACGATCCCGGCCACCGTGGTGGCGATCGCAGCGTCGACGTCGCGGATCCGATAGACCGATTTCTCGGGCTCGATGATCCTGTAGAAGACGCTCGTCTCGACCTGCACCAGCACGTTGTCGGACGTGATCGCATCCTGCTTGCTGGAGGGAAGCTGCCGTTCGAGGATCGAGACCCGATGCTTCACCGTGTCGAGAAACGGAATGATCAGGTTGAGGCCCGGCCCCATGACCTTGCGCAACCGTCCGAGCCGTTCCACGACATGCTTTTCCGATTGCGGCACGATCCGCACACCCGCGAAGATCGTCAGTATGAGGAAGATCGCGAGGACAACGAAAACGATGCCCTCGCCGGAAATCATGGCCAATGGATTCTGACCCATTTCTGCGCTCCAGCTAGTCTCTGAACGGCGGTATCAGATTTTCCCCGCATAACGGGATTGCATCTGATCCTTCTGTTCTTCGCTGATCTTTGCAAACAGATTCTCGGGGACTGCGAATGCATGGCCCGCCGGAAGGGCCCCGAGCGCCTCCTTCACGGATCCGGGCCACGCGGCGCTTTCGGCACCGAGCGCCTTGAGGATCGTCGCCGAGGCATCGGGAATGAACGGCTCCGACAGGACGGCGTAGAGGCGACAGAGGTTCAGTGCGAGGCGGATCTGGGCGGCGGCGCGGTCGGGATCTTCCTTGAAGACGGCCCAGGGCGCGGCCGATTGCAGGTATTCGTTGCCGAGCACCCAGATCGCACGGAGGGTCGCCGCCGATTTGCGGATCTCGATCGCCTCCATCTGGCGTTCGTAGTCCGTCAGCTTCTCTTCCAGCGCTGCGATGAGCGCTTCTTCGGCTTCGCCGTAGGCGCCGCCCGAGGGCACCTCCTCACCGAACTTCGAGCGGCAGAACTTCGTCACGCGGGAGACGAAATTGCCGAGCACGTCGGCGAGGTCCTTGTTCACGCCTGTCTGGAAACTCTCCCAGGTGAATTCGCTGTCGGATGTTTCGGGGCAGTTCGACAGAAGCCACCAGCGCCAGTAGTCCGACGGCAGCGCCTCCAGCGCCTGGTCCATGAACACCCCGCGGCCCTGGCTGGTGGAGAACTGGCCGCCCTCGTAATTGAGGTAGTTGAAGGATTTGATGTAATCGACGAGCTTCCACGGCTCGCCCGAGCCGAGGATCGTCGCCGGGAAACTCAGCGTGTGGAAAGGCACATTGTCCTTGCCCATGAATTGGACATAGCGCACGTCGTCCGCGCCCTTGTCGGTGCGCCACCAGCGTTCCCAGC
>JBMYPI010000264.1:0-3226 GCA_049600155.1 Rubricella sp.
CACTGGCGACAGTGGGAGCCGCCGCTCGATTTCGCGGCGCATCTGCCCCTTGAGATCCGTCGCGAGGCGTTCCGCCTGCGCTATCGACTGATCGCGGAGGAGATGCGCGCGATCGGGATCGATGCCGATTGCGCCCCGATGCTCGACGTGCCGACAGCCGATACCCACCCGTTCCTCCTCAATCGCTGCTATGCGCGAGACCCAGCACAGATCGCGGCACTGGGCCGCGCCGTCGCCGAGGGGCTGATGGCCGGTGGTGTCCTGCCGGTCATCAAGCATGTTCCGGGTCATGGACGGGCCGTCGCCGACAGCCATCACGAGCTGCCCATCGTTTCCGCGCCGGGTGCAGAACTCGAGGTCGATTTCGCGCCCTTCGCGGCGCTGGCGGACCTGCCGATGGCGATGACGGCGCATGTGATCTACGAAGCGCTGGATTCCGGGCGTTGCGCGACACTCTCTCCGGCCGTGATCGACATGATCCGTGGGAAGATCGGGTTCGATGGTCTTCTGATGACCGACGATCTCGCGATGAAGGCATTGACCGGCGCGTGGGGGGATAGGGTGGAGGCCTCGCTCGCTGCGGGCTGCGACATCGTTCTCCACTGCAACGGGGAAATGGACGAGAAACGCGCGGTGGCCGAGGCCTGCCCGCGCCTTGTGGGGCGAGCGCTCGAACGGGCCGACGCGGCGATCGGCTGGCGGATGGATCCCCAGCCGCTCGGCGATGCCGCCGAACGCCTCGAACGCCTGTTGAGGGAGGACGCCCATGCCTGACGATTTCGCCTTCGACGATCGGGACGCGCGCATCGCCGCCGAGGCGCTCGTCGTCAACGTGGACGGGTTCGAAGGACCGCTCGACATCCTCCTGACGCTCGCGCGCACCCAGAAGGTGGACCTGCGCCGCGTCTCCATCCTGCAACTGGCCGAACAATACCTGGAGTTCGTCGAGGCCGCGAAACGGCTCCGGATCGAGCTTGCGGCGGACTACCTCGTGATGGCCGCGTGGCTGGCCTATCTCAAGTCTCGGCTGCTCTTGCCCCCCGATCCGGACGAGGAAGGGCCGAGCGCCGAGGATCTCGCCGCCCATCTCGCCTTCCAGCTCGAACGGCTGGAGGCGATGCGCCGGGTCGCGGCCAAGCTCATGGGGCGCGATCAGCTCGGTCGCGATTTCTTCCCGCGCGGGGAGGCGGAGCCGATGCGGACCACGCGCCGCGTGACCTATGATTGCGGCCTCGTGGACCTGATGCGCGCCTATGCCCAGATCCGTACGCGGGAGGATTTCCGCCCGCTCCATTTCAACCGTGATCCCGTCCTGACGATGGAGGCCGCGCTGGAGCGGCTGCGCGGCCTGATCGGCGCGGTGCAGGACTGGGCCGATCTCGAGAGCTTTCTGCCCGAAGACTGGCGCCATGATCCAAGGAAGCGCCGCTCCGCGATCGCCGCGACCTTCGCGGCCTCGCTCGAACTGGCCAAGCGCGGGGCTCTGGAACTTCGGCAGGAAGACACGTTCGCGCCCATCACGATGCGCCGTCGCGCGGCGGATGGCGGCGCATGAGCGGGGTGGAAACCCTTTTCGAGGCGCCGCCCCTCGCCGAGCAGGAGCGCATGGTCGAGGCCCTTCTCTTCGCGAGTCCCAAGCCCATGAAGGTGGGGGAGATCGCCGCCCGCCTTCCCCATGGATGCGATGTGCCCGCCGCGCTCGATCTTCTGAAGCGCCGCTACGAGGGCAGGGGCGTTCACCTGATGCGCGCAGGCGACGAATGGGCGTTCCGCACCGCGCCCGATCTGGGCTTCCTGATGAGCCGGGAGGTGGTGGAGCAGCGCAGGCTTTCCCGCGCCGCCGTGGAAACGCTGGCCATCGTCGCCTACCACCAGCCCGTCACCCGCGCGGAGATCGAGGAGATCCGGGGCGTGACCGTGTCCAAGGGTACGATCGACCTCTTGATGGAGCTTGGCTGGATCAAGCTCGGCCGCAGGCGGCAGACGCCCGGTCGCCCGGTCACCTTCATCGTCACACAGGGGTTCCTCGATCATTTCGGCCTTGAAAGTGCCCGCGACCTGCCCGATCTCAAGGAACTCAGGGCTGCGGGCCTGCTGGACAATCGCCCGCCGCCGACCGATCTTGAGGATCTTCAGGACGAGGAGGAGCAGGAGACGCTGTTCGAGCGCTCCCCCGCAGAGGAAGGTGAGACGGAAGAATGATCGATCGCATCATCAACCAGGTCATCCGGCAGGTCGTCCGCAAGGGTGTCAATACCGCGATGCGCGAGGGAGGCAGGGTCATTTCCGATCAGGTCGCCAAGCGCCAGCAACCGCGCGACGTGCCCCCGGCACAGGCCGACCGCACCGAGGATGACCGGCAGGTCTGATCCGCTTCAATCGGCGCCTGGCGCCTTGAAGTGCTTGGAAAGCTTCAGGCCCTGACCCTGATAGTTCGAGCCAAGATCGGCGCCGTAAAGCCGCTCTGGCACCTCTTCCATGCGCTCGTAGACGAGCCGCCCGACGATCTGCCCGTGTTCAAGCGCGAAAGGCGCTTCGTGGCACCGCACCTCCAGAACGCCGCGTGAGCCGTGCCCGCCCGCGGGCGCATGGCCGAAACCGGGATCGAAGAAGCCCGCGTAATGGACGCGGAACTCCCCCACCATCGCGAGATAGGGCGCCATCTCGGCGGCATGGTCGGGCGGCACATGCACGGCCTCACGGCTGACGAGGATGTAGAACGCGCCGGGATCGAGGATGATGCGGCCATCCTCCGCGCGCACCGCTTCCCAGAAATCCGCGACGCGGTAATGGGCGATCCGGTCGAGGTCGATCAGCCCTGTGTGGGGCTTAGCACGCCAGCCGACGATATCGTCGCCCTCGGGCCTGAGATCGACGGAGAAACCGAGCCCGCCGTCGATATGGGCCGGGCCGTTCACGAGGGTCACCGCGTCATGCAGGGTCGAGAGCGCCGCGTCGTCGAGCGCCACCTGCCCGCGACGGAACCGGATCTGGTTGAGCCTTTGCCCCGGGCGGACGAGAACGGAGAAGGATCGTGGGCTGATCTCGGCATAGAGCGGCCCGTGATAGCCCGGATCGATCCGGTCGAATTCCGTCGCGCCGTCGCACAGGAGCCGCGTGAAGAGGTCGAGCCGCCCGGTCGAGCTCTTGGCGTTCGCCACGGCGGAGATGTCTCCGGGAAGCGCCAGCGCCTCGTAGAGCGGCACGAGGTAGACGCAGCCCTTTT
>JBMYPI010000265.1:0-3211 GCA_049600155.1 Rubricella sp.
CCACGGAAACGCCTGCACCACCTGCCCGCAGCGTGCAGAAATCCCTGCGGGTCGAGCTTGCGCGGATCGATCGCCTCGTGAACCTGGTCGGTGAAGTGGTGATCACCCAGGCGGCGCTGGGGCAGGACATCCTCGATCTTCAATCCAGCGCGGGTCTCGACCAGCCCCGTTCGATGGAATCGCTCTCGCGGCTGACGCGCGATCTGCAGGAAAGCGTGATGGCGATCCGTGCACAGCCGGTGAAGGCCGTGTTCAGCAGGATGCCGCGCGTTGTCCGGGATCTCTCCGAAAAACTGGGGAAGGATGTCCGGCTCGTTCTCGAAGGCGAACAGACGGAAGTCGACACCACAGTCATCGAGGAACTCGCCGAACCGCTCACGCACATGTTGCGCAACGCGATGGACCACGGGATCGAACCCCCGCAGGAGCGCACCGCCGCGGGCAAGCCGCCGGCCGGCAGGATCCGCCTCTCTGCCGAGCATCGCGGTGAACGCGTTCTTCTGACGATCAGCGATGACGGGCGGGGCGTGAACCGTGAGCGTGTCCTCGCCAAGGCGATCGAGAACGGGCTCGTCTCCGCGGGCGAAACCCTCGCGCCGGAGGAGATCGACCAGTTGATCTTCCATCCGGGGTTTTCCACGGCACAGTCGATATCCGATGTTTCCGGCCGCGGCGTGGGAATGGATGTGGTCAAGCGCAAGATCCAGTCGCTCGGCGGACGATGTCATCTCCGCAACACGCCCGGCGAGGGGACGACCTTCCTGATCACGCTTCCGCTGACGCTCGCCGTGCTCGACGGCATGACGATCCGGATCGGCACGGAGCGCTACATCCTTCCGTTGTCGACGGTGGTGGAGGCATCGCGCCTGCGCGATTGCACGGTCGAGACGATGCCGGATGGCCAGCGCATCGTCGCATGGCGCGACGGCTATATCCGTCTCGTGCCGCTTGCCGAACGGCTCGGCCTGCCTGCCGGATCGGCCGAGGATGCGATGTGCATCGTCGTCGATACCGAGACGGAGGGGCATGTCGCGCTTCTGGCCGATGCGCTGATCGGCCAGCGACAGGTCGTGCTCAAGAGCCTCGAAGCCAATTTCAGACAGGTCGAGGGTGTCTCGGGGGCTACGATCCTCGGTGACGGACGCGTCGCCCTCGTCCTGGACATTCCCAGCCTCGTCTCCGGCCAGGGCCCCAGATCCCCTGCCTCGCGCCCGGCCGGGCAACCGCGTGAACTGGAGGAAACGCCATGACAGACCACCGAACCGAAACGAGCGAGGGCACCCGGGCCGCGCTTCAATACGTCTCCTTCATGGTGGGCGACCGGGCCTACGGCGTGGACATCATGGCGGTTCGCGAGATCAAGCAATGGTCTCAGACGACGGGCCTGCCGAACCAGCCGCAATACACTCGCGGCGTGCTCAATCTCCGCGGAACGATCGTCCCGGTGCACGATCTTCGCGCGCGGTTCGGCGGCGCTCTCACCGAAGCGACCGAGACGCATGTCGTGGTGATCGTCCAGATCGGGGAACAGACCGTCGGCATTCTCGTCGACGCGGTCTCCGATATCCTGACCGTGAGCCCCGATGATATCCTGCCGGTCCCCACGGGGCAGGCGGGTGCCGATGCGCGGGCGATCGCGGGCCTCGTCAGCACGGAAACCGGGATGGTCGCGCTCCTGGAACTGCACGGGCTTTTCGACGACGCGCTTGCCGGTGCCGCATGACGGCAGATCTCGCCCCGTCCACGATCCGGCTCGATGAGGGGCTTTTCGCGCGCATCGCGTCGCGGGTTCACGCGGATACGGGAATCGTTCTGAAGCCGCACAAACGCCAGATGGTCGCCTCGCGGCTTGCGCGGCGTCTCAAGGCGCGCGGGATCGGCGATCCGGGCACCTATCTGGACCTGCTCGAGCGGCCGGAAGAGGGCAACGAGCGGATCGAGTTCGTCAACGCGATCACGACGAATCTGACATCGTTCTTCAGGGAAGCGCATCATTTCGACGACCTCGCGTCTGTCGTGCTGCCGCAACTCTCCGGCCGGATCCGGATCTGGTCCGCCGGATGCTCCACCGGCGAGGAGGTTTGGTCGACCTTGATAACGATCGCCCGTGCGGCAGGGGGGCGGCTCCCGCCGGATCTTCTCGTCCTCGCTACCGATATCGACACCCGCGTGCTGTCGATCGCCAAGGCGGCGCGCTACCCCACAGAACGCTTGGCCTCCATGCCGACCGAGGCCACCAGATGGCTAAGGCGCGATGGCGGCTCCGTCACCGTCGATGCCACGCTCCGGGATCGGGTGCGTTTCCGGCGACTCAACCTGCTGGATCCCTGGCCGATGGCAGGGCATTTCGACGTCATTTTCTGCCGGAACGTGCTGATCTATTTCTCCGCTGAGACGAAGGCCGGCCTGATCGACAGGTTCGCCGCCCAGCTCAAGCCCGGCGGAACGCTTTACCTGGGCCACTCGGAATCGCTTCTGCGCGAGCATGCGCTGCTCGCTTCCGCCGGGCGCACGATCTATCGCAGGAGGACGGCATGAGCGTCGCTGGGCCGCAAACCTATTTCGATCCGCGGCTCGGTGCGCGGGTTTCGACCGTTCTGCCGGGCGAACACCTCGTCACCGCGGATCGCGGCCTTTCCATCATGACGCTCCTCGGCTCCTGCGTCGCGGCCTGCATCCGCGATCCGGAAACGGGGATAGGGGGGCTGAACCATTTCCTGCTGCCTGACAGCGCCGCAGCCTCGGGCGCGGCTTCGGCACGCTACGGTGTTCACGCGATGGAGGTGCTGATCAACGGGATCTTCCGCGCAGCTGGTCGCCGCGGCGCCCTGGAGGCGAAGGTCTTCGGCGGCGCGAACGTGATGGAAACGGCATCGCGCTCGACCGTGGGGGAGCGGAATGCGGCGTTCGTGCGGGAGTTCCTGCGCAGTGAGGGCATTCCGATCTCCGCCGAGGATCTCGGCGGGAGCCGGGCGCGGCGCGTCCTGTTCCATCCCGGCAGCGGGCGCGTCAGGGTGCAGACCGCGGGGGGGACCGCGCTCGCCGAGGCTACGGCGGCCGAGGCCGCCCTGCGGCGTGCCGACGCCATCGCCCCGCGCCGGGGCGTGGAGCTTTTCTGATGGGCGCGCGCGACCCGATCCGCGCCATCGTCGTCGACGACCGGAACGGCGCTGATATGGCGCCGCAGGAATATGCGCGCAATGTCCTCGAC
>JBMYPI010000266.1:0-3166 GCA_049600155.1 Rubricella sp.
AGAGGATCCGGTAACCGTCGCCCTCATCGGGCGTGGCACCGAGCGCGCGCGCGACGGCAGCGACCGTCCGCGTGAAATCGACGATCTCGGCATCGGAAGCCTCGGTCGCGAAATGGTCGTAGGTCACGTAGGGACCCTTCGGAATGACGAGAACGTGGTGGGGCGCCTGCGGGTTGATGTCCTCGAAGGCAAGCGAATGCTCGGTCTCCATCACGGTCCTGTTGGGGATCTCCCCGCGCAGGATCTTCGCGAAGATGTTCTGGTCGTCATAGCTGTAGGGCATCGGGGCCTCCGTTGAAGGTCAGGCAAAGAGGGTGCGATCCTCGGCGATCGCGCGGGTCCGGTCGACCGGCAGGCCGAGGAAACGGGAGATCGCCTCCGCATTCGGATCGGTCTCCTGCCACTCGTCCATCGTGAAGAACTGGCTGAGGCGCAGATCCCGCAGTGCATCGCTTTCATCGCGGAACTGGCGATGCAGCGCGGACACGAGCGGAGCGGCCACGGTCGCCTGGGTATCGTCGCTCATCAGCCCCACACGCCGCGCGTGGCCGATCATGTAGTCGTCATCGATCCTGCAGCGGATCTCGAGAACGCGAAGCTCGCAATCGTCACTGGCGATGTCCCGGATCGTGTCCTCGTTCGAGGGATCGAGGCAGATCATCAGCCGCTCGGTATCGTGATATTCGAACAGGAGCTTGAGGAAGGCCCGGCGGTGCCGTCCGCGCTTCTCCTTGCTCGACTCGATCCCCCCGAGATCGGGGAAACTGTCGCGATCTTCGTCGAAGACATAGCCCAGCGCCTCCGGCCCGCCGATCGCGCGCGCGGCCCGGATGAACCGTTTGCCGACATGCCATTTCTTGCAGGCAACGACGAGCACGCTGTGCCCCCGTCCGATCTGCCCGCCGCTTTCCCAGAAGCGTGGGGCGAATCGGCGCCCGGCGCGCCCCCGCTTCGTCATGTAGGTATACAGGGGGATCGCCGTGGAGCTCGTTGCGGCGCGTTCCTCCGCCTCCGCGAAACGCTCCGCGAGTGCGGCCTTGAGGCGCCCGGCATTCGGCGACACCTTGCGCGCGAAGAGGAAATCCTCTGACCGGATCAGTTCGTAATGATCGTCGTGCAGGACAAGGGGCAGCCCGTAGTCGGAAAAGGCGAGGAAGGTCAGTGTCCGGTTGCGGACCTCCTCACGGGGGACGAGATGCAGGACGAGGGTCTGGAAGAAGGTTTCATCCGGTATCCAGGTGGTCCGGAAGAAACGCACGACATCCCTGCGCCGGGCCATGAAATCGAGAACCCTCTCGACGGTCGATCGGCGCAACACGCACCATTGCGATCCGATCTGGATCTTCAGGCCCTTGGGCACGTCGCGACGCAGGTTCAGCCGGCGCTGGATTTCGAGGCTCGTGTAGAACAGCGCCTTGCGCTCCCGCTCGTTGAACCAGTGACGGTAGTGGAGGCGATCTTCCTTCAGACCGGTCTTGATCCAGTCGCTCTCGAAGAAGTCATGGTGTTCGACGAAATCACAGGGGTTCTCGGTCAGATAGCGCGCAATATGGGCGCGCGGCTTGATCGGCATGCAGTCGCCCGAGAGGAAGTAGAAATGCGTCGCATCCGGCCAGGCCTCGATCGCCGCGCGCAGGGCGAGGATCGTGCCCTCCACCAGCGACCATTCTCCCCATCCGCCCCTGACCCGGCGCCTGGCGAAAGTGATCGACGGGTTGTCGGAAAGGGCCCCGACGATCCTCTGATAGGCCTCCCGGGGGGCGCGCCTGTCGAAGTGGATCGCAACGCAATCGCCCTGCGACGCGAGAAGCCGCGCCTGCGCGATCACCCCGTCGGGGTTCTTGTGGCACAGGAGGATGAAGGCGATCTTGACCATGGCGCTTCCGCAAATCTCCTGAAGGCATAGGCAGGATTCGCCCCCGGCGCCACCCCGGCTTGACTTGCGGCGTCACTGACGGACACATGATGCCCGGATGCGAAGGAGCGGTAGATGAAATTCCCCGGCACCTGGATGACGCAAAGCGGCAGCATGATCTACCGCGTCGTGCCGAAATGCGCGTGCTCCACCGTCGGTCAGATCATGTTCTATTCCGATCACGGCCGGTATTTCGACGGTGATATCCACGATGCCACCGAAGGCCTGCACAAATGGGCTCTCGAAGCGAGCCAGAAGCCCATCATCGACGCCGTGACCGCGCAAGAGACCTACACCTTCGCCACCGTCCGCAACCCGTGGACACGGATCCTGTCGAGTTTCTTCGACAAGATCGCGGGCATCCAGCGCAACGGCAAACGCTACCGCGGCAACCTCGTGCCGATGCTCGCGAAGAAGTACGGGATCGACGTGGAGGGCGATTTCGACCAGGTCGCGAGCTTCCGCCGTTTCCTCCTCTTCGCGCGGGACACGATCCGCTTCCGCAAGCCGATGGAGCCGGACATCCACTGGTCCGCCTGTTCCGGCCACGTCTCGACGCTGATCCGCAACGGCGGGCGCTACGACCTCGTCTTTCCCATAGAGTCTTTCGCGGACGGGATGCGGGAGGTGCTCTCCAATGTCGAGGTGCGGCACGCACTCGATCCCGACAACCTGCCCCGCTTCAACGAAAGCGAGGGGCACGGGCCGAAACGGGCCCATCCGGTCGAGGCGTATTTCGACGATCTCGCCATCCACCTGATGCACGAAATCTACAGGCGGGATTTCAACCTCTTCAAATACGGGAAGGATCCGTATTCGGGCCCCCCGAAGAAGGAGATGGATCTGGACGAGATCCACACGAAACTTGGCAATTGAAAGCGCGCTGATCCGGATTCGATCCCCGGGTTTCTACGCTGATCGCGCACAGGCTGGAGGTTCCGGCCTCCGCCGGAACACCGCATCGTTCACGAGACCGCTGAGCTTGGAAACCCGCCGCCCCGGACCTGATCCGGGGCCTTGATGATCGGCGCTTCGTGAGAAGGGATCCGGCCTGCGCCGGAACAGCGGTGGGTTGTCCCCCTAAAGCCCTGCATTGGCGAAGAGCGCGCGCATGTCCGCCTTGGGTCTCGGCCCTAGGTGACCAATCACCTCGGCAGCAGCGATGCAACCCATCCGGCCCGCCTCCATCAGGCTGCGGCCCGTCGCGATACCGTAGAGAAAGCCCGCGGCGAACTGATCACCCGCACCCGT
>JBMYPI010000267.1:0-3166 GCA_049600155.1 Rubricella sp.
ATCGGGCGCGAGGGCGCCCGGCAGGGTATCGAAGAATATGTGGAGACCAAATATGTCTGTCTTGGCATCGCTTAGTCCCGACTACGGCGGGAGCGTCACCCCGATCGCGGCGGCGCCCGTCGTTGCAACGCCCGTCGCCGCGGCGCCCGCGCCGGGTTCCACACCGCCACCGCCACGACCCGACACCATCGCGCAGCCGGGCGACCGGGTCGCCGTCACGCCACCGCCGAGCGCGGCGGACCCCCTCCCCGAACCGGTCGCCGCAGCGCCCGCCGTTCCCGAAAGCCCGGCCCTTTCCAGCGCCCGGGCCGAAAGCGGAGCGACCTTCCTGCGCCCCGTCCCCGGCGGTGTGCTGCGCCCCTATTCGGCGCAGCCGGGATCGAACCGCAATGACGGGATCGATTTCGAAGCCGCACCGGGGCAGGATGTCGTCGCCGCCGACGATGGCGAGGTGATCTATGTCGCCCGCTCGGTCGGCAGTTTCGACAATATCGTCATGATCCGGCACCCCAACGATATCGTCACCGCCTATGGACGGCTCGGCGCCGTCTCCGTCTCCCGCGGGGATCGGATCGGGCGGGGGCAGGTAATCGGGCAAGTGGCGGAGAACTCGCCCGCCTCGGTGCAGTTCCAGGTTCTGCGGAACATGGCGCCTGTCGATCCTGCGCCCTATCTCTGATCGCGCGGGCCGCGTCAGCCGTCGAGGTTGACGCCCTTCCGCCCGGCAAGGTCCGTCACGTATTGCCACGCGACACGGCCCGAACGCGCACCGCGCGTGCGCGTCCATTCCACCGCCTCGGCGCGCAGGGTGTCGTCGTCGATGACGATGCCGAAACGATCGCAATAGCGGCGGATCATCGCGAGATACTCGTCCTGGCTGCAGGGATGGAAGCCGAGCCAGAGGCCGAACCTGTCGGAGAGGGAGACCTTCTCCTCCACAGCTTCGGAAGGGTTGATGGCGCTGCCGCGCTCGTTCTCGATCATGTCGCGGGGCATGAGGTGGCGGCGGTTCGAGGTCGCGTAGAACAGCACGTTTCCGGGCCGCCCCTCCACCCCGCCATCGAGCACGGCCTTGAGGCTCTTGTAGTGCTGATCGCCCTGGTCGAAGGAAAGATCGTCGCAGAACAGAAGCACCCGCTCCGCCCTGCCCCGCAGATGGCCCATGAGGCGCGGCAGGCTGTCGAGGTCATCCCGCTGGATCTCGATGAGTTTCAGCGCCAGTCCCTCGTCGAGCGCCACGGCATGGGCCGCCTTGACGAGCGACGATTTTCCCATCCCCCGCGCCCCCCAGAGAAGGACATTGTTCGCCGGAAAGCCGCGCGCGAATTGCAGGGTGTTCGCCAGAAGCGTGTCGCGCGCCCGATCCACCCCGATCAGCAGGTCGATGGCGACGCGGCTTACCCGCTCGACGGGTTGGAGCGTGTCGGGATCGGCGTGCCAGACATAGGCATCGGCGGAGAGATCGGGCCGGGCCAGCGGCGGCGGCGCGAGCCGTTCCAGCGCGGCGGCGATACGCTCCAGCGGATCGGCGGTCACTTCGCCGCCTCGTCGCCGTCAAGCTCCTCGTCCCAAAGCCCCTGCGCCTTGAGATCGGCGATCCGCCTGCGGTCAACGGCGGCGACGAGCCAGATCGAGACCTCGTAGAGGCCATAGACGACCGTGAAAAGGATGATCTGGGTGACGACATCGGGCGGCGTCACCAGCGCGGCAACGACGAGAATGCCGACGATCGCGTATTTCCGCACGTCGCGCAGGCCCTGTGCGCTGACAAGCCCCGCCTTGCCCATCAACGTCAGGAGAACGGGCAACTGGAAGCAGATACCGAAAGCGAAGATGAACTTGATGGAAAGATCCAGCGTCTCCCGCACGGAGCCGAGGAAGACCGTCGCGATCTCCTCCGCTGGGTTGGTGCTTTCCACCGGTGTGTTGCCCGCGACGAGCTGCGCGAGCGCGGGGATCACGTCCGAGAACCCGATGAAGAAATTCATCGCAAGCGGCGTGACGACGAAATGGGCGAAGGCTGCACCCGCGAGAAACAGAAGCGGAGAGGCGACGAGGAACGGCAGGAAGGCCGATTTCTCATCCCGGTAGAGCCCGGGCGCGACGAAGCGCCAGAGCTGGTGCGCGATGATCGGGAAGGAGATCGCCAGCCCGCCCAGAACCGAAATCCGGATCAGGACGAAGAACTTCTCCTGCGGCGCGGTGAAGATCAGGCGCGGATCCTCGCCCCGCGCCCGCAGCACATCCGCAATGGGCTGGAAGATGAATTCGAGGATCGCCTCGGCGAAGGGAAAACACGCCACCATGGCCACGACGAAGGCGAGGACCGAGCGGATGAGCCGCGTGCGCAGCTCGGCCAGATGCTCCACCAGCGGCATGGAGACATCGTCGATATCGCGGCCCGTCTCAGCCATCGGCGCCGCTCGCCTTGCGCGGCGTTTCACCCTCTTCGGGCGCGGCCGGATCGGGCTTCGCCTGGGGTTCGGGGCGCATCATGTCTTCCTTGAGGGAATTGGCATAATCGCGCGCCGCGCTCGTCGCGCTGTTGAGCGGATCGGCGGCCTTGCGCACGGTATTGGCCACATCGCGCACCTGATCCAGATCGGCCTCGCGCGCGGCGTCGTTCATCGCGGACTGGAACTGTCGGGCCATGCCCTTCGCCTGGCCGACGAGCTTGCCGACGGTGTGGAACATGCGCGGCAGATCCTTGGGGCCGACCACGATGAGCGCGACGACCCCAACCACGAGAAGCTCGTAGAATCCGATATCGAACATGCGCGCCCCCGGGGCCGGTGGATCAGGAGGTCCGATCCTTCTCGGGCGTCACATCCTGCGCGCTGGCGGCGCGATCCTCGTCGATCTGCCGCTCTTCACTCTGGCCTTCGCTCATGCCGCGCTTGAAGCTGGTGATGCCCTTGCCGATCTCGCCCATGAGGGAGGAGACCTTGCCACGCCCGAACAGGACGAGCACCACGATCGCGATGATCAGAAAGCCCCACGGGCCGATATTGTTCAGCATGGGTCCGTTTCCCTTGACTATCCGGTTCAGCCGGGTTCCCGCCCGGTCTTCATCCCCCCTTACTTATGCGTTTGCACGGCGGGGTTCAAACGACAATCGGTGCGGGTTCAGGATTCGAACGGGCTCGCGACCCTGCTCTGCGTTTCG
>JBMYPI010000268.1:0-3151 GCA_049600155.1 Rubricella sp.
GCGCGCGCGCGCCGAACGGGTGGGCGCGAATTTCACCTACAGGGTGATGAAGAACCTGCCCATCTGGCGGTCCGTTCCCGAAATCGGTGCGCGCTGCGTCGGGAAGACCGCCCATTTCGTCCTTGTCGGCGGGGCGGCGGCGCTACTCGTGCCGGTCGCGCCGGGTTTCGCCCTGAAGAAGCGTGAACGTGCGATGCTTTCCCTCGCTTTCGTTCTCGGGGTCGGGAAACGGCTGCTGGGGGCTGACAAGTCGGTCTATCCCGTCCTCTTTCCCGCTTCCGGGCACGGCCCGGCGGAATGAGGCGGCAGAACCGCCCCACGACGGGCGGAATGAAGCTGCCGCCCCGTCTCCCGCTTCAGGGCAGTGGCAGGCGAACGTCCGCGGCGTTCCGCTTCAATGCACGGCTTGTCGGTGTGACGGTGCTTTCGATCTTCCTGATCGCGGGCCTGTCGGTCTTCGGCATGGTCTACGCGATCGAACGGGGCGCCGACGTGGAAACCGTCGCGATGGGTTTCATCCTCGGTGTGGCGCCCGTTCTCGTCATCGGTGGCGTCCTGATCGACCGGCGGGTCAAGGCGCGGTCGATCGCCCGTATCGCACCGGAGTTCGCCCTCGTTCCGCGAATACCCGACAGCCGGACCGACAGGCGTATAGACGATGCCCTCGCGCGCCTGAAGACCGCGCGCGACGCCCTCTCCCCGATCGAGGAGCGGGCCATCGGCGAAGGATGGACGGAGCAGCAGATCGCGGCGGAGCATGTCCGCACGATGGACGAACTGCATCGCTTCGCGCATCTCTACCCGGAGCGAAGCCTCGAAATCGCCCATGCATTGGCCCACCACGCGCGCACGCGCTCCGATGTGAGCAGCGACGTGACCCCGCCACGCGATATCGCGGCGGCGGTCTATGCGATCGGCATTCGCGCGCCGGATCTGCGGAAGATGGAGCTCGCCGTCGCCCGTG
Organism: Rubricella sp.; assembly: GCA_049600155.1. Classification (GTDB taxonomy): domain Bacteria; phylum Pseudomonadota; class Alphaproteobacteria; order Rhodobacterales; family Rhodobacteraceae; genus Rubricella. The sequence continues at coordinate 965 of JBMYPI010000268.1, forward strand.
CGGCCGGTGGTCCTGACGATCCAGCGCTTACCCTGCCGATGCCCGCGCCCCGTCCGCCCGCTCTCGTGACGTCGGGCGCGCGCGCGGATGTGCTGCGATCGCGCAGAACCTATGAGGCGTGGATCGAAAAGGAACTGGACAGGCCTGGCGCAGGCTCCGGCCGACCGGCCATGCCGTTGACGGAGATCTTCCTTCACGATGTCGACCTCGATGGCCTCAACCTCTCGCGGATCGATTTCGGCGGTGCGCGTCTTTCCCGCGTCCGGTTCAATGGCACCGACCTGTCCTCGAGCGTCTTCCAGCGCCTCCGTTCGCGTTCCGCGCGGTTCGGCCGCGTGCAGGCCAGCGGAGCCGATTTCTCCGATGCGGCGCTCGATTCGGCGATCTTCAGCGAGAGTTTCCTCGTCCGCGCCCTTTTCGAACGGTCCAGCCTGCGCATGGCGTCGTTCAGGGGCTGCCTTCTCGCGGGCGCGACGCTGAACGGGCTCGACCTCGTCGACGCACGGTTCGAGGATTGCCGCCTCCCCTTCGCCCGCCTGGAGCGCTGCAACGCACAGCGCATGTCGCTCGAAGGGTGCGATCTGCGATATGCGCGCCTCTCCGGGCTTCTGACCGACGAGGCGACACGCTGGGGAAACGCCGATCTCGCCGGTGCGGCGCTGCGGGATCTGGACCTTAGGGACGTTCGCGGCACACCGCGCAATCTCGATCTCGCTTTCGCCGATCGCAGCGTCCTTCTTCCCGAGCGGATGGAACGCCCGGCCCACTGGCCCGAAGGCCGGTTGACGCCCGTTGCGTTCGAGAAGGCCTACAACGCCTGGCTCGACCGCGACGCATGACGGCGGCCCCGTCGCCCGGTCATCTTTCGGTGATGCAATCCGCGCGCAGGGCGTCGGCCCGTGCGCGCGCCCTTTTCAGAAGACGCCGGCGCGCGAGGAATCCCGGGCGTGGATCGCACGCGTCCAGCGTTCGCCGAGCTTCTTTAAGCGCGAGGCCGTGAAGGTAATCGGCCCGCTCGACGCTTCCGTCGATCGTCGTGGCGAAGGCGTCTTCGACCGCGCGTTCGATAAGCGACCAAGCGGCGGCTTCGGCTTCGTTGCGCGAGATCCGCGGCGGCCTGGCCGGCATGGGCACCGCCCCGGGCGCTTCCTCCCCTTCGCCGAACCTGTCCTTCCACGCGGCGTCGAGCGCATCGAAAGCGTCGTTCCGCTCGCGGTCGCCCCATCCTGCGGTGACGTCGTGCAATTCGCGCCGCGCCTGGACGAGCCCGAATTTGCGGCCCGTCTCGGGCGACATGCGGTCAAGCACTTCGCCGAGCGTTCTGCGGGCGGTGTCGGCGGGCGTCGGCATTGCGAACCCTTTTCCCTGTGGCCGTTTCACGAACCTTGCCCATCGGGGGCCGCGGCGCAAGTCGGCTGCCGATGGCCATCCCGCGCCTTGGAAGGGCCGATGCTCGACCGCGCTGGACGAATCGTCAGCCCGGAGTTCTTCTTTCGCCATTCCAATAGGGCCGGGAGACCAGACCATGAGACTTCTCGTTGCAGGAACATTGGCGATCACCTTCGCCGGGGGCACCGCGTTCGCCGGTGCCCATGGCCAATGCGCCGCCGGGCTGACGCTCGAAGAGGGTGTGCTGACCATCGCGACGGGCAATCCTGCCTACTACCCCTGGGTGCTGAACGACGCTCCCGAAAGCGGGGAAGGTTTCGAGGCGGCCGTCGCCTATGCGATCGCCGCCGAGATGGGGTTCGAGGCGGATGCGGTGCGTTGGGTTCGCACCTCCTTCGACGAGGCGATCCAGCCCGGAGCGAAGAATTTCGACTTCAACCTCCAGCAATACTCGATCACGCCCGAGCGGGAGATGATGGTCGATTTCTCGCTGCCCTATTACACCTCCGCGATGGCGGTGCTGACGACGCAGTCGGTGATCGACAATGGCGCGGAGCCAACGGTCGAGAGCCTGCGCGGCCTGATCTGGGGCGCGGACGCCAACACGACAGCCGTGCCGATGCTGACCGAAATCGTCGATCCCGAGCGCGATCCGCTCCTCTACGGCGACAACACCGACGTGACCGCCGCGATGCAGGCCGGTCAGATCGACGCCGCGCTCTTCGATCTGCCCACTGCCCTCTACCTCGCCGCGGTTGTCGTCAATGACGGCGTGATCCTCGGCCAGTTCCCCGCCGA
>JBMYPI010000269.1:0-3143 GCA_049600155.1 Rubricella sp.
GGCGTAGCCCGAGACAAGGCTGCCCTTCACCTTGTCGAGCGCCTCGGCCATGGCGCGCATGTCCTCGGCCGTGCCCATCACGAGGCCGGCCGGGTCGTGGATCATCAGGAAGGCGTTCTCGGGCATGACGATTTCGTCTACCGCCATGGCAATGTAGGAGGCGGCCGAGGCAGCGATGCCGTCGATCCAGACCGTGACCGGGCCTTCGTGCCTCTTCAGTGCGTTGTGGATCGCGACCGCATCGAAGACTGATCCGCCGGGGCTGTTCAGCCGGAGATCGACGGGCGTGCCCTCGGGCAGCGCGCCGAGTTCGGCGAGAAAACCCTTCGCCGAGACCCCGTAGGCGCCGATCTCGTCATAGATCGCCACTTCCGCACCGGTCCCCCGGGCGCGGATCGCATACCAGCTTGCCATGTCGTCACTCCTGTTCGGTGGCCGGATCGTTCGCCGCCGCGCCGTCGTCCATGTCGTTGCCGTTGCCGTCGCCGGGCTCGGCCCGCGTTGCCGGCGTCGCGCGGGCGCCCTGCGTCTCGCCCGGGCTCGTACGGTAACGCAGGCCGAGACCCGTCGCGCGGGCGGCGTCCGCGGCGTTCTCGCGGTCGACCTCCTCGATGTCGTAGCCTGTGGCCTCGACCACCTTGCGCCGCGACGTGATGCCGGCCTCCATCGCCAGCACCTGCGCCTGGATGTCCTTCAGCGGATCGACCCAGTCCCAGCGCGGCGGGATCCATTGCACCGGCCGCACCTCCGCCGGATCGGCGTCGAGCGCGCCCGACAGCACCGCCGTCTCCAGCCAGCGCCGCCAGACCGCGCGGCAGAGTTGGTGCACGATCACGCCATGCTGCAGCTGGCCGATGCGGCGCCGGAACTCGACGAGTTCGGCCCTGAGGCTCGAGTAATTCGCCTGCCGGACATCGCCGGTGACGAGGTGATAGGGCAGCCCCAGCGAGGCGGCGACCGAGAGCAGCGTCCGGTACTGGAACGCCTCATAGCTGCTGCCGACATCCGCGGGCGACGAGAACTTCACGTCCTCGCCCGGCAGCAGCACCTGCATCGTGCCGGGCTCGAGGCTCGCAATGGCTGCCCCGTCCAGATCGGCCTCCGCCTCGCCCATCATCGGCTCTTCCGGCGCGGTCTTGGTGATGAAGCCCGCGAACATCGCCGCGGTCTTCTTCCGGTCGAGTTCGGCGTCGTCGTACTGGTCGAGCAGGAACAGCCGCACCATTGCCGGCGCGATATGCGGCAGCCCCCGGATCTGGCCCGCGTCGATGGGGCGATAGATGTGCAGCACGTCCGCCGCCGGCACGCGCACCGTCTCCGGGATCACCGACCCCTGATCGGTGCTGTCGCCCGGATGGCGGCGACGGAAGTGATAGGCCACGCGTCGACCGATCGCGTCGAACTCGATCCCGCAGCGGATGCGGTTGCCGTTGGCCGCAGTCTCGGTCTTCTCGAAGGGCAGCATCTCGGACTGCAGAAGCTGCAGCTGCAGCGGGACCATGAGTCCGTCCTCGGCCCGGCGCGGGCGCAGGCGGACGAAGCACTCGCCGGCCACAAACATCTCGCGCGCGACCATGGCCTGCAGGCCGTAGAAATCGGTCAGCCCGTCCGCATCCGCCTCGTCGGTCCAGGCGAGCCAGAGCCGCTGCACCCAGTCGCGCAAGGCCGCGTCCCCGATCAGCGACGAGGGCTTGATCCCGTCGCCGACGAGGTTCGCGGCGAAGGCCTCGCAGGCGTTGGCGGCATAGCCGTTGGTCACCACCAGCTCGCGGGACCGCGCCAGCAGCCGCGGACCTCCTGAGGCGACCAGCGCGTTGATGTTCTCGAGCGGCGGGTTCCAGCCGCGCAGCCGGCGCTTCGCCATCGCACCTTCGAGGCGGGCGCGCACCGCAGCGGGGCCTGCGGAACCCCGGCGGCGGAAACGGTCGAAGAGGCGCATGGCTTAGAGCCCCTTCGCCGTCGTCACGCGGACCTGCCGGACGATCCGACGCCCCTCGGCCGCGGCGATCTCTCGATCCAGCGCCTCGATGGCCCGGTCGATCTCGGCCACGCTGCGATAGTCCACGGTCTTGCCGTCATAGCTGACCCGCGCAACGCCGGAAGACCGTTGCGCGGTCAGGGCGTCGCGGCGGGCGCGGAGCTCTGCGGCCGTGGCCATGGATCACCTCATGTAGCTCGAGCGCACCGTGCGCCGGCGCGGCGTCGTTCGGGTTGGGGCGGATGGGGCCGTCGCTGGACCGGGCTCAGACCCGTCCTGCTTCGCCACCCCGAGTTGAGCTTCCAGATCGGCCCACCGCGCCTCGGGCCAGCGATCCGCGCCCGCGATCCACGCCGCCGCACGGGCATAGACCCGGGTGTCCAGCGCCTCATTGCGCTCGCGCAGCTTCTGCCATTCGAGCCGCGCGAAGCCGCGTTTCGTCCGCACCGTCACCAGCTGCTCGGCGGTCAGCTGCTTCAGCCATTCACCGTCCGCCCAGTCCGGCAGGTGGATCGTGCCGGGCGGGCAAAGCGCGCCTGCCGCCTGTTCCTCTTTCGTCGGCCGGTCCTGCCGCAGGAAGCGATAGGTCTCGGCCTTGAAGGTCGAGGTGGCGACGGTCCAGAGCCGCGCGCCGCGCCGGAGCCGCTTGCCCGCGACGGTCGCATCGACATAGGTCGGCCCGGTCACAGGACTCGTTCGCGTGAACCCCTCGACGCCCTTCACGGGCGCGACCTGCGCAAAACCCACCTGGCGCGACCAGGCATAGACAGCGCTGGTCTCGTAGCCCGTGTCGATCGCAAGCCGCACGAGTGTCATCATCTGACCCGACGCATGCGTCCACGTCCGACCCAGCAGGTCGGTCAGCTGCTGCCAGCAGGCCGGATCGCCGGGGCCGCCTTCGAACACGAGGTGATCGACCAGCCAGCTTTCCAGGCCCCGGCCCCAGGCCCAGACATCGACCTCGATCCGGTCCTTCTGCACGTCCGCTCCGGCGGTCAGGAAGAGCCCGCGCTCGGGCACCGTGCCCGGGGCCCAGGCCTCGCGCCGGTCCGCCAGCCGCTGCCAGTCGGGGGCTTCGCCGGTCTCCATCCAGGTCTCACCGAGGATGGTGTTCCGGAACGCCCGCATCGCCTCGTCGCTGCCCCGTGCCGCCTCATGTGCCCGC
>JBMYPI010000270.1:0-3136 GCA_049600155.1 Rubricella sp.
CCCCCATCGGGCAGAGGCCTGCGAGAGCCGCGATGCCGAGGGCGGCCGCCTTCATGCGACGAGCGCCCGGTGGATGTCTTCGGCCGCGTCTCGCCCCTGCGCCACCGCGGTGACGGTCAGGTCCTCGCCGCCACCTGCGCAATCGCCACCGGCCCAAACACCATCGATCAGCGTCCTGCCGTTCTCGTCCACCGTGATCTTGCCGCCCGCGAGGCCAAGCGCCGGCAGCGCGACGATCGTCTGGCCGATCGCGGTGAGAACCTGATCGGCCTCGATCGTGAAGCGGTCCTTCGTTTCGCGAAGCTGACCGTCGCGCAGCTCCGTCCGGGCGAACTCGACGCCCTTGGCGTGTTTCTTTCCCTTCAGTTTGACCGGCGCCGCGCTGAAGACCATCCGGACGCCCTTCGACGCGGCAAGATCCTGTTCGTAGCGGGAGGCGGGCATGTTCTCCCTCGGGCGGCGATAGACGAGCGTCACCTCTTCCGCGCCCAGAAGCTTCGATTGAACGGCGGCATCGATCGCCGTCATGCCGCCGCCGATCACGATCACCTTCCGGCCGACCGCGATACCATCGAGCGCGCCCGCCTGCCGCAGATCGGCGATGAACTCGACGGCGGGCTGAATGCCCTCGGCTTCCTCGTGCTTGAGGCCGAGCGCGTTGACCCCGCCCAGGCCGATGCCGAGGAACACGGCATCGAAAGCCTCGCGCAGCGCATCGAGCGTGATATCGCGCCCCAGCATCGCCTCGTATTCGATGGTTATCCCACCGATCTTCATCAGCCAGGCGATCTCGGCCTGGGCGAAGCCATTGACCGTCTTGTAGGCGGCGATGCCGTATTCGTTGAGGCCGCCCGGTTTCGGCTTCGCCTCGAAGACGGTGACCTCGTGACCCTTCATCGCCAGGCGGTGGGCACAGGCAAGGCCGGCCGGCCCCGCGCCGACGACGGCGACCTTCTTTCCGGTCGGCTCGGCACGGTGATAGGGGTGGTGGCCCGACCGCATGAGGGTATCGGTCGCGAAGCGTTGGAGGCGCCCGATCTCGACCGGCTTGCCTTCCGCTGCCTCGCGTACGCAGGCTTCCTCGCAGAGGGTCTCTGTCGGGCAGACCCGGGCGCACATGCCGCCCAGGATGTTCTGGTCGAAGATCGTCTTCGCCGCGGCTTCGGGCGTTCCCGTCGCGATCTGGCGGATGAAGAGCGGGATGTCGATGGCCGTCGGACAGGCGGTGATGCAGGGCGCATCATGGCAGAAATAACACCGATCCGCGGTGACGGCCGCCTCGTGGGGATCGAGCGGCGGATGGAGATCCCCGAAGGCCTCCGTCAGTTCCGCCGGGTCGAGGCGCCCCGATACGATACCCGGTTCAAAGCGTCGTTCCGACATGACTGTACCTCGCTTGCGATCCGCTTGCTGAGGGAAGCGTGGCACAGGTCCGAAATTTTATCAAATGGTAAAAAGCGGGAATCGGTCCTTCTCCGCAAGGCGACATCCAGCGCAGCGGAACGGTTCCGCGCCTCAGGTCAGCGCGCCGAGCTGGCTTTCGAGAGCGCTTCGCATATCGGCCACGCTGAAGGGCTTGGCGACGAACTGGTCGATCGCATCATCGGCCTGGTCGCGATACGCGTCGGACGTGGCCAGAAAGACGGGGATCGACCGCAACACAGGGTGCGCCTTGATCTTCTGGGCGAGTTCGACGCCGCTCAACCCCGGCATGTTGAGGTCGGAGATGACGATATCGAACTTCTTCTGCGCCATTGCCTCGAGCGCGGCGTCGCCCGAGGCCGCAAGGGCGACATCCTGGATGCCGAGCCGCGTCAGGCATTGCCGGGCGAGGCCCCGCATTGTCTGCTGGTCGTCGACGACAAGGATCTTCAGGCTCTTTGCGGCGGGCATCGCGGGCTCTCCGGCTGGGGGTTGCGGGGGGCATCCTTGCCGGATGCCGGTTGACACAAGGTGAACAGACGGGACGCGATCGCGCCGAGCGGCAGGATCTCCTCCGCGGCGCCGATCTCAGCGGCGACACGCGGCATGCCATAGACGGTCGAGGTCGCCTCGTCCTGCGCAAGCGTCGGGCAGCCCGCAGCGCGCATGGCCGCGAGACCCCGCGCGCCATCGCGTCCCATCCCCGTGAGGAGAACCCCGACCGCCGGGAGCGCGGCCCCCGCGACGGACTGCATCAACCAGTCCACCGAAGGACGATGGCCGGAGACGGGCGGCCCGTTTCCGAGCGAGAGGAGAAGGCGCCCACCCGAGGGAGAAACCGAGAGATGCCGATCGCCCGGAGCGATCCGGATCATCCCGGGCGCGACGGCCTCCCCCTCCGTCGCTTCGGCGACATCCCAGGCGAGCGTGCTGTCCAGCCGGCGCGCGAATCGCGCGGTGTAGGCCTCGGGCATGTGCTGCACGATCACGATCGGCGGCAGGGACGGCGGCAATCCGGCCAGAACCGTGCCGAGCGCCGAAACCCCGCCGGTAGAGGCACCGATCGCGATGAGCGCGGGCGCCGTCCGCCTCGAAGACGGCCCTTTCGGCCCGGCGGCCGGCTTCGCGGCGACCTGTGAGTGCTGAGCGGACGGGCCGCGTATACGCGCCCGTGAAGCGGACCGGATACGCTCCCGCAGCGCCGCGCCGAACGCATCGAGCGTGAGAGCGCCGCCCGGCTTGGGCACGGCATCGACGGCCCCGAGTTCCAGCGCGGCGAGGGCAGTATCGGTCCCCCTTTCCGTGAGGGACGACACCATCACGACCGGCATCGGGCGAAGCTCCATCACCTTCCTGAGGAAGGAAAGACCGTCCATGCCCGGCATCTCCACATCCAGCGTCAGCACGTCGGGATCGTGTTGCTTTATCAGCATCCGTGCGGAGGCCGTGTCGGGCGCCATGGCGACGACACGGATATCCCCGTCGCGCTCCAGCGCCGCCCCGATCACCAGCGCACGCTGCGCGCGATGCGCTGCCCGGTCCTGGTCCTTGGGGGGCGACACGACACGCTCAGCCCGCCCAGGCGGCAGGACTTCATGGCGACGCTGTCCTACGGGGCGCAACTGGCGCTTCTGGACGAGGCAGGGCATCTGCCGATGCTCGAGGATGCAGACGGCACGATCGCGGCGATGACGTCGTGGCTCGACTCGAGCGC
>JBMYPI010000271.1:0-3123 GCA_049600155.1 Rubricella sp.
CGCGCGGGGGTCCTCCCCCTCGGCGACAGGTGTGGTGCAGGGCGCGCAGCCGATGGATGGATAGCCTTTCGCAACCAGCGGATGGCGCGGCAGGTTGTTGTTCCAGATGTAGTCCTGAACGTCGTCGCGCGCCCAGTCGGCAAGCGGATTGATCTTGATCCGCGTCTCGCCTTCCGCCTCGAAATGGCGCAGATCCGCCCGGTTGCCGCCCTGGAACCGTTTCCGGCCGGTGATCCACGCGTCATAGGGCGCGAGCGCCGCCTCCAGCGGGATGGTCTTGCGCAGGGCACAGCAGGCGTCGGGGTCGCGCTGGTGCAGGTCACCGGACGGATCAGCGGACCAGAGCGCCGTCCTGCTGGCCCGGACGACCTGGATATTGGTCAGCCCCAGCTTCTCGGCCACCTCGCGCTGATACTCCAGCGTTTCTGGGAACAGCATCTCGGTATCGATGAACAGCACCGGAAGGTCGGGCCGGGTGCGGGAAACCATGTGCAGAAGCACCACCGATTCGGCGCCGAAAGAGGACACGAGCGCGACGCGCCCCGTCTCCTCCGCGCCCAGCGCTTCATCGAGGACGGCGCGCGCGGCATGGTGGGCGTAGGCGGCGTTCAGCCGCTGCACCCGCTCCGCGACGGTTCCGAAATCACGCGGCATCGGCACGGCGCTCCGTCTCGTAGACGGCGGCCTTGAAAGGCGCGGGTCCGAGGCGGCGATAGGCGGCAAGGAAGGTTTCCTCCTCATCCCGCCGCAAATCGAGATAGGCCGCGATCAGCCGCTCCACCGCCGGCACGATCTCGTCATAAGCGAAACCCGGCCCGAGCCGTTCGCCGATGGCGGCGTTTTCCGTCCCGTCGCCACCGAGCGTGATCTGGTAGCTCTCCACCCCGGCCTTTTCGAGCCCGAGAATGCCGATATGACCCACATGGTGATGCCCGCAGGCGTTGATGCAGCCGGAGATCTTGATCTTGAGCGGGCCGATATCCCGCTGCCGGCCGATATCGGCGAAGCTTTCGCTGATCTTCTGGGCGACCGGGATAGAGCGCGCCGTGGCCAGCGCGCAGTAATCCATCCCCGGGCAGGCGATGATATCGGAGACGAGCCCCGCATTGGCCGTCGCAAGCCCCGCGCGCATCAGTTCCGCATGGACCGCCGCCAGATCGGCACGGCGGACATGGGGCAGGATCACGTTCTGCTCATGGCTGATGCGAAGCTCGTCATGGGAGTAGCGCTCCGCCAGATCGGCGAGCACGCGCATCTGCTCCGCCGTGGCATCGCCCGGCGTCTCCCCGATCGCCTTCAGGCTGACGGTGACGATGGCGTGGTCCTCGCGCCGATGATCCACCACGTTGGTGTCGATGAAGCCTTGCAGCGCCGGATCCAGCACCGGCGGCACGTCGCCCTCGATGAAGGCCGGGGCGCGGAAACCCTGCTCGATCCGGTCCGTGATCTCCTCCGGGACGCCCCGGAAGGCGGCGCGGCGGTATTCGAACTCCGCCTCCACACGGGCCTGCATCGTTTCAAGGCCCTCTTCGTGGACGAGGATCTTGATGCGCGCCTTGTACTTGTTGTCCCGCCGCCCGTGCTGGTTGTAGACGGCGAGGATGGCTTCGAGATAGGGAAGCAGGTCGTCGCGCGGGACGAAATCCTTCAGGACCTTGCCGATCATCGGCGTCCGACCAAGCCCGCCGCCGACGCTGATCTCGTAGCCCGGCTCGCCCTCCTGAAGGACCATGCGGATACCGATATCGTGGGCCTTGGTCACCGCACGGTCATTCGGCGCGCCGGTGACGGCGACCTTGAACTTGCGCGGCAGGAACTGGAATTCGGGATGGTCGGTGGACCATTGCCGGATCAGTTCCGCCGTGGGGCGCGGATCCTCGATCTCGTCCGCCGCAGCGCCCGCGAAATGGTCCGCCGTGACGTTGCGGATGCAGTTGCCGGAGGTCTGGATGGCATGCATCCCCACATCCGCGAGCGCATCGAGGATATCGGGCACGTCCTTCAGCTTCGGCCAGTTGAACTGGATGTTCTGGCGCGTGGTGAAATGGCCATAGCCCTTGTCCCACCGCTCCGCGATCATCGCGAGTTGCCGCATCTGGGCGGCGGTGAGCGTGCCGTAGGGGATCGCCACGCGCAGCATGTAGGCGTGAAGCTGCAGATAGAGCCCGTTCATCAGGCGCAGCGGCTTGAATTCATCCTCGGTCAGGGAGCCGCTCAACCGACGCTCCACCTGGCCACGGAACTGGCGCACACGCTCACGCACGAAGGCGGCGTCGAAATCGGAGTAGGTGTACATCGTTCAGATCTCCGCCTGCTTGCCATGGGGATAGTTCGAGGGGCCGCGCGTGCGGAACGCCTCGCGGAAATGCACGGGCTCGGGCCGCCCATCCGGGCCGAAACGCGCCTCGGCGAGGTATGGCCCGACGACCTTCAGGCCCTGGGAGGATGCGGCGTGGAGCATCTCCTGCGCCTCGGCCTCGTCACGCGCGACGCGGGCTTCGGCATGGCGGCGGGACCATGTGCCGTCTTCGGTGAGATAGATCACATCGCCCATCAGAAGATCGTTCGCGGTGACGACCTGGGGTTTGAACGCGCGGGGCATCAGAGCGCCTCCTTGATCCGGGGGGTGAGGGCGGGAACGGCGGCCGCCGCGCGGCGCGGCTCCAGCCCGAGCATGAGGATCGCGGGGCCGGCGAGATCGGCCACCACATCGGGCAGGTCGATCAGGCGGGCGGGCAGGATGCGCTGATCGGGGCGGGAGACGTTCTCGATCACGGTAACGGGGGTGTCCTCGCCCGCGCCGTGGATCATCAGCCGCCCCCGCAGGAAGGTCGCAGCACGCTTGCCCATGTAGATCGCGGCGACTGCGCCCGGCGCGGCAAGCGCCTTCCAGTCCTGCTCGGCCAGGCCCTTCACGTCATGGCCCGTCAGAAATCGCACATCCTTGTTGCGCCCCCTGCGGGTGAGGGACTGGCCGAGGGAGGCCGCCGCAGCCGAAGCCGTGGTGATGCCGGGCACGACTTCCCAGCTCACGCCCGCCGCGTCACAAGCCTCGACCTCGTCATCGAGCCGCCCGAACACCGCCGGATCGCCGCCCTTGAGCCGCGCCACGCGCAGGCCGTG
>JBMYPI010000272.1:0-3114 GCA_049600155.1 Rubricella sp.
CCCCCCCCCCCCCCCCCCCCCCCCCCCCCCCCCCCCGGTCCGATCAGAAGTGGATGGCGCGCCCATAGGCGTCGAGCACGCTCTCATGCATCATCTCGCTGAGCGTGGGATGGGGGAAGACCGTGTTCATCAGGTCCTCTTCCGTCGTCTCCAGCGTGCGGCCGACGACATAGCCCTGGATCAGCTCCGTGACTTCGGCGCCGACCATATGCGCGCCCAGAAGCTCGCCCGTCTTGGCGTCGAACACGGTCTTGACCATGCCTTCGGGTTCGCCGAGGGCGATCGCCTTGCCGTTGCCGATGAAGGGGAAGTGGCCGACCTTCACCTCGTAGCCCAGTTCCTTCGCCTTCGCCTCGGAATAGCCGACACTCGCCACCTGCGGATGGCAGTAGGTGCAGCCCGCGATGCTTTCCGGCTTGATCGGGTGGACATCGTTCCGTCCCGCGATCAGTTCGGCCACCATGACCCCTTCGTGGGAGGCCTTGTGGGCGAGCCAGGGCGCACCGGCGATATCGCCGATGGCATAGAGCCCCTCCACGCCCGTGCGGCAATACTGGTCCGTCACGACATGGGTGCGGTCGATCTTCACGCCGAGCTTCTCCAGCCCCAGCCCCTCGACATTGCCGACGATGCCGACGGCCGAGATCACCGTGTCGAACTCGTGCTTCTCCGTCTTTCCGCCCGTCTCGATATGCGCCGTGACCTTGCCCTTGGCGCGGTCGAGCTGCTTGACCATGGACTTCTCCATGATCTTCATGCCCTGCTTGACGAACTGCTTCTTCGCGAAGGCCGAGATCTCGGCGTCTTCCACCGGCAGGACGCGGTCCATCACCTCGACGACGGTCGTGTCCGCGCCGAGCGTGTTGTAGAAGCTGGCGAATTCGATCCCGATCGCACCCGAGCCGATCACGAGGAGCTTCTTCGGCATCCGCGCCGGTTGCAGCGCGTGCTTGTAGGTCCAGACGAGGTCGCCATCGGCCTCCAGCCCGGGAAGTTCCCGCGCCCGCGCGCCGGTGGCGAGGATGATGTTCTTGGCGGACAGCTCCTCGCTACCCTTTTCGGTCTTGACGGCGACCTTGCCCTTGGCGGGGATGGAAGCCTCCCCCATGACGACGGTCACCTTGTTCTTCTTGAGAAGATGCGCAACGCCGCCAGATAGCTGCTTGGCCACCCCGCGGGAGCGCTTGACCACCGCGTCGAGGTCATAGCCGATGCCATCCGCCTTGAGGCCGAATTCCTTCGCACGATGCATCAGGTGGAAGACCTCGGAGGACCGCAGCATCGCCTTCGTCGGAATGCAGCCCCAGTTCAGGCAGATGCCCCCCAGATGTTCCCGTTCGACGCAGGCGACCTTCAGGCCGAGTTGCGCGGCGCGGATCGCGGCCACGTATCCGCCGGGTCCCGATCCGATCACGACGACATCATACTGGGCGCTGGCCATCCATAGTCCTCCTCAGGCTATATCGTTTGACGTCAAACAAAAACGTCTTGGTCCTGCTTAGCCCAGGGCAGCCGCTCGACGCAAAGGAATATCGGTCTGAAACCTATGCGCTGAGCGCATTCACGGTATGACCATACCCCCCGGCGGCGATATAGGCGCGTTCGGCGGGCGTGCTTCCCCGCGACAGGGCATCGTTGCGATAGGGGAAGCGACCGAACTGCCGGATCACCGCGCGATGCGCCCGTGCATGGAGAAGATTGTCGCCTTCGGACATCCGCAACATGATCAGCCGCACGCCCCGTTCCTGCATCGTCAGGCTCTCCGAATGCATGAACGGCAGGTAGAAGAACTGCCGCTCGGGTTCGGGCACGAGAAGATCGAGATCCTGCGCGATGGCATGCTGTGCCACGGCGAGGGCGCGACGGTCGGTCGCGAAACTGCGCGGGTCGCCGCGGAACATGTTGCGCGGAAACTGGTCGAGCACGAGGAGAAGCGCGAGCGTTCCCCGCGCGGTCAACCGCCAGTCATCGAGCGCGCCCCTCGCGGCGGCGTCCCATGTCTCCCTGAAACGGTCGCGGATCGCGGCATCCACGCGGTCGTCCTGCTTGTACCATTGGGTCTGGTCCAGTTCCTCCAGCCAGAAGGCCAGGACCGCTTCGCTCGTCGCCACCATGCCGGCGCCTCCCCTTGCCTGTGTCCGGCGTGTGCCCCGCCGGTGGACGAACGCTAACACGCGCGGTCGCGCGGCCAAAACGGAATCAGGCTGGGTCGTCCGCCCGCGCGGCGTTTTCCTCGAGATCCTCGATGGCGAGTTCGGTCGCGATCTCCATCGCGACGGGCGTCGCCTGCGGCATGACCGGCGCGAAGCTCGCGCTTTCCTCGACCGGGACGGCGGCACGGCGGGTCATCCTGTAGCCGGTATAGGCGGCGATCAGGCCAAGCAGGAGACCGAGGAACAGGAAATATCCATCCGGCCCGACAAGAGCCATCATGCCCCCGACCAGGAATGGCCCCGCGACCGCGCCGACGCCATTGACGAACAGCAGGCCCGAGGAGGCCGCCGCCATATCCTCGGGTTCGAGGTGATCGGCGGTGTGGGCGATCATCAGCGCGTAGAGCGGGTTCGCGACGCCGCCGATCAGGCCGGCCAGCAGAAGAACCACCGGGAACAGATCGAGGAACGGCCAGGCGAGCATCGTCGCGCCGAAGGATCCCGCCGTCAGGAACAGGATCAGCCGCCGCCTGTCCATCCGGTCGGAGATCACCCCCACGGGAAACTGGAACAGGAGACCGCCGACGTAGAAGGCCGCGACCAGAAGCGAGATCTGCCCGACACCGAGCCCCGCTTCCGTGCCGTAGACAGCCCCCATCCCGAACATGGCGGCGAAGACGAAACCCAGAAGGAATGCGCCCATCATGCCGAGCGGCGACGCATCGAAGAGTTCGCGCATCGTCATGCGCTTCGTCGCGGCGAAGGGCGGCGCGGGCGACACGGTCAGGAGGATCGGCGCGAAGCTGATCGAAACGAGGACGGACATCGCCACGAACAGGTTCCACCCCGCCGGATCGGCGAGATTGATCGACGCCTGGCTCACCACGATGCCGAGCGTCTGCACGATCATGTAGAGCGAAAGCGCCTGGCCACGCGTCTCGTTGGTGGCGGAGTCGTTCAG
>JBMYPI010000273.1:0-3101 GCA_049600155.1 Rubricella sp.
AAGCGCGACCACCGCAAGCTCGGTCGCGAGATGGATCTCTTCCACATGCAGGAGGAAGCGCCGGGCCAGGTCTTCTGGCATCCCAACGGCTGGTCGATCTACACCACGCTGCAGGATTACATGCGCCGCCGCCAGCGCGCGAACGGCTATGTCGAGGTGAACACGCCGCAGGTCGTCGACCGCAAGCTGTGGGAGGCCTCGGGCCACTGGGAGAAATACCAGGAGAACATGTTCATCGTCGAAGTCGACGAGGAACACGCCCGCGAGAAGGCGATCAACGCGCTCAAGCCCATGAACTGCCCCTGCCATGTGCAGGTCTACAATCAGGGCCTCAAGAGCTATCGCGACCTGCCGCTGCGGATGGCCGAATTCGGGTCGTGCAACCGCTACGAGCCCTCGGGCGCGCTGCACGGGCTGATGCGGGTGCGCGGCTTCACGCAGGATGACGCGCATATCTTCTGCACCGAGGACCAGATCCGGGACGAAACGGCGCGCTTCATCCGGATGCTGAGCGGCGTCTACCGCGACCTCGGCTTCGAGAGCTTCGACATCAAGTTCTCCACCCGGCCGGAGGTGCGCGCGGGATCGGACGAGGTCTGGGACAAGGCCGAAGCCGCGCTCGAAGCGGCGATCCGCACCGTGACGGACGAGTTCGAGCTCGATCCCGGCGAGGGCGCGTTCTACGGCCCCAAGCTCGATTTCAAGCTGACCGACGCGATCGGGCGGGAATGGCAGCTCGGCACCTTCCAGGCCGATTTCGTCCTGCCCGAGCGGCTGGATGCGACCTATATCGGCGAGGATGGCGCGAAACATCGCCCCGTGATGCTGCACAGGGCGATCCTGGGCTCCTTCGAGCGGTTCCTCGGGATCCTGATCGAGAACTTCGCCGGGCGCTTCCCGCTCTGGCTCGCGCCGCGGCAGATCGTCGTCGCCTCGATCGTCTCCGAAGCGGATGCCTATGTGGAGGAGGTGGTCGCCGCATTGCGGGCCAGGGGGCTGCGGGCGGAGGCGGACCTGCGCAACGAGAAGATCAACTACAAGGTGCGCGAGCACTCGGTCGGCAAGGTGCCCGTGATCCTCGCGATCGGCCGGCAGGAGGTAGAGGATCGGACCGTCTCCCAGCGACGGCTCGGCGAGAAGCAGTCCAGAACGCTCGGTCTGGAAGAAGCGGTCGCCGCGCTGGTCGAGGAGGCGACCCCGCCGGATCTGCGCTGACACCGCACACCCGTGTCCGGCCCCGTGCCGGGCGCGGGCCTCAGGCGGCCGTCGCCGAAAGCACGAAGCACAGCCAACCGCCATAGGAAAGCAGCCACACCGCCGGAACGGAAAGCCGGACATAGGGCGATGTCCAGGGCAGATAGGCCAGTTCGGAACCGTGAAGGAGGGTGCGCGCGGCGATCAGGATCGCACCGAGCCGGGCATAGCCGCTCTCATCCTCGGCGCCGAAGGCGGCGAAACAGAGGATGAGCAGCATGACCGTATGGACGGCGGCACCGACCCGCTTGTCGGCCTCGATCCTGGGCAGCACGAACATCAGAAGCGCGGTTCCGAAGATGACGAGCGCGGCGACTGCCTGCGCCCCGCCGGCAAGCCCCGACCAGCGCAGACCGAAATGCAGCGCCGCCAATGCAAGCGCGATCGTGTAGGTCGCGAAGACCGCGTTGGTGATGCGCCGCTCCGGTTCGCGCGACAGGAGGTAATCCGTCATCGCCCCGAACAGAAGCGCCGCCGCCATGAGGACCGGACCCCGATCCAGGGCGAGGCCGACGAGCAGCAGGACCGGCGCTGCCGTCTTCACGAGTGACCGCAACGGCGTGGGCGGCCGGGTCGCCAGAACCAGCCCGTAGAGAACCGCCGCCCCCCCCGACAGCCACACAAACGGCAACGCCACCGACGCTTTCCTCCCTCATGCGCTGCAAGCCGCCTTGACCATAGCGGGAAATCTATCCACTTAAAGAACGGTCGCGCGGGCTTCCGCGCGGCCGCTATCGTTGTATCAACAAGACAGGACTGACAACCATCGCCCGCAGACCGCACAACGCCCCGCCCACCCGCGATACCGGCCCCCGCGTGAACCAGCGCATCCGCGCACCGGAAATTCGCCTGATCGGTGCAGAGGGTGAAAACCACGGGGTGGTCACCCCCGCACAGGCCATGGCCCTCGCTGAGGAAGCCGGCCTTGATCTCGTTGAGATCTCTCCCAACGCGAATCCGCCCGTCGCGAAGATCATGGATTTCGGCAAGTTCAAGTATGAACAGCAGAAAAAGGAATCCGAGGCGCGGAAGAAACAGAAGATCATCGAGGTCAAGGAAGTCAAATTCCGGCCCAACACGGACACGCACGATTACGACGTGAAGATGCGCAACGTGTTCCGGTTTCTCGAGAACGGCGACAAGGTGAAGATCACCCTGCGCTTCCGGGGCCGCGAGATGGCGCACCAGGATCTCGGCCGGGATCTTCTCGATCGTGTCGCAACCGATATCGAGGGCAAGGGAAAGGTCGAGAACATGCCCAAGATGGAAGGGCGCCAGATGATCATGATCGTCGCGCCGCTCAAGGTCTGACACAGAACCGGCCCCGGCCGTGCCAGCGCCGGGGCCCTGCGCCTCCGACCCCCGCCCTTTTCGTGAGTCAGACCGGATGACCCTCCTGCCGGACGCGCAAGACACCCGTTCGGTCGGTCGCGGCATCCTTCTGATGCTCGGGGCGATCCTGTTCTTCACCTGGATGGACGCGATCGCGAACCGCCTGACCCAGACGCTGGACCCGCTGCAGGTGGTCTGGGCCCGCTACCTCGGGCAGGTCGTCGCCACCTTCATCGTGCTCGCCCCCCGTCTCGGCGCGGTGTTTCCCACCCGGCGCTGGAGGGTGCAGATCCTCCGCTCGGTGCTTCTGTTCGGGGCGACCTTTTCCTTCTACACCGCGCTTTCGGGTCTGGAGATCGCGGAGGCGACGGCGATCTTCGAGGTCGCCCCGCTGATGCTGACCGGCCTTGCCGTGATCCTGCTGGGCGAGAAGGTCGGGCTTCGGCGGTGGCTCGGTGTCGGGGCGGGCCTCGTGGGTGCGCTCATCATCATCCGCCCGGGCACGGATGTTTTCA
>JBMYPI010000274.1:0-3035 GCA_049600155.1 Rubricella sp.
AACGCGAACCCGTATCCCCGCCCCACGGCTTGGGGCAGAAGCCCGAAATAGGCGATGTCGGTCACGCCCGGCTCGGTAGTATCGAGCATGTAGAACCCCGCCTCCTCATCGCCGTCCGTCAGGATGAAGAGCGGCCTGCGGGCCTCCATGACGAAGGCTTCCAACTCCGCCCGCTCGGCCGTGAGCCAGTCCGTCCACTGGTAGGGGGCACCAACGCCGCGGTAGAAGCGGAGGAAGGTCTCCACGCTCGGCTCGGCGGCGACGATCCGCGTGTGCTCCGGCATCGCCGGGATCGCGGGCGGGCGCCCCGTCATTTCAAGCCAGGTGACGGTGTAGCCGATCCGTCCGCCGGGCGTCATCCCGCCTCGACCTTCAGATCGGGATACATGCCCCATTCCGACCAGGACCCGTCATAAAGCGCCACCTTGCGGTGCCCCAGGATATCGAGCGCGAGGGACAGGATCGCCGCCGTCACCCCGGACCCGCAACTGGTGATGATCGGCTGGGAAAGGTCGACACCGTTCTCCTCGAAAACGGCGCGCAATTCGGCGGGCGGGCGCATCGTGCCCTCGTCCGTCAGAAGCTGGCGGTAGTGCACGTTCTTCGCGCCGGGAATATGGCCTGCCCGCAGCCCCTCGCGCGGCTCGGGCTCCTCCCCCCGGAAACGGCCCGGCGAACGGGCATCGACGATCTGCTCATCCCCGAGCTTGGCCGCGCGCGCGACCTGCGTCACGTCCCGCACAAGAGTCGCATCACGGCGCGCGGTGAAGTGACGGTCCCGCGGCATGGGCGCCAGATCCTCCAACGCCCGTCCTTCGGCCTTCCACTTCGGCAGGCCGCCATCGAGCACGGCCACATCCATCTTTCCGAAATGCCGGAACAGCCACCAGACACGCGGCGCGGAGAAGATCCCCGCCCCGTCATACACGACGACCCGGTGACCGTCCCCGATCCCCATCGCGCGCATACGGGAGATGAACTTCTCCACCGGCGGAGCCATGTGCGGCAGGTCCGAGGACGTGTCGGAAATCTCGTCGATATCGAAGAAGCGCGCACCGGGAATGTGCTCCCGCTCGTACTCGGCCCGGGCATCCCGCCCCTCACCGGGCAGGTACCAGCTTGCATCGAGCACCCGCACATCGGGCGCGCCCAGATGCCGGGCGAGCCATTCGGTCGAAACGAGTTGCTGGGGATCGGATGCGGGCATGATCGGTTCTCCGGCGAAATCAGTCTCTGGCGATACCGCCATGGCAGGTGGGGATCAAGCCCGGGCGCGCGGCCTCACGCCCGCCTGCGCTGCGCGAAAGCGGCGAGGATGAGCCCCGTGGCGACCACCGCGATGACGATCGTGCCGAGCGCATTGACATCCGGGCTGACGCCGAGGCGCACCTTGGAATAGATCACCATCGGCAGTGTCGACGATCCCTGCCCGCTCACGAAACTCGCGATCACGAGGTCATCGAGCGAGAGCGTGAAGGCCAGAAGCCAGCCCGAAACGACCGCCGGCAGGATCACCGGCAGCGTGATGCCGAGGAAGATCGAGGGCTGGCGCGCGCCGAGATCCCGGGCGGCCTCCTCGATGGAGCGGTCGAAACCGGCGAGCCGTGCCTGGATCACAACCGCGACGAAGGCCATGCCGAAAGTTGCGTGCGCGATCACGATCGTGAGGACGGATCGGCCCTGGGGCCAGCCCAGCATCTGCTCCATCGAGATGAACAGGAGAAGCAGTGAAAGCCCCGTCACCACCTCCGGCATCACGATGGGCGCGGTCGCCATCGCCGTAAATACCGTCCGCAGCCGGAACCCCCCGAAGCGCGACAGGACATAGCCGATCAGGATGCCGAAGACCGTCCCGATGCTCGCGGCGAAGAACGCCACCCGCAGCGACACCCAGGCCGCGTTCAGAACCTGGTCGTTCGACCACAACTCCCCGTACCAGCGGGTGGACCACCCGCCCCATACGCTCACCAGCTGGCTGGCGTTGAACGAATAGATCACGAGGATCACGAGCGGCACATACAGGAGCGCGAACCCCGCGAAGGCCAGTATGCCCATCACCCAGCGCATCGCCTATTGCCCCTTCAGCGCGGAGGAATTCCGCAACAGCATGAACGGGATCACGAGGAGTGCCAGCATCGCGATGGCCACCGCGCTCGCCACCGGCCAGTCCCTGTTGCGGGTGAATTCCGTCCACAGCACGTTGCCGATCATCGGGCTGTCCTGGCTGCCCATGAGATCGGGGATCACGAATTCCCCCACCGCCGGGATGAAGACCAGAAGGCATCCCGCCACGATCCCCGGAATGGAGAGCGGCAAGGTCACCGTCAGGAAGGTCTGGAACGAATTCGCGCCGAGGTCCGACGCCGCCTCCAGAAGACTCCCGTCGAGTTTCTCGAGCGTGGAGTAGAGCGGCAGGACCATCAGCGGCAGATAGGTGAAGACGATGGTGAGATAGACGGCGAAATCCGTCTGCATCATCTGGATCGGCTCGTCGATCACGCCGAGCCACATCAGCCCCGAATTGATGAAACCGCCCTGCCGCAGCATTCCCATCAGCGCGTAGATCCGCAGGAGCGAGGATGTCCAGAACGGAAGGATGACGAGCAGGAGCAGCAGGTTGCGCATCCGCGGTTTCGCCCGCGCGATGATGTAGGCCATCGGATAGGCGACGAGCAGGCAGAGCATCGTCGCCCCCGCCGCGATCTGCACCGAGCCGAGATAGGCGATCCAGTAGAGGTCGTCCTCGGTCAGGAAGACGTAGTTGTCGAAGGAGCCGACGAAGCTCGGCCACCACCCGTCCCACTCGATCGCGGGCGTGTAAGGCGGCACACCGAATTGCGGCGAACCGAGGGAAACGAGAAACACGATCCCGAAGGGCACCAGGAAGAACAGGAGGAGCCACGCGAACGGCCCCGCGATGACGAGCCGCTGGCCCCAGCCCCGGACGCGCGAGCGTTCCACCTCCGCCGAGGAGGTCACGGCATCGGTCGCCCCTGCAACCGGACCGGTCGCCTGCTCGCTCATGGCCCGATCCT
>JBMYPI010000275.1:0-3030 GCA_049600155.1 Rubricella sp.
CCCGCCGCGATGGAGCAGGGGATCGCGCAATTGCAGGATGGCGTTGGGGCCGACGCGCGCGACCATCTCAGGCATCCTGGGGCATCTGCAATTCGCCGCCGCCGCAGGCCTTAGCGATGCCGGGGCTTTCGGCGTTGCCTTCCCGCCGCGCCCGGGCGCGGGCGGCGCGATCGGCCGCGGCCTCCCATTCATCGGCCTGCGCCGGGGCGATCTTGCGCTGGCGGTCGAAGTTGAAATCGACCGACTTCTTCGATTGCGGACCCCAGTAGCCGACCTTGCCGAGGTCATAGAAGGTGCGGGCGAAACCGGCCTTCGCGAAGGCCTTCAGGCAGCCCAGCAGATAGCGCCGGCGGAAGCCCGTCCCCCTCCAGGGATAATGAAACAGCGCCTTCTTCATGTAGAAGCGGCGGTAGTTGTTCATCACGCGGTCGAGAAGCTCGGCCCGGTCCATGGCCTTCGGTTTCATGATCGGCGTGACGAAGTTGTATTTCGAGAAATCGAACACCTCGACCTTGTCACCAAGCTCCTGGTAGAGCGGTGTGAAGGGCCAAGGCGTATACATCGCCCAGTTGGCGAGGTCGGGTTGCCAGTCCCACGCCATCTTGTAGGTCTCTTCCAGTGTCTCCGCCGTCTCGTTGTCGAGCCCCACGATGAATTGCGCCTCCACGAAGATGTCGGCGTCGCGCAGAAGCTTGATCGCGCGCTTGTTGTCCTCCACGCGCGTTTCCTTGTTGAACTGGTCGAGCTTGAGCTGCGCTGCGGCTTCCGTTCCGAGCGAGACGTGCACGAGCCCCGCCTTGCGGTAGAGCGGCAGGAGCGCCTCATCGCGCAGAATGTCCGTCACGCGGGTATTGATGCCCCACTTGATCTTCTCGGGCAGGCCGCGGGCGATCAGTTCCTCGCAGAACCGGATGAATTTCTTGCGGTTTATCGTCGGTTCCTCGTCAGCCAGGATGAAGAAGCCGACATCGTATTTCTCGACCAGTTCCTCGATCTCGTCCACGACCTTGAGCGGATCGCGGACGCGGTAGTCGCGCCAGAATTTCCACTGGGAACAGAAGGAGCAGGTGAACGGGCAGCCTCGCGCCATGTTGGGAATGGCAACCCGTGTGCCGAGCGGGATGTAGGTGTAGTCCGGCCAGTCGAGGATCGACCAGTCCGGCTTGATCGCATCGAGATTCTTGACGGTGCTGGCGGCCTGGGTCGCGACGATCTCCTCTCCGTCGCGGAAGGCGATACCCTTGATCGTGCGGCGATCCTGCGGCCAGCGGTCCTGTTCGATCGCGCGGAAAAGCTCCACGACGATCTCCTCGCCTTCGCCGCGCACGATGCAGTCGATCCAGGGCGCCTCGCTGAGGACCTGGCGATACATGAAGGTGCCGTGGATGCCGCCGAGAACGAGAATCGCGCCCGGGCAGGTTTCCGCGCCGATCTCCAGCACGCGTTCGGCGGCGTAGATCGACGGCGTGATCGAGGTCGTTCCGATCACATCGGGTTGAAGACGGGCGAGCTTCTCGCGGAGGGCGTCCTCGTCGATATCGTGGGTCATCGCGTCGATGAAATGGATATCGTCGAAACCCGCTTCCTTGAGCGATCCGGCGATATAGGCAGCCCATGCAGGCGGCCAGTTACCCGCGATCTCGGCCCCGCCGGAGCGGTAATTGGGGTGCACCAGAACGATCCGCATTCTCTTGTCCTCTCCCTGTGTCGCCACAGAGACTGACACAGGTGGTGTCCATTTAGGTTGACACACATCAACCCGCTTGTGTTCTGTCTCGCCCCGTGCATAAGGGCCGGGGCAACACCCATCGCTTCAGCCCGGAGTTGCCCCCATGGACATCCGCACCGCCCTGACATTCGACGACGTCCTCCTCGTGCCGGCCGCATCGGAGGTGACGCCGGCCGATGTCGACACCCGGACGCAGGTGACGAGGGAGATCCAGCTCAACATTCCGCTTCTCTCCGCGGCCATGGACACCGTGACCGAGGACCGCATGGCGATCGCCATGGCGCAGGCGGGCGGCATGGGGGTTCTGCACCGCAATCTCGATATCGAGGAACAGGCCCGCCAGGTGCGGCGGGTGAAGCGGTTCGAAAGTGGCGTCGTCTACAACCCGATCACGCTCAATGCCGATCAGACGCTCGCGGATGCGCGTGCGTTGCAGGAGCGATACCGGATCACCGGTTTCCCCGTTGTCGGGCCGGAAGGCCGGGTCGTGGGTATCCTGACGAACCGCGACATGCGGTTCTGCGATGACGACAGGACGCCGGTTTCGGTGCTGATGACGGCAAGCAACCTCGCCATGATCCGCGAGCCCGTGGATGCCGATCTCGCCAAGCAGATCATGCGCGACCGGCGGATCGAGAAGCTTCTCGTCGTCGATGCGCAGGACAGGCTGACGGGCCTGCTCACGATCAAGGATATCGAGCAGGCGGTGCTCAATCCGAATGCCTGCAAGGACGAACTGGGGCGTCTTCGGGTGGCCGCCGCGACCACGGTCGGCGATGCCGGGTTCGAGCGGTCCGAGGCGCTCGTCGATGCCGGGTGCGACCTGATCGTGATCGACACCGCGCATGGCCATTCCCGCGCCGTTTCGGAGGCCGTGGAGCGTGTGAAGAAGCTGTCCAACTCCGTCCAGGTGGTGGCCGGCAACGTCGTGACGGCGGAAGCCACGCGCGCGCTGATCGGGGCGGGGGCGGATGCGGTCAAGGTCGGTATCGGCCCGGGCTCGATCTGCACCACGCGGATCGTGGCGGGGGTCGGCGTGCCGCAGCTGACCGCGATCCAGGATTGTGCCGAGGAAGGCGCGAAGACCGGCAATCCGGTCATCGCCGATGGCGGCATCAAGTATTCCGGCGATTTCGCCAAGGCGATCGCGGCCGGCGCGTCCTGCGCGATGGTCGGTTCCATCCTCGCCGGCACCGACGAGGCGCCGGGCGAGGTCATTCTCTACCAGGGCCGGTCGTTCAAGGCCTATCGGGGCATGGGCAGCGTCGCCGCGATGGCGCGCGGCTCCGCCGACCGGTATT
>JBMYPI010000276.1:0-3029 GCA_049600155.1 Rubricella sp.
GTTGTCTTTCCGATCCGCATAGCGCTGGAGGAACCGGGCGCGCCGGTTCGACTTTCTGCGGACGTGACCCTGCTCACATGCTCGGACGTCTGCGTTCCACAGGAGTTCTCCTTGTCCCTCGATGTGCCGACCGGCATCGGCATCGACGAGGCGAGCGCCGCGCGCATCATGGCGTTTGCCGATCGGGTTCCTGTCGATGCATCGGCGGCAGGTATCACCGACATTTCCGCTTATATCGATCCGGCTATGAGCGCGGTGGTGGTCTCGCTGCGGGGCGAAGCACCCTTCACCGCTCCGGACATCTTTGCCGAACTCGGGCCGTTTACCTCACTCGGCCGTCCGGACATCCGGCTGGGGGACGATGGATATCTCCTCTGGGCCCGCGTTCCGATCCTCTCTGCGCCGGACAGCCCTTTGCAGGACATCTCGGTGACGGTGACTGACGCGGGCGGGTTCGCTGTAAGCGCAGCCCCCCGATCCCGTTCGGAACCGCCTGAACCACCCTTCGCTGTAGCGACCTCAGGCGTCGATCTTGCGGTGCTGGTCTGGATCGCTGCCACCGCGTTCATTGGAGGGCTCATTCTCAACGCGATGCCTTGTGTCCTTCCCGTGCTGTCGATCAAGCTTGCTTCGGCCTTGCGGC
Source organism: Rubricella sp. (assembly GCA_049600155.1). Classification (GTDB taxonomy): domain Bacteria; phylum Pseudomonadota; class Alphaproteobacteria; order Rhodobacterales; family Rhodobacteraceae; genus Rubricella. The sequence continues at coordinate 644 of JBMYPI010000276.1, forward strand.
TGGGTGGCGACGACAGGATTGCGGTCCAACGAGGGTTTCTCGCTTCGGCCGCAGGCATGATGACATTCATGTGGGGCCTCGCTGCCGTTCTTTTCGTGCTACGGGAGATCGGCGTGACGGTGGGATGGGGCCTTCAATTCCAGAACCCGGTCTTCCTGTCCCTGATGGTGCTGGTCCTTGGGATCTTTGCGGCCAATCTCGCGGGCGCGTTCGAAATCGCGCTGCCGTCTCGCCTGCAGACGCGGCTGGCGAATGCCGGCTCAGCGCAAGGCCTGTTCGGGGACTTCACCGCGGGGGCGTTCGCGGCCGTCCTCGCGACCCCGTGTTCGGCCCCCTTCCTCGGAACGGCCGTCGCCTTCGCGCTGGCCGGTCGCGGCATCGACATCGCGGTCGTCTTCACGTTCCTCGGTCTCGGACTGGCGGCCCCGTACCTGGCCATCGCCGCGCGGCCCGGATTGATCCGGCGCCTCCCCAGACCGGGGAGGTGGACTGGCGTGTTACGCGCGGTTCTCGGTCTCCTGCTCGGCGGGACCGCTCTTTGGCTGGTTTGGGTCATGTTTGGCGTTGCAGGACCGATCGCGACCCTCGCGTCCGTTGCAGTGACCGCAGTCGTTGTCGGGGTTCTCAGTATGCGGGGTCTGAGCGGTACGGCGCGCGGTGCAACCGCAGCCGCTCTCGCCGTCGTGATGCTGATCGTCTCCGGAACCCTGTCGGACCGCCTGTCGTCGCCAGGAACGATTGCATCCGAGTCAGGTGGAATTGCGTGGCTCCCGTTTGAACGGGGCGAAATCGCCCGACGCATCTCCATGGGGGAAGTCGTCTTCGTCGACGTGACCGCGGACTGGTGCCTGACCTGCAAGGCGAACAAGGCGCTTGTGCTGGACCGGGACCCGGTCGTGATTGCGTTAGGCCGTCCTGGGATCGCAGCGATGCAAGCCGACTGGACCCGCCCGGACGAGGCGATTTCCCGGTATCTCGAGGGCTTCGGCCGCTTCGGTATCCCGTTCAACGTCGTCTATGGGCCTGGTGCACCGGAGGGCATCGTTCTGCCGGAACTGCTGACGGCCGACGCAGTCATGGACGCCCTCGATCGGGCCGGAACCCGCGAATTCAGCCGGACCGAGTGACCGGCCCGACGGGGTGACGCTTCAGCGCTCCAGCGCCTTCTTCCGGCTTTCGAATTCCTCTTCGTCGATTTCACCGGCGGCGAAGCGTTCGCGCAGGATGTCGATCGCGTCGCGCCTTCCACGATTGCCTCCGGCCTGGTTGTCGGTGAACCATTTCACGGCGAGAACAATCAAGACGATGACGACGCCCCAGAAAAGAAGCATCATCAGGCCTCCCACCATGCCGTAGCCGCTGCCCCACATCATGTGATCATACCTCCCCTGCCAATCCGCCGGCGGATCGGCGGCCACTGCCGTCGGAAGTATCGCGAACGGCGCCATTGTCGCTATCGATCTCAGCATTCTCCCACTCCTCTTTCGCCGATGACGTCTTTTGAGACCGCCTGCCCGCGAGCGGGACGATCATGGTCGCCACGAGTCCGCCGTCCCTCCGGTTCGCGAGATGGATCTCGCCGCCATGCGCACGGACGATGGATCGGGCAATGGAAAGCCCCAGACCATGCCCGCCGGTCTCAAGCGAACGCGAGCCTTCGAGCCGGAAGAACGGATCGAAGACCTGCTCGAGCTTGTCGGACGGGATGCCCGGGCCCCCGTCGCGTATCTCGATGACGAGGGTATCGTCCTCGGACCGCCAGGCGATCTCGGCGCTCCCCCCGTAGCGGAGCGCGTTCTCCGCGACGTTTCGCACAGCGCGACGAAACGAGACCGGGCGCAGGCGCGCATGAACGACGGGGCCACCGAGGATCTTGGGCTGATCCGGCATGTCGGATGCCAGGTCGTGAAGAAACGTACCGACATCGACCTCTCGCGGATCTTCAGTTCCGGTCAGGTCCTCGGCGAAGCTCAACGTCGCCTCCGCCATGGTCTGCATTTCCTCGATCGACTCGATCAGGCTTTCTCGGGTCTCATTGTCGTCCACCATCTCCGCGCGCACCCTGAGCGCTGTAAGCGGCGAGCGCAGATCATGGCCCACGGCGGCAAGAACACGCGTTCTGTCGGCGACGTATCTGGTCAGGCGTTCCTGCATCAGGTTGAACGCCCGCGTCAGGTCTTCGACCTCCGCAGGGCCAACCAATGGCAACGGGACCGCGTCCTCACCACGACCGAGCCGTTCCGCCGCGCCAGCCAGCTTGCGCAATGGCCCGGTCAGGCGCGTGACCAGGAACCAGCACACCGTGACGAGGATGAGCGCCGCTGTCAGCGCGAAGGTGAAGGTGGAGAACAGGGGCCATTGCAGGGGCGGCCGCTCGAAGCGCGTG
>JBMYPI010000277.1:0-3015 GCA_049600155.1 Rubricella sp.
ATTTCGCCACCGCCTCCTCTCCGCCTTTGAACCGTTTGCGGAGCTCGGGGCTGCGCACGGCGCGCTCGAGGCCCTTTCGGCGCAGCAGCAGGGTGTGGGCCGTGATCCAGTGCCGGCCGCCGGGCCAACCTTTGACGTTGGGTGGCGCCATCAGGTTCTGGCCAAGCGCCGCCCCGAAGCGGGCGATCCGGCCGCCGCCGCCCTCATTCGGCAAATGACGACCGATCACCAACACCGGCGCGGACTGGATGTCGAGGTGCCGCACGAATGCGTCCAGCGGCACGGCTCCAATCCCCCCCCGCATGACCCTCGAGAACAACGGAAAAATCCGGCCGCAGCCGGATCGGGATAACGCTTTCGCGGGGGCAGGTGGCGGAGGAGATGGCCGCCATCGCAAGGTCTGCACTCGTCCGGCTGATACCATCTACGTCCAGTAAATATTGGTGAATGTCCCCTTTCCTTGTGCGATGTGTTCCGGCATGGTCCCGCGTATTCCACATTTATGTGGGGGATGAAGTGGGGGATAGATTGCCGAGTGTCAGCATCAGGAAACCCGAGAAAGCGCTCTCCGCGCGCTTCGTCGCCACGGTCACGGAGCCGGGAAAGTATTTCGATGGTCAGGGGTTGTTCCTGCGCGTGGCGAAAAACGGCGCGAAACAGTGGGTCCAGCGGATCACCATTCGCGGGAAACGGTGCGAGTTGGGGCTGGGCAGCCCACCGGCTGTCTCCCTTGCGATGGCGCGGGAGAAGGCGCTCGAGAACCGTGGCACGGCCATGCTTGGCGGCGATCCCCTTGCAGAGAAACGCAAGGCTCGGGAGGGACTGACATTCGCGCAGGCTGTCGACGCCTGCCTGTCCGTCAAGCTGTCGGAGTTCCGCAACGACAAGCATCGCAAGCAGTGGCGCTCCACCCTCGATCGCCACGCCCTTCCGGTGCTCGGGCGCAAGCAGGTGTCCGATATCGATGTGCAGGACGTGCTGCGCGTGCTCGAACCGATCTGGCGTAAGAAGACGGAAACCGCCTCGCGGCTTCGGGGCCGGATCGAGAATGTTCTCTCCTGGGCGACCGCGGCCGGGCATCGGACAGGCGACAACCCCGCCCGCTGGAAGGGCAATCTCGCGGAAATGCTGCCCAAGCCCGCCAAGGTGGCCGATAGCGGCCATCATCCGGCGCTTGACCTGCGCGACGTAGCTCGCTGGTGGGCGGATCTGGCGGCACGTGAAGGTATGGCGGCCAGAGCGCTCCAGTTCCTTGCACTTACCGCCGCGCGTTCGGGTGAGGTTCGGGGCATGACATGGGATGAGGTCGAGTTTTCCAAACCGGCTGATGGTGCTTTCGAGATCGGCATCTGGACGGTTCCGGCTTCGCGGATGAAGAACGGGCGGGAGCATCGCGTGCCGCTTACGGCTGAGGCCGTCACGCTCCTCCGTGGCCTTCCCCACATCGACGGCAATTCGAATGTGTTCTTCGGCCAGCGCGGCGGGGCGCTTTCCGACATGTCGATCTCGGCTGTCATGCGGCGAATGCAGGAGGCGGAGGAGAAGGCCGGACGCCCCGGCTATCTCGACCCGCGCAGCAGGCGCCCCGCTGTGCCCCACGGCATCCGCTCCACCTTCCGGCAATGGACCGCCGAGCAAGGGTACCCACGCGATATGGCAGAGATCGCGCTCGCCCACTTCATCGGATCGGAGGTCGAGAGGGCCTACCAGCGTTCTGACATGCTCGAGCGGCGGCGCGCGATGATGACGGCCTGGGGCGCATATATGAGGGGCGAGGGGGCCGATAGCGCGGAGATCCTGCGGTTCGGCACTTTGGGGTGATGGCGATTGCCGCTCGTGCCGGCCACTCCTGAGCAGGCGGAAGGAGAGCCTCTTGTGACAGAGGAAGAGAAAGCCATCGCACAGTGCATCAGGAAGCATTTTCCTTCAGTGGCCGAAGCCGAGGTGCTGAAAGCTGCTCGGCACATTTCGATTGGCCGCAGTATCGGCGTAGGGTTTGAACAGACCGCGAAGGCAATGAAGGCCGAAGTCGGTGATCTGGATCTGCTGAAGAGTGCTGCAGGCGACCTCAAGAGGGCTGAGGAGAAGCTCCGCAGGGTCGGTCTTTGGGGTAACCGTTATCTCCACGGAGCAGCGGACCCGACCGCGCTCGACTATCTCGAACTCTTCGACGGCGAAAACTCCGACGCCGATGGCTCCGGCGAAGATGACTCCGTGGACCCGCGTGAAGCTGTAATCGCGTTTGCGGAGCTGATCGCGTCCATGTCGAAGAAGCTGCTCGAGGTTTCGCGCGCAGCGGAAGCCGATGTGAGCGGCACGAGTCGACCGCGTCGTCCGGGGGGAAGGCCGCGTCGGCGGGAGGTGCAGACTGTTGTCGATACGCTCTATGAGCTTTTCGAGAGGCTTGCGGGCAGACCGCCCGCCCGTTTGATGGATCGCATATCGCAGCAGCCAAGCGGAGAATTCCACAGCTTCGTCAGCGACATGCTGAAAGCGCTTGGATTTGAAGTGAACCCGGACCACTACATTCGCGAGACGATCAAGGAGAAAACCCGCCGAAAATAGGAGGGTTCTCTCCATGTGACTGTTGGCTATCGGATCGACACCCTTCCGGGCATGTTCACCAAGCTCCGAAAGGAACCTCCGATGTCAGAGGTTTTGCTACGCCGTTCCGAGGTCGAGGCTCGCACCCGCCTGTCCCGTTCGACGATCTACGAGTGGATGAAGGTCGGCAAGTTCCCGAAACCCGTCAAACTTGGGACACGCCTCGTCGCCTGGCGCCGGAGCGATATCGACGCCTGGATCGAAAGTCGCATGCCGGAGGGTGAGTGAGATGCCCTCGTTGACCCGAGCTGTGCGGAGCCAAAGCCCGCGCCAGGAGACCGCAAACGACTATCTCGATGTCGTGTTCGTTCTGTCATCGCGCCACAGAGTCATCGTCTGCCGGGACGGTCTCCAGTGGATCATCCAGCGAAGAGACGGTGAGAGGTCCGGCCAGCCGCGATGGACAGGTGT
>JBMYPI010000278.1:0-2998 GCA_049600155.1 Rubricella sp.
CTGTCGCACTGATCCCGAGCGCGCGGCTTCCTATAGTCGGGACCATGACCGAAGAGACGAACGACGCGAGCGCCGAGCGCGACGTGAATGCCGCGCTTTGGCGCGGCTGGCGGCGACGGTGCCCGAACTGCGGCAGCGGGCCGATGTTCCGCGGCTATCTTGCCGTGCGGAAGACGTGCCCCGTCTGCGGGGAGGAGCTTTTCCACCATCGCGCGGATGACGGGCCTGCCTGGGCGACGATGCTGATCGCGGGGCATCTGATGGCTCCCGCGCTCCTCTTCGTCTTCGAGACCTGGCAGCCGCAGGGCTGGACGATGGCGATCGGATTCTCGATCCTGTTCTCGGTGCTCTCGCTGTATCTTCTGCCGCGGATCAAGGGGATGTTCGTCGGGTTCCAGTGGGCGAAGCGGATGTTCGGTTTCGGCGATCCCGCGACGCTCTGAACACCTCGGCTGGACGGCGCCCCCCGCAGCGGCCATTCTCGGCGCCGGGGAGGAACCGCACGATGACCGACGACAACCAGCCGATCCGGGATGCCGCGACGGTGATCGTCCTGCGCGACGGCGCTGACGGACCTCGCGTCCTGATGGGCCAACGGGGCGCGAAGGCGGCGTTCATGCCCTCCAAATACGTTTTCCCAGGTGGCGCGGTGGACGATACCGACGCGGCGATCACACCCGCCCGTGCCCTCGGCCCGCATGTGGCCGCGCGGTTGCAGGCGGACGCCCCGCCCGGCTTCGGGCCCGCGCTCGCCTCCGCCGCGGTCCGCGAATTGTGGGAGGAAACCGGGCTTGCTCTCGCCAGGCCCGGATCGCAACCCGAACCGGTGCCTTCGGGCTGGGAAGGGTTCGTCGAAAGGGCCGGTCTGCCAGATCACGCGCCGCTCGATTTCATCTTCCGCGCCGTGACGCCGCCCGGGCGCCCGCGCCGTTTCGATGCGCGTTTCTTCCTCGTCGATGCCGGCGCTCTGGAGTGCGATCCGGACGATTTCTCGGGCGCCTGCGACGAGCTTTCCCACCTTCACTGGATCGGCCTGCGCCAGGCGCGGGATCTCAATCTGCCGTTCATCACCGAGGTCGTGCTCGCCGAGGTGGAGGATATTCTGCGCGAAGGAACCGGCCCGGACAGGCCGGTGCCCTTCTTCCGGCACGAGGATGGCAGATCCCATTTCCGGATGCTGACCGGGGCTTGACACCACGCGGGGCTCGTTTAGAGAGCAGGCTTCAGTTTTTCGGGCGCGCTCGGGGTGTGCCCATGATTCACGCGGGCGATCCGGCCCGTTACGGGAGACGGACACATGGCGAAGCCGGCCACCATCAAGATCCGCCTGAACTCCACCGCGGGGACCGGGCATTTCTACGTGACCAAGAAGAACGCGCGCACGATGACCGAGAAGATGACCGTTCGGAAATACGATCCGGTCGCGCGCAAGCATGTCGAATACAAGGAAGGCAAGATCAAGTGATCCGAGCCATGCCTTGGTGATGAAAGGGCCGCGCGGTGCGCGGCCTTTTTCGTTTCGGGGAGGTCGATATGGCGATCGAGGACACGCTGAAGACGATCGAGAGCGTCTGGCAGGGCGATGGCGAGCGCACGGATGCACACCCGTTTCCGCGGCGGGTAGCGCGGCGCGATACCATCGATCCCGCGGAGACATGCCGCGCGGCGACCCCTTTCAGCGCCGAGCCTCGGATCGTCAATCGATACACGCTCGTGCTTCCCGGGGCGTTCGATCTCAACACGCCCTCTCTGCTCTACTTCGATCTCTTGCCCGGGGACGACCTGTCCGATCTGGATGCTCTGGCCCGGACAAAGACCGCGACGCTGGGGCCGGGAGAGGTCCTCGGCACACCTGCGATCTGGGACAGGAAGGACCAGTGCTGGGTCGATCTCGGCTGACGAGGGCGCTGCGATGTCACGAAAAAGGGCCGGGGGATGACCCCGGCCCTTCGATTTCCCGCTCCGCTTCCGCTTACTCGCGGCTGCCGAAGAGCTGCAGCAACATGACGAACATGTTGATGAAGTTGATGTAGAGGCTCAGCGCGCCGAGGATCGCCGACTTCTCCAGCCAGGTTTCGCCGCCGGGCTGCGTCGCGAAGTAGAGATACTCGTTCTTCAGCCGCTGCGTGTCATAGGCGGTGAGACCCGCGAAGATCAGCACGCCGATCGCCGAGATCGCCATCATCAGCGGGCCGGACCCGATGAAGATGTTGATGATCGAAGCCACGACGAGGCCGATCACGCCCATGAAGAGGAACGAGCCCCAACCGGAGAGATCCTTCTGCGTGGTGTAGCCCCAGATCGAGATCCCCGCGAACATCGCTGCCGTCGCGAAGAAGATCTGCGCGATCGACATCGACGTGTAGACGAGGAAGATCGAGCTGAGCGATGCGCCCATCACCGCCGCGAAGAGGTAGAACAGCGCCTGCGCGGAGGCCGCCGACAGGCGGTTGATCATCATCGGAATGCCGAAGGCGAAGGCCAGCGGGGCGAACATGATCACCCAGCGCAGCGGCGAGGTGTAGAGCAGCATGCCGAGATTCGTCAGATACTCGCCCGGGCGGATCTGAGCGACGGCGTTCGCCGTATCGGTCGTGGTGGCGAGGCCGGCAAGCGCCCAGGCCACGAGGCCGGTGATCACCATGCCCACCGACATGGTGCCATAGACCTTGTTCATGTGCGCGCGCAGGCCTGCGTCCAGCTGGGCGCGTGCTTCGGCACCGGCGCGGGCAAAGGTGAAGTTCTCAGCCATTGTCCAATTTCCCTGTGTATTTAAGCGGATGACGCCGAAACCGGCGTCACTCGCGCAACAATATCGGTGAGGTTCGGGCCCGCTTCAAGGGTGCATCGCCTTTCGTGAGAGGCGATTTCAATCGGTTTTCCCTATCAATCCTGCGCGCGCAGCACCCGCGCCGGCCGCGCCGAGAGCGGCCTGAGCGCGAAGGCGAGGCCCGCGACGAGCGTCGTGAGTGCACCACCGACCACGATCGCCAACGCC
>JBMYPI010000279.1:0-2920 GCA_049600155.1 Rubricella sp.
GAGGCCGAGCGCCTCGGCCATGTCCTCGGCCTTGCGGGCGGCGATGCGGGTGGAGTCGACCCGGCTCATCTGCCCGGCGCCGACGCCGACCGTCGCGCCACCCCTGGCGTATACGATGGCGTTCGATTTGACGTGCTTGGCGACCTTCCAGGCGAAGAGAAGGTCCTGCATCTCCGCCGGGCTTGGCGCGCGCTCCGTCACCACTTTCAGATCCTCGATCCCGATATGGCCGTTGTCCCGATCCTGCACGAGCGCCCCGCCCGCGACCTGCCGCCAGGTGAGGCCCGCGGCGCGCGGATCGGGCAGGCCGCCGGTCGTCAGAAGGCGAAGGTTCTTCTTCGCGGCGAAGACCTCCCGCGCGCCATTTGTAACCTCGGGCGCGATGACGACCTCGGTGAAGATCGCGGTGATCGCTCTTGCGGTGTCCTCGTCGAGCGTCCGGTTGAAGGCGATGATGCCCCCGAAGGCGCTCACGCGGTCGCAGTCGAAAGCGCGGGAATAGGCATCGAGAAGAGAGCTCCCCGTCGCAACGCCGCAAGGATTGGCATGCTTGATGATCGCGCAGGTCGGCTCTTCGAACTCGGCGACGAGTTCGAACGCGGCGTCGGTATCGTTGATGTTGTTGTAGCTCAGTTCCTTGCCCTGGTGCTGACGCGCGGTCGCGACGCCGGGACGGTTCGAGCCATCGGTATAGAAGGCGGCGGACTGGTGCGGGTTCTCGCCGTAGCGGAGCACCTGTGCCCTGCGGCCCGCACGCGAGGCGTAAAGGGGTGCGTTTTCGCCCTGCTCCGCCGCGAGCCATGTCGAGACCGCGCTGTCATAGGCGGCGGTGCGCGAATAGGCGGTCATCGCCAGGGTCTTGCGGAACGCGAGCGTGGTGCCGCCGCTTTCCGCAATCTGGTCCAGAAGCGTGCCATACTGGTCGGGCTCGACCACGACTGCGACATGCGCATGGTTCTTCGCCGCCGCGCGGATCATCGCCGGGCCGCCGATGTCGATATTCTCGATACAGGTGTCGTAATCCGCGCCCTTCGCGACGGTCGCTTCGAACGGATAGAGATTGACGACCAGAAGGTCGATCGGCCCGATCCCGTGCGCCTCCATCGCCGCGACGTGATCGGCGTTGTCGCGCAGTGCGAGCAGACCGCCGTGAATCATCGGATGGAGCGTCTTGACCCGGCCATCCATCATCTCGGGAAAACCGGTGATCTCCGAGACATCCCGAACCGGCAGGCCGGCTTCCCGTATCGCCCTCGCCGTGCCCCCGGTCGAAACCAGTTCGACACCCTGCTCGTCGAGTGCTGAAGCGAGCGCAATGAGGCCGGTCTTGTCGGACACGGAAAGAAGCGCCCGGCGAACGGGGACGGTGGCTGTGCTCATGGAGGGATGACCTTTCTCGACGCTCAGGCGGCGGGATCGGGCATCACGGGCTCGCCTGCGCCTTCGAGGTCGCGCGTCGCCCGTCCGCCATCGTCGGTCCGCCGCAGGACCCAGTTGACGCGGGCTGCATACTCGCTCATCGCCGCCTTGACCACGATCTGTTTGGTGGCGCGTGGCCGCAGGCGGTTCTCGTCGAGATAGGTGGACGCCTCCAGAGCGATCTCTCCGCCGGTCTGGCGGAAGATCCAAGTCTCGCCCGATTTCAGGCGCAGCGATACGGCCGCTCCGCCCATGTCGAGCGACGCGTCGACATCGGGGTGGAGGTGAAAGCGCACGGCGAAGGGGAGGGCGCCACCACGTTCCTGAGACCGGGCCGCGAAGCTGCCCTTCTCGCGGGTCGACTGCGCCGAAAGCGTATCCTCGCCACGAAAGTCCCGCCCATCGGGGCCGAGATAGAGGCGGCGCTCGTGGGTCAGTCCATAGCGGGGGAGGTATCCGTCATGGGAGGCCAGCAGCCAGATGCCCTGCCTGTCGATCGCGCGTTCCACCGAGACCGTCTCGGCCGCGTTCTCGATCCGGCCGGTCGCATCGAAGCGCGCGCTGGAGGACGCGTCCACTTCGACCGTCGAATGGCTCCGCGTCTCCCGTGCGGCGACCGACCAGTCGGGGCCGAAGAGCTCGCCGGGGCCCGCATTGACGATCATCGGCCGCTTGCCCGATGCCATTTCGAAGGCGAGGGTGCCGGCATGCGCCCGGGAAGAAGTCGCGCCCATGGGTGGGCGCGCCGCATCGAGCACGATCACCGTCCGTCCGGCGCCAACGCGCGAGTAGCCCATCGCGCGCTTCACGCGGGTCGCGTCGCGCACGCGGCTATCCGCCAACGCGCGGTCGAGCCCACCCGGCACACCGCGCCCGCCGCCGTGGAAATGCGGCAGGCGACCATCGGCGAGCCTCAGCATCCGCAGGCACGGCGCGATCCGGGCGATCGCCATGTAATGCTCCGCACTCGGCGCCGCCCCGGTTTCCTCCAGTGCTCGGGAAGCCCAGACAAGGATCCGGAAAACCTCGGCGAGTTCGGCGGGATTGCGGCTGGGTATCGAGCCGTCCGCGCCGATCCCGTCCCTGCACAGGCTCGTCAACGCGTCCTCCGCGCGGGCTTTCCATGCCGCGCCGCCCTCCAGCGCGATTCCGCCATAGAGAAGACCGGCAACGGCAGTGAAGCGCGGCAAGCCTTCCGCCGCCGATGCCCAGCCCTGCGCGACATAGCGGCAATGCTGGCCGAGATCGGCGAAGAGACGGAGCGATGCGTCGCGATCGAGGCCACTGAGCAGGAACGCGGCATGGCTGATGATCCGGATGAGCCGGGATCCGGCCAGATCGGGCCGCCAGCCCGGCCCCCGGCTCGGGGCGAGGCGGGCGGACAGGCGGGCCGAAGGCATTGCCGGGCTCGATCCGCCGGGAATTGTTGCAGGCTCCGCGCGTGCGCGCGCGTGTGAGTGTGTGTGCGTGTGTGCGCGTGTGCGCGCGCGCGCGCGCCGGC
>JBMYPI010000280.1:0-2889 GCA_049600155.1 Rubricella sp.
CATGCTGCTGCGCTGGCTGCAGAAGACCGGCCACAAGCCGATCACGCTGATGGGCGGGGGGACCACGAAGGTCGGCGATCCTTCCTTCCGGTCCGAGGAGCGGCCGCTCCTCAGCCCCGAGGCGATCGACGCGAATATCGCCGGCATGAAGACCGTCTTCGCCCGCTACCTCGATTATGGCGAAGGCGAAACCGGCGCGCTGATGCTCAACAATGCCGAGTGGCTCGACTGTCTCAACTACCTCGATTTCCTGCGCGATGTGGGGCGGCATTTCTCCATCAACCGGATGCTGAGCTTCGAGAGCGTGAAATCGCGTCTCGACCGGGAGCAGTCGCTGAGCTTCCTGGAATTCAACTACATGATCCTCCAGGCCTACGATTTCATGGAGCTCAACCGCCGCTACGGCTGCGCGCTGCAGATGGGCGGGTCCGACCAGTGGGGCAATATCGTCAACGGGATCGACCTGACGCGCCGGATTCTCGACCACGAGGTCTACGGTCTGACGACCCCGCTTCTGACGACCTCGGACGGGCGGAAGATGGGCAAATCCGCGGGCGGCGCGATCTGGCTCAACGGCGACATGCTTTCGCCTTACGAATTCTGGCAGTTCTGGCGCAACACGACCGACGCGGATGTGGGGCGGTTCCTCAAGCTCTACACCGAACTGCCGGTGGAGGAATGCGACCGGCTCGGCGCGCTCGAAGGCTCGGAGATCAACGAGGCGAAAATCCGCCTCGCCAACGAGGTGACGACGCTCGCCCACGGGGCGGAGGCGGCGGCGGCGGCCGAAGCGACCGCCCGCGAGGTCTTCGAGAAGGGCGGCGTCGGCGGCGATCTGCCCACCGTAACCGTGCCCGCGGGCGAAACCTCGATCGCGCAATTGTTCGTCCAGGCGGGCCTCGCGAAATCGGGGCGGGAGGCGCGGCGCCTGATCGAGGGCGGCGGCGCCCGCGTCGATGACGAGGCGGTCAGCGATCCCCAGGCCATCGTCACCGTCTCGGGGCGGATCAAGCTTTCGGCGGGCAAGAAACGCCACGCGCTCGTCCAGCCGGGCTGATCAGCGGCTCATGAGCCAGTCGAGCGCGGGCTTGGCCCGCCCGTCATGGCCGCGCAGGCCGAGGCTCGCGAGATAGGCGCCGAAACAGGCATCGCCGACACCGTAATAGGCTTGATAGGCCGCGATCTCCTCCGGCGCGCGATCGGTCAGCCACGTCAGGGACAGGTGCGGGATCGCCGATTGCCGCGCTTCCCATTCCGTCACGGCGGCATACACGAAGGCGGACTGATCCCGCTCGGTGGAGCCGCATCCGTCGGAGGGCATTCCAGCCTCCAGGATATGGACCGGCCTGCCCTCCGCCAGCGCGATCATCCTGTCGAACTGGGGCGCGACGGGCTCCCCCATCACGAGGAAGCCGGGACCGAGAGGATAGTAGGTGACCATCAGCGCATCGCTCGCGTCGATGACCGGCTGCCAGCGGTCCGGCGTTTCGCGAAGATCGGTCCAGATCAGTTTCGTGCCTATCGGAACATCCTCCCCCGCAATGGGGCGAAGCCGGTCGCGGACCGCCGTCAGGAATCGTGCATAATCCGCAATGGCCTTCGGGGAGGAAAGATATCCGTTCACCTCGTTTCCAACCGATATCCCGGTGATCTCGACATCCTGCATCCGTTCGAGGACGGCTTCGGCATAGGTAACGAACCGGTCGATCACGACCGGATCGGACCAGTCCCTTGCCCTGAGGTCTTCGGGCCGACGGTCGGTGACGGTGTCTATGACCGACAAGGTGAGGGAAATCGCGATGTCCTGCCCGGGATAGTAGCCTCCCGCAATCGCAGCCCAGTCGGGATCGGCGACGTAGCGGCCCGAGGCGTCCTGTCCCTCGTCCCAGTAGAGCGTCAGCGAGGTCGCCGTCGCGTCGGCTTGCCGGATCGTGTCGACGGCGGCGTCGTAATCCGCGTCAGCACCGAGTGTGATGTCGATGGAGAAATGCGGTTCCGCCTGTGCGGGCAGAACCAGCGTGAGGGCAAGGAGCGGGCCGAGTATCTTCATTGGAGCATCCATTCGCCATCGGGGTGGAACGCGTGGAAGGCAAAGGCGAAGGCGATCTCGTGGGCGACATCATCGCCCGTCGTCGCATCGAAGACGCGGATCTGCCCGATATCGCGACTGCCGGCGATGAAACGGCCATCGAGGGCGCTCGCCATCCCGGCCTCCCACGCGATGCGAAGTCCCGCCTCCTCCAGGACCCCGGCTTCGGCGATGCGCGAGAGAGGCCAGGCGCGCTCCCCCACCCGCACCACGCGGGAGAGCGGCTCGATCCCGTGGGGGGGCATCTCGCCATCATAGAGGAACGGGCGGCGCAGGCTGTCGTAGTTCACATAAGGGTTCTCGCCATAGGGCCTGCGGAACCGGTCCGGTTGCGCCATGACGAGACCGTCGGGATGGCTGGCCTCGAAGCTCGCCCGGCTTTCCATCCATGCGGGGATCGTGGTGAGCTCTGCCCCGAGCAGGTCGCCCACGATGGCCTCACCGGTGAACTGCTGCCACCAGCTTTCGGTTTCGCGATCGTACATGATCATGTCCGAATGGCGCAGGAGGCCCGAGACGCCGAAGCTGAGAACCGCGCCATCCACCCGCCTGTCGAAGACGAGATGCGTGTTGCACAAAGGGCAGAAGGTGACGGCGACGGGCACGCCCGCGATCTCGTCATTCACGATCTCATGCCAGGTGAGATAGCGGATCGGATACGCCCTCGCCGGCACGCCATCGAGTGCGACCGTGACGACGGGTTCATCCGGGGCGAGCACGTCATCCCCTGCGATGGGAACGAAAACCGGATCGTCGATCGCGGGGATCCCGTCCTTTCCCGGGCCGCCATCGCGGATCTC
>JBMYPI010000281.1:0-2881 GCA_049600155.1 Rubricella sp.
CGACGCGTCCATCGCGCCGTCGGCCTTGCCGGCTCCGACAAGCGTGTGCATCTCGTCGATGAAGAGGATGATGCCCCCGGCCGCGGCGGTCACCTCGGAAAGGACGGCCTTCAGCCGCTCCTCGAACTCGCCGCGATACTTGGCGCCTGCGATCAGCGCGCCCATGTCGAGCGCCAGAAGTTGCTTGTCGAGCAGGCTGTCGGGCACGTCGCGGTTCACGATGCGCAACGCGAGGCCCTCGGCGATCGCGGTCTTGCCGACGCCAGGCTCACCGATGAGGACGGGGTTGTTCTTCGTGCGGCGGCTGAGAACCTGCACGACACGGCGGATCTCCTCCTCGCGCCCGATGATCGGATCGATCTTGCCCTCGCGGGCGGCCTCGGTCAGATCGCGCGCGTATTTCTTGAGCGCATCGTAGCCTTCCTCGGCACTGGCGGAATCGGCCGTCCGCCCCTTGCGCATGTCGTTGATCGCCTCGTTCAGAGCCTGCGGCGTGATGCCCGACGCCTTCAGGATGCTCTCGGCTTCCGACTTCACGATGGCGAGCGCGGTCAGCATCCGCTCGACCGTGACGAAGCTGTCGCCCGCCTTGTTTGCGATCTGTTCCGCTTCCGCCAAGACGCGCGCGGTCGCGCTATCGGCATAGAGCTGATCGCCACCGCCCTGGACACGGGGCAGTTTCGCGATGGCCGCCTCCGTCAGGCTGCGCGCCGCCTTCGCATCGCCACCCGCGCGCGCGATCAGCGATGTCGCGAAACCCTGATCGTCGTCCAGCAGGGCCTTGAGCAGATGCTCCGGCCGGAATTGCTGGTGATTCTCCCGCAGAGCGATTGTCTGCGCCGCCTGAACGAAGCCGCGTGCGCGCTCCGTGAACTTTTCGAAATTCATGCCCGTCTCCCTAGCAGCACCCCGATCATCCGCGCCCGAAGCACGCGGAACAGGGCCTTAAAGACGAGACGCCCGTATCGGGCCGTCTCCTCCCGTTAGATGGGAAGAGAGACGATCGCCCTCAAGATGCACGTTCAGTAGGAGCGGATCTCCATCAGATAGGAGACGATATCCTCGATCTGCTGCGCCGTCAGAAGCGTGCCGAGACCATCGCCCGGATCGACATAGAACGCGGGCATCGCCGTTTCCTCGCCGAAGATCGCCGGGGCGTTGACCAGGATCGCGCGAAGCTCCGCCCGATCGTAGATCTCGCCGAGGGGCCGGACCTCTGGCCCGACATCGCCGCCGAGCCCCGTAACCTCCAGTTCCGGGTTGGTATGGCAGGCGACGCAATTGGCCGAGTATTCATCCATGTACAGGTTGACCCCTCGCCAACCGGAGCCGAATTCGTCGGTCAGCGGAGTCTCGACACGTCCATCATCGGTGATGACAACCCCCTCCGGTTGTACGACAATATCGGCCAGAACTGCCGAAGACATGAGTGGCAAAACCGCCAGTGCCAGTAGTGAATGCGCCTTCATCTTCCCCTCCAGGATTTCGACTTTCGAAAACCGAAATATCGATTCGAGATCAGCGCCTCACTGACATGGATCAACTTACGCGTGCGTCATGGCGGTGTTGACCGGGCCCGGCACTCCCGGCATGAGGGGCGGGCAGGCCTCGGAGGGGAACGGCAATGACTTCATCGGATGACCGCCTGATCGTCGCCATCGACTCCGGCGACGCCGTGTCGGGGCAGACCCTCGTGGATCGCATCGGCCCCGAATGCGGCTTCTACAAGATCGGCCTCGGCATGCTGACCACGGGTGGTCTCGCGCTGGCGATGGAGCTGAAGGACCAGGGCAAGCGCGTCTTCCTGGACATGAAGCTGTTCGATATCGGGGCGACGGTGGAGTCCGCGGTGCGTGGGCTGTCGCGGTTCGATCTCGATTTCCTGACGGTGCATGGCGATCCGCATGTCGTGCGGGCCGCGCGCGAAGGGGCCGCGGGGTCGGGAATGAAGATCCTCGCGGTCACGATCCTGACGAGCCTCGACCGCGCCGATCTCGATGCCGCGCTGATCCGCGACGGCGCGGTGACCGATCTCGTCGCAGAGCGTGCGGAACGTGCCTTCGAAGCGGGTGCCGACGGAATCATCGCCTCGCCGAACGAAGCGGCGCTGGTCCGCGCGCTTCCCCAGGCGCGCGGACGCCTGATCGTGACGCCCGGGGTCCGGCCGGAAGGGGCGGATGCAGGGGATCAGAAACGGATCGCGACACCGCGCGCCGCGATCGAGGCGGGTGCGGACCATATCGTTGTCGGGCGTCCGGTCTGGCAGGCAGCCGATCCGGCATCGGCGGCCCGAAGGATCGTCGCCTCCCTGCCCTGACGACGCTCACGTTACCCCGGGGCGCGACGCGTCCGGCGGACCGGTTTCCGGTCTGGCGGCGATGGATCGTCCACGCGAGCACCTCTAGACTGACATCATGACGACAGCACTCTGCCGCGATTGCCTTGCCCGGTTCGCCCATCAGGGGCGATGCCCGTCCTGCGGGTCGCCACGGGTCCTGAACCACCCCGAGCTCGACGCGCTGTCGATCGCACACATGGATTGCGATGCGTTCTACGCCTCGGTCGAGAAACGCGACAACCCGGCGCTGCGCGACCGGCCCGTGATCGTCGGCGGCGGTCGGCGCGGGGTCGTGACCACGGCATGCTATATCGCGCGCGTTCGCGGCGTCCGGTCCGCGATGCCCATGTTCAAGGCGCTCAGGCTTTGCCCCGACGCCGAAGTCGTGAAACCCCGCATGGCGGCCTACGCGGAAGCCTCGCGCGCGATCCGCGCCATGATGCTGGAACTGACCCCGCTGGTGGAGCCGCTCTCTCTCGACGAAGCCTTTCTCGATCTTACCGGTACGACCCGGCTTCACGGAGAGACGCCCGCCGCACAGCT
>JBMYPI010000282.1:0-2863 GCA_049600155.1 Rubricella sp.
CACCGCTTCTGACGGGTATTGCAATTTGATGAAGCCGATCGCGGGTTCAGCGGTCGGCTTCCATCGTGAGAACCGCCCTTGCACGGCTTGGGCAGACAGGAACCGCCCCTGGAGGGGCGCGACGACAGACGGAGCAAGAGCCTTGGCGCGAATCGCTGGTGTCAATATTCCGACGGGCAAGCAGGTGCAGATCGCCCTGACTTACATCCACGGTATCGGTCGCACGACGGCGACGGAAATCTGCGCGGCAACCGGCGTCGAGCCGACGACCCGCGTCAACGATCTGAGCGATGCGGACGTGCTTCGTATTCGCGAGCATATCGATGCGAACCTCGTGGTCGAGGGCGATCTGCGCCGCGACACGCAGATGAACATCAAGCGCCTGATGGACCTCGGCTGCTATCGCGGCCTGCGCCATCGTCGCGGTCTGCCCGTGCGCGGCCAGCGCACCCACACGAACGCCCGCACCCGCAAGGGCCCGGCAAAGCCGATCGCCGGCAAGAAGAAGTAAGGAGACGGGCAGATGGCACGCGACAAGATCCGCGCGAAACGCAAGGTTTCCAAGAACATCACGGCGGGCGTGGCCCACGTGAATTCGAGCTTCAACAACACCAAGATCCTCATCTCCGACGCGCAGGGCAACGCGATCGCGTGGTCTTCCGCTGGCACGATGGGGTTCAAGGGGTCGCGCAAGTCCACGCCCTATGCCGCACAGGTCGCGGCGGAGGATGCGGGCAAGAAGGCGCAGGAGCACGGCATGAAGACCCTGGAGGTCGAGGTGCAGGGCCCCGGCTCCGGTCGTGAGTCCGCGCTGCGCGCGCTGGCGGCTGTCGGGTTCCAGATCACGGCGATCCGTGACGTGACCCCGATCCCGCACAATGGCGTTCGCCCCCCCAAGCGCCGCCGCGTCTGACGATTTCAAAGACCCGGCGCATGCGCTCCACCCTGGTGGATGCGCGTGCGCCTTTTCCCGTTTGATACAACGTTCCTCGGGCGTCTTCGGCCCCGGATCCCGCCGAAGACAGGAATGGAGGAGTTCATATGATCCAGAAGAACTGGCAGGCGCTTATCCGCCCCACCGCCCTCGACATCCGTCCCGGCGCCGACCCGCGCCGCAAAGCCACGGCCGTCGCCGAGCCGCTGGAGCGTGGCTTCGGCCTGACGCTCGGCAACGCCCTGCGCCGGGTGCTCCTCAGCTCGCTGCAGGGTGCGGCGATCACCTCCGTGCAGATCGACGGCGTTCTGCATGAGTTTTCCTCCGTCGCCGGCGTGCGCGAGGACGTGACCGACATCGTCCTCAACCTCAAGGGCGTCGCGGTCAAATCCGACGCGGAGGGGCCGAAGCGCCTTTCGATCTCGGCAACCGGCCCGGGCGTGGTGACGGCGGGCGATATCTCCGAAAGCGCGGGGATCGAGATCCTGAACAAGGACCATGTGATCTGCCACCTCGACGATGGCGCATCCGTCTATATGGAACTGACCGTGGAGAACGGGAAAGGCTACGTCCCGGCGGACAAGAACCGCCCGGAAGATGCTCCGATCGGCCTGATTTCGGTCGATGCGCTGTTCTCGCCGGTCAAGAAGGTCTCCTACAAGGTCGAACCGACCCGCGAGGGCCAGGTGCTCGACTATGACAAGCTGACCCTCTCGGTCGAGACGGACGGCTCGCTGACGCCGGACGACGCGATCGCCTACGCGGCGCGTATCCTCCAGGATCAGCTTCAGGTCTTCGTCAACTTCGACGAGCCCGATCACGGCACCCGTGCCGAGGAAGAGGACGACCTCGAATTCAACCCGCTTCTCCTCAAGAAGGTGGACGAGCTGGAGCTTTCGGTCCGGTCGGCCAACTGCCTGAAGAACGACAACATCGTCTATATCGGCGACCTGATCCAGAAGACCGAGGCCGAGATGCTGCGGACCCCGAACTTCGGCCGCAAGTCGCTCAACGAGATCAAGGAAGTGCTCGCGCAGATGGGCCTCCACCTCGGCATGGACATCGTGGACTGGCCGCCGGAAAACATCGAGGACCTCGCCAAGAAGTATGAGGACCAGTTCTGAGATACGGGCAATCCCGCCCCAAGGAGAGGGGGCCGCACGCATGGCCCCCCGGACAAAGCATAAAGAAGGAATGGACACATGCGTCACGGTAACGGTTACCGCAAACTCAACCGCACCCACGAACACCGCAAGGCGATGTTCGCGAACATGGCCGGCTCGCTGATCGAGCATGAGCAGATCAAGACGACCCTGCCCAAGGCCAAGGAACTCAAGCGGATCATGGACAAGCTCATCACGCTCGGAAAGCGTGGCGATCTTCATGCCCGCCGCCAGGCCGCGGCCCAGCTCAAGCAGGACGCGTATGTCGCGAAGCTCTTCGAAGTGCTGGGCCCGCGTTATGCCGAGCGTAGCGGCGGCTATACCCGCGTGCTGAAGGCCGGGTTCCGCTACGGCGACATGGCGCCGATGGCGATCATCGAACTGGTCGAGCGCGACGTGGACGCGAAGGGCGCGGCCGACAAGGCGCGGGTCGCCGAGGAAGAGGCGCTGGCCGACGAGGAATAAGACCCTCTCCACAGCGTGCGAATTCCCGAAACCCGCCCCTCGTGGCGGGTTTCTTCGTTACTGTCGCTCCGGTGCATGAGGGAGGTGCTGCGTGACCGTGCATGTTCTGGCGATAGACGGGAAAGCCACATCGATGAACCGTCTCGCCGCGATCCTCGGCTTCGAGGCGCTCGGGGAGGAGGTCCGCCCCTTCGAGGATGCCGCCTTTGACGATATCCCGCTCGATCGGGGGGATATCGTCGTCGGCGGCATCGGCTATGTCCGCCGCGCCTTCGGGCGTCTCGGCCTCGACGTTCCCCAT
>JBMYPI010000283.1:0-2857 GCA_049600155.1 Rubricella sp.
GATTCCGGGTGTGCGCGCCAGAGCGGCGCGCGCAAGGCCCATCTGCGCGAAGGCCCAAAGACGGGCGCCAAGAGGCCCGAACCTGAAATAGCTTATCGTCACGACGGACATCGACGGAGTGCTCCCGACTCTTCCACGCCTGCGGCGTCTCCAACAGAATATAGTGTCAATTTTGTATTGTAATGCTTGTTGTCAAAAAAATCTGACATACCATTGCAAGGAACGCATACGGGAGCGCGTGACATGCTGACGAGAACGGACCTGGCCGAGCGCCTCGCCGCGGATGAAGACGATCGGCCGCTGGCCGTCGTGATAGGTGCGGGTTTCGGGGGGCTTTCCGCGGCGATCCGACTGGGAGCGAAAGGCTATCGCGCCGTCGTGCTCGACAGGCTCGACAGCGTGGGCGGTCGCGGCTCCGCCATCCGCAAGAACGGCTATCGCTTCGATCTGGGCCCGACGATCGTGACCGTGCCCCATCTTTTCGAGGAGCTCTGGGCGACGGCGGGCAGGGATTTCCACGCCGATGTCGATCTGCGCCATCTCGACCCCTACTACACCATCCGCTTTCCCGATGGATCGGACTTCACCGTCAGTTCCTCCCGCGAAGCGGTGCGGGCCGAGGTCGAACGCCTGTCCCCCGGCGAGGGCCGGGGCTACGACCGGTTCATGGCCGATGCCGAACGCCGCTACCAGGTCGGCTTCGTCGGGCTCGGGCGGCGGCCGATGCACGAGCTTGCCGAACTCATCAAGGTTCTGCCGACCTTCGGTTGGCTGCGGGCCGACACCTCGATCTTCCAGCGCGCGGCGAAGCGGTTCCGCGATCCGCGGCTGCAGATGGCCTTCTCGTTCCACCCGCTCTTCATCGGGGGTGATCCCTTCCACGTCACCTCGATGTATGCGCTGGTCAGCTACCTGGAGGCCGAGTTCGGCGTGCATTACGCCATGGGCGGCGCGGAGGCGATCGCTCTCGGCATGGTCGACGTGATCGAAGGTCAGGGCGGGCATATCGCGCTGCAGACCGAGGTTGACGAAATCACGGTGGAACAGGGCCGCGCGACGGGCGTGACGCTGAAGGACGGCAGCCACCTGCCCGCCGCCCTCGTCGTTTCGAACGCCGATGCGGGCTTCACCCATACCCACCTGCTGCGCAATCACCACAGCAAGAAATGGACGGACGAGAAACTGAAGGGCGCGCGATGGTCCATGGGCCTCTACGTCTGGTATTTCGGGACGAAGGGCACCCGCGAGAAATGGCCCGATATCGGCCACCACACGATCCTGAACGGCCCGCGCTACGAAGGCCTTTGCAGGGACATCTTCCTCGACGGGCACCTGTCCGATGACATGTCGATCTACCTGCACCGCCCGAGCGTGACCGATCCGACGGCTGCGCCCGAAGGCGGTGACGCGTGGTACGCGTTGAGCCCGGTTCCACATCTGGGCCACGAGAACCCGGTCGACTGGGCAGCGGAGGAAACCGCCTACCGACGCAAGGTCGCCGCCGTTCTGGAACAGCATATTCCCGGCTTCGAGGCACATATCGAGGCCGATCATGTGCTCACGCCGGCGGATTTCGAGACCCGCTACCTCTCGCCTTTCGGCACGGGCTTCTCGATCGAACCGCGCATCCTGCAATCGGCCTGGTTCCGGCCCCATAACCGGTCCGACGCCGTCGACGGGCTCTACCTGGTCGGCGCCGGCACACACCCGGGCGCGGGCCTTCCCGGCGTCGTCGCCTCTGCCGAGGTTGTCGACAAGCTCATTCCGCGGGCGGCCCATGTCCGCTGAGGCCGATATCGCAGCCTGCCGCGAGGCGATCCGCCACGGCTCGAAGAGCTTCCATGCGGCCTCTTTTCTGCTGCCGCGGCGGATGCGGGAGGATGCGCTCGCGCTCTACGCCTTCTGTCGCCTCGCCGATGATGCCGTGGACCTGCAGGAGGCGAAGGTTTCCGCCGTTCTCGATCTCGGCGCGCGGCTCGATGCGATCTATGCGGGTCGGCCTCACGACGATCCGGCGGATCGCGCGTTCGCCCGGGTCGTGGAGCGCCACGAGATGCCACGCGGCCTGCCCGATGCGCTGCTTGAAGGTTTCGCCTGGGATGCCGAAGCCCGCGCGTATCGCACGCTTTCGGATGTCCGCGCCTATTCCGCGCGAGTCGCGGCTGCGGTCGGTGCCATGATGGCCGTTCTCGCGGGGAACCGCGAAAAGGGCACGCTCGCACGCGCCTGTGACATGGGTGTCGCGATGCAACTCACCAACATCGCCCGGGATATCGGCGAAGACGCGCGGATGGGCCGGATCTATATTCCGCTCGACTGGCTCGCCGAAGCCGGGATCGACCCCGACGCGCTCATAGCGGATCCGGCCCCGACCCCGGAACTGCGCCACGTCACCGCGCGCCTTCTGGCCGAGGCCGAAAGACTCTATCGCCGAGCGATGCCGGGGATCGCCCATCTGCCGCGCCAGCACCGCATGGCGATGATCGCCTGCCGCCACATCTATGGCGCCATCGGTTCGGAAATCGCCCGCGCCGGTCATGACAGCGTCACGACGCGCGCCCATACCGGCCCCGGGCGCAAGATCGGTCTGCTGTCCCGCTCCATCTGCGAAGCGGCGGTCATGGCCATCGCCCCCAAACCGCTGACGACCGACAGGCCGCTCCCCGAAACCGCCTTCCTCGTGGACATCGCGGCACGGACCGCGCCGAGCGCCGGCGAGGAACGGCTGGACCGCATCCTCGACATCTTCGCCGATCTCAAGCGGCGCGAAGCAGCGGCCCGCAGTCAGGGCATCGCCGCCGAGTAACCTCATGTCTTGAAAAATATCCCCGCCGGAGGCACCGCGCAGGCCCCGCCT
>JBMYPI010000284.1:0-2839 GCA_049600155.1 Rubricella sp.
GCCCGCCCAGGCCCGGATATCAGGGATGCGACTCTCCTTTCGGAGGGTGCGCGGAGTATAGGGTTGAATCATCCGGCGTCAACCCGCGGAAACGCCTTGTAAAGGATCAGTCCAGAGCGCCCTTCACGCGCGCCGCGACCGCCTCGATTTCGCCCAATCCGTCGATCTGCCGAAGCTGGCCCTTGGCGTAGTAGTAGCCGATCAGGGGCGAGGTTTCCCGGTAGTAGGCCAGGAGCCGCGTCTTCAGTGCTTCGGCCGTATCGTCGGCCCGCCGCGTGAACTCGGTTCCGCCACAGACATCGCAGACGCCTTCGGCCTTCGGGCGCTTCGTCTCGTCGTGGTAGACCTCACCGCAGGTGTTGCAGGTGAACCGGCCGGAGATGCGGGACACCAGCACCTCGTCATCGACGACCATCTGGACCACGGCATCGAGCCCCTCGCCCCGCTTCTCCAGAAGGGCGGAAAGCGCATCCGCCTGGGCGAGCGTGCGGGGGAACCCGTCGAAGATGACGCCCTTGTCTCCAGCGCCTGCATCGAGCTGCTCGGCGATGAGGCCGATGACGATCTCGTCGGTAACGAGTTCACCCTTGGCCATCACCTCGGCGACCTGGCGGCCCATCTCGGTGCCGGAGCTCTTGGCCGCGCGCAGCATATCCCCGGTGGAGAGCTGCACCATCCCGCGCTCTTCCACGAGGCGGCGGGCCTGGGTTCCCTTGCCGGCACCCGGCGGTCCGAGAAGGATGATGTTCATCAACGCCTCCCCGGGGCGGGTTTGCGGCCCTTGGGCTTCGACCGGTTGCCGCGCAGCTTCGACTTCTCGATCAGCGCCTCGTATTGGTGGGCAACGAGGTGGGACTGGATCTGGTTGACCGTATCCATGCTCACCGACACAACGATCAGAAGCGACGTGCCGCCGAAATAGAAGGGCACGGCGAGCTGGCTGATCAGAACCTCCGGCAGGAGACAGACCGCCACGAGATAGGCCGAACCGACGACGAGAAGGCGGGTCACGACATAATCGAGGTATTCCGACGTCCGCTTGCCGGGGCGGATGCCCGGCACGAAACCGCCCTGCTTCTTGAGGTTGTCTGCGACGTCATCCGATTTGAAGGAGACGTTCGCGGTATAGAAATATGTGAAGAACACGATCATCGCGCCGAAGAACAGCAGGAAGAGCGGCTGCCCGCGACCGAGATAGACCGCGACCGCGCCAAGCCAGCCCGAGCCATCCCCGCCCGAGAAGGTGGCCGCCGTCGTCGGCAACAACAGCAGCGAGCTTGCGAAGATAGCCGGGATAACGCCCGCTGGGTTGATCTTCACCGGAAGGTGGGAGCTTTCACCGCCATACATCTTCTGGCCGACCTGCCGGCGCGGATACTGGATGTGGATCTTGCGCAGCGCGCGTTCCATGAAGACCACGAACATGATCACGGTGACGACCATCACCATGATCCCGAGGATCACCGGAACGGAGATCACGCCCGAACGGCCCTGCTCGAAGAACTGGGCGAGCGCCGCGGGAAGCTCGGCGATGATGCCCACGAAGATGATCAGCGAGATGCCGTTTCCGATGCCACGCTGGGTGATCTGCTCACCGAGCCACATCAGGAACATCGTGCCGCCGACGAGGGTGATGACGCAGGACGCGCGGAAGAACCAGCCCGGATCGGTCACGAGCCCCTGGCTTTCCAGCCCCACGGCGAGGCCATAGGCCTGCGCGAAAGCCAGCACGACCGTGCCGTAGCGGGTATACTGGTTGAGCTTCTTGCGGCCCTGCTCGCCCTCTTTCTTCAGCGCCTCCAGGCTCGGCACCATGGAGCTGAGAAGCTGCACGATGATCGAGGCGGAAATGTAGGGCATGATCCCCAGCGCGAAGATCGCCATCCGGCCGACGGCGCCGCCGGTGAACATGTTGACCATGCCCCCGATGCCCGCCTGCGCGCTCTCGAAGAATTCACGAAGCTGGACCGTATCGATCCCGGGCACCGGAATATAGGTGCCGATGCGGTAGACGATCAGGAGGCCCAGCGCGAAGAGAATTCGCTGCTGCAGGTCCTTGGCCTTGCCGAAGCTCGACCAGGAGATGTTCGCGGCCATCTGTTCCGCTGCGGATGCCATTCAGGGGATCCTCCTAAGACAGCGCCGCCTGGTCCGAGAAGGACCGGCGGCGCGTTCGACCTCTCTCTAGAGGTGTTTCGTAAGGGTCACGCGCGGTGCGCGCAAGGGTCACTCCGCCGCGTCGCCGGTCTCTGCCGGTGCCGTTACCGTGATCGATCCGCCGGCCTTCTCGACCGCCTCGATCGCGCCCTTTGAGGCGCCGGTGACGGCAAGCGAAACCTTCGCGGAGATCTCGCCCTTGGCGAGCACGCGGACACCGTCGAGCTTGCGGCGAACGAGGCCGGAGGCGACAAGCGCGTCCTCGGTGATCTCGGATTTCGCGTCGAGCTTGCCCGCGTCCACGAATTTCTGGATCAGGCCCAGATTGACGATCGCGAACTTCTTGCGGTTCGGCTTGTTGAAGCCGCGCTTGGGCAGCCGCTGGTAGAGCGGCATCTGGCCGCCCTCATAGGCGTTGATCGCCACACCCGAACGGGACTTCTGACCCTTGATACCACGGCCACCGGTCTTGCCCTTGCCGGAGCCGGGGCCACGGCCGATGCGCTTCTTGGCTTTCGTTGCGCCGGGATTGTCGCGCAGTTCATGCAGTTTCATGTCGCTTCTCCTTTTACCGGAATTACCCCCCGATTGTGCGACGAAAGGGATAAACGCGGTTACTATTTCAACGCGATAGTTAGACTATCCTCGTTCTTCTATAATTTTTACCAAGTGCGGTATCTTA
>JBMYPI010000285.1:0-2838 GCA_049600155.1 Rubricella sp.
GCGTCATGCTGTCGTCCTTCTCATTCGGCGGCGAAAAGCGGCGTCGCGCCGTGGGCCGGCGCGCCGACGGTCTGGCGGAATACCTCGAAAAGTTCCCGCCCGATGCCGTAGCCATTGCCGCCAAGATCGGCGGAAGCCACCTCCCGCGCGTCGAATTCAGCCGCGTCCACGAGGACTTCCAGTGTTCCCGTCTCGCCATCGAGGCGGATCATGTCGCCGTCACGGATCTTCGCGATCGGACCCCCATCCACCGCCTCGGGACTGAGATGGATCGCCGCCGGAACCTTGCCCGACGCGCCCGACATCCGCCCGTCGGTGACCAGCGCCACCTTGAACCCCTTGTCCTGCAACACGCCCAGCACAGGCGTGAGCGAGTGCAGCTCGGGCATTCCGTTGGCCTTCGGCCCCTGGAACCTGACGACGCAGATCACGTCCCGCTCCAGTTCGCCGGCCTTGAAGGCGGCCTTGACCTCCTCCTGATCGTGGAACACCCGAGCGGGCGCCTCGATCACCCGGCGTTCGGGCTTGACGGCGGATGTCTTGATGACCGCCGCCCCCAGATTGCCCGTCAGAAGCGTCAGCCCCCCCGTTGGCTGGAACGGGCTCGCGGCGGGGCGCAGGATCATGTCGTTCCCGCTCTCCTTTTCGCCCTCGACATAGGCGATCTCGCCCGCATCGGTCAGGCGCGGTTCCTTGGCGTAGCGGGACAGGCCATCGCCCGCGATGGTGCGCACGTCCTCGTGCAGGAGGCCCTCCGAGAGCAACTCGCGGATCATGTAGGACAGGCCACCGGCGGCATGGAACTGGTTCACGTCGGCAAGCCCGTTGGGATAGACCTTCGCCATCAGTGGCGTGATGCGGGAGAGGTCCGCCATGTCCTCCCAGGTGATGACGATGCCCGCCGCCCGCGCCATCGCCACGAGATGGATGACGAGATTTGTCGAGCCGCCCGTCGCGTGCAGGCCCACCATCCCGTTGACGAAGGCGCGTTCGTCCAGCACCGCGGATACGGGGGTGAACTCGTTGCCGAGCGCGGTGATCTGCAGCGCCCGCTTTGCGGCCATCCTGGTGAAGGCCTCCCGAAGCGGCGTGCCGGGGTTGACGAAGCTCGCGCCCGGCAGGTGCAGCCCCATGAACTCCATCAGCATCTGGTTGGTGTTCGCGGTGCCGTAGAAGGTGCAGGTGCCCGGCCCGTGGTAGGATTTCATCTCGGCTTCCAGAAGCTCCTTCCGGCCGATCTCCCCGCGCGCGTATTGCTGGCGGACCTTCGCCTTCTCGTCATTGGGCAGGCCGGTCGTCATCGGGCCTGCGGGCACGAAGATGCCGGGGATATGGCCGAAGGTCGCTGCGGCGATCACGAGGCCCGGCACGATCTTGTCGCAGACACCGAGGTAGAGCGCGGCGTCGAAGGCATTGTGGCTGAGGCCGACCCCAGCGGCGAGCGCGATCACGTCGCGGGAAAAGAGCGAAAGCTCCATCCCCGGCTGCCCTTGCGTGACCCCGTCGCACATCGCCGGAACGCCGCCCGCGACCTGCGCGGTGCCGCCCGCCTCCCGTGCCGCCTCGCGCAGGAGGGCGGGGAAGGTCTCGAACGGCTGATGGGCCGAAAGCATGTCGTTATAGGCGGTGATGATGCCGATATTGCCCGCGTCGGTATGGGCGATTGCATCCTTGTCGGCCGGGCCGCAGGCGGCCGTCACATGGGCCATGTTCCCGCAGGACAGGACCGCGCGGTGCGGGCCCTTGCGGATCGCCTCTTCCATCCGGCCCAGATACTGCTCGCGCAACGGGCGTGAGCGTTCGCGGATACGGTCTGTGACCGCGGCGACTTCGCGATGAACTGTCATCCGTGTTCTCCCCAGAGCCGGCTTGGGCCGGTCTCAAAGCGCTTTGACTTGGGCCGGACTCTAGAAACGATCGCGCCCCGCCACAAGAACCCCGGCGGCGATATTTTCCGAGTTTGACGCGCATCAAAGCGGGCAAGCGGTCTCTGGCACAGCCTAGCCAAGCCGGTGTCTGATCCGGGGTTGAACGGGAGGAAAGCGATGAGCATCACGTCCATGGTCGCCGTCTGGGACGGAACGGAAGGCAGCGCGGAGCGCTTCGATGCGGTGATTGCGCTTGCGAGCCAGCAGGACGCGCATCTGACGGTGCTCGCATTCGAACTCGATCCCTCCTATCCGCCGACGGTCTATGGTGGAGGTGTCGCGGGCGTCTATGCCGGTCTGATCGAGGCGGCGCAGGCGCGATTGGCCGAATCCGTGGCAGCCGTCACCGACAAACTCCAGGATTCGGGCCTGCGGTTCGACGTGCATGAGTTGTTCTGTTTCTACGATCATGTAGGGCAGGAGGTGTGCAAGCTCGCCCGCTTCGCCGATCTCGTCGTGATGACCGACCCCAAGGATCAGCCCCTTCAGGAAACGCGGACACGGATCCTCGAAACGGTGCTGTTCTCGGGCGAAGCGCCCGTCCTGATCATTCCGGGGGGCTGGTCCGAAAGCATCGGCAAGACGATCCAGATCGCGTGGAACGGCTCGGCCGAGGCGATGCGGGCGGTGCGGGGGGCCATGCAGCTGATCCGCGATGCCGGGAAGGTGGAGATCGTCACGGTCGACATGCCCGCGGCCGAGGTCATGGGCAGCGAGCTTGCCGTCTTCCTCGATCGCCACGCCGTCGATGCACAGATCACCCAGCTCGACAGCGACGGGAGGCGCGTCGCGGAGGTGCTCAACACCTACGCGACGGCGGCAAGCTGCGACCTGGTCGTGATGGGGGCTTACGGGCGAAGCCGCCTGCGGGAATTCCTGATGGGCGGCGCGACCCATGACATGCTCGGCG
>JBMYPI010000286.1:0-2794 GCA_049600155.1 Rubricella sp.
TCAGCGATCCGTCTTCCGGAACACGCTGTACTGGAAGCTTTGCCGGTTGCCCTTCGGCGTGATGTGCAGGTGGCGTCTGGCTTCGACCATGTCGAACTGCCCCGGCAGCAACCGGTCGAGTTCCTGCGCCAGAGCCTCGGGCGCATAGCGCACCACTGGCAGACCCGAGCACATCTCCGGTCCGTCATCCGCAAAGGTCGCAATGATCGCGATCCCGCCCGTTTGCAGGGCGTCCGAAAGCGCGCGGGCGTAACCGGCACGGTCGTCGGCCGCGGTCAGAAAGTGGAACACCGCACGGTCGTGCCAGATGGCATAGGGTCGGTCCGGCTCCCACGTCGTTATGTCCGCCTCGATCCATGCGACGTCGTCGCCCCGAGCGCCGAGACGCTGCCTGCTGACCGCCAATGCGGCGCCCGAAAGGTCCAGCACGGTGAGGGGGCCGAAGCCCTCTTCGAGCAGGACATCGACGAGGCGCGACGCGCCGGCGCCGATGTCGATGAACGGATCGCCCGGATGCAGATGCGCGCGGACGAGTTCGAGCGACAGAGCCGGCGTGGCTTCGAACCAGGTCAGTTCGTCTTCCGACCTCGCGCCATAGACGCCATTCCAATGCTTTTGTCCGCCCGCCATTCGCCCGGTTCCTCCCTCTGGAAGCGAGTGTATTTCACCGGACGAGCGCGCGTCACCTTCATTCCGTCATTCGGCGACTTGGGCTCACGGACGCGGATCGCCTCGAACAGCCGGCGCAGAAAATAGGAGCGCGCGATGCTCACCACCGTGAACACCGCGCCCATCTTGAGGTTCTGCGCGAGCGTCGTGTGCAGCCCGAAGATCGGGAAGATCAGGATCTGCGTCACGACCGCGACGCCGTAGCCGACCGCCACGTTGGCGACGACCTCGACCAGCGACATGGCCCGGCTCTGCTTCATGCCGCGTCCTCATCCATCGGCCAGCAGTTCAGCTGCGAGAGTTCGGAGCGCATGCGCCGCGACCATAGGGACCACTCCGTTGCCACAGAGCCGAAGGCGGTCCACCCTGTGGGCCAGCCCATCAGCGCCTCGACGAACAGCGGGTTCAAGGTCCGGCGCGGCTCCGAGGTATCGCTCCCAGCCGTCGGCGTCACCAGGACCTGGCGGCCAAGCAGGCCGTTCACCGGCGTATTCGCGAGGCTCGTCGCCCCGTCCTTGTGATCCCGCGCCGTCGGCGTCATCCAGAGACGCATCATCTCCGTCCGGTTGCCGCCGCTCGACCGCGTCCCCGAGCAGGCGCGCGGGGTCGGCCAGGTGGTCGCGCTCGCGGTGGGCGAGGATGAACAGCCGCTCCCGCTTGTGGGGCGCGCCGACTTCCGCCGCCGTGAAGACGCCTGCCGCAAGGCGGTAGCCCATGCCGACCAGTCCTGCGGCGACTTCGGGGAAGCCGAGGCGGAGATGATGGGCGACATTCTCGAGAAACACGAACGGCGGTTCGCACTCGCCGACGATGCGGGCGACATGCGGCCAGAGGTGTCGCGGATCGTCCGCGCCCCGGCGCTTGCCCGCGACGGAGAACGGCTGGCACGGATAGCCCGCAGTGACGATATCCACCGCGCCGCGCCAAGGGTGGCCGTCGAAGGTGGCAACGTCGTCCCAGAGAGGCGCGCGATCCAGGGCCGCGTCTTCCATCCGCGCCACGAGGATGGCCGCGGCGTAGGCGTCCCGCTCGACGTGACCCACAGTGCGATATCCGGGTAGTGCGAGGTGCAGCCCGAGGTCGAGCCCGCCGGCGCCAGAGCAGAGCGAGAGGCCGAACAGGCACGCGTCGCCGACTCCGGCAGGCAGGCCGGAGGAAGGTAAAGCCAAGCCATCCACGTCGTCAGGCCGCGTGGGCCCCCTCGGCCGCGGCCGGCGTCTCGCCCAGCCGCTCGGCCTTCACTTCGGCGAAGGTTCGGCCGTCGCCATCGAGGATCACGTCTCGGCCGGTCTCGGCCTGCCAGCGCTCCACGGCGACATCGACATAGGCCGGGCTGATCTCCATCGCGAAGACACGTCGGCCGTTGGCCTCACCCGCCATGATCTGCGAGCCGGACCCCGAGAAGGGCTCGTAACAGAGCCCGCCGCGTGCGACGTGCTGGCGCATCGGGATGCCGAACGCGTCGAGCGGTTTCGGCGTCGGGTGGTCGGGGCGCTCGTCCTTGGCGAAACTGGGCATCTCCCAGGTCGAGGGCAGCGTCTGCTCGGCCACCTTCGGCGGGCGGTTCGGGCGGCGCCAGCCCATGAAGCAGGGCTCGTGTTTCCAGAGGTAGTGGGACCGGGTCAGAACCCCGCGATCCTTCACCCAGATGATCTGCTGATGGACGAAGGCGCCCGCCTTTTCCCAGCAGGCTTCCAGCATCGCCTGCCGGCGCGAGGCGTGCCAGCAGTACCAGGCGGCATCCTCGGTGATGGCTTCCGCCACCGCGGCCGCGATGAACCCGTCGTAGAGGTCCGCACCCTGGCTGCTGTCGTCCCAGGTCGTGCCGTAGGACGCCGACCAATCCTTGTTCCGGGTCGGGTGGTTCGAGCCGTCGTAATCGACGAGATACGGTGGGTCGGTCGCGAACAGGATCGCCCGCTCGCCATTCATCAGACGGCGCACATCGGCCGCGCTGGTGCTGTCGCCGCAGAGCAGCCGGTGGTCGCCGAGGATCCACAGATCGCCGGTGCGCGAGGCCGGATTGCGCGGCGGCTCGGGGATGGTCACCGGCGGCACCGAGCCCCCGGCGCCACCTTCTTCTTCACCGCCCCCGTCCGGATCGAAGGCCAGCAGCTTGTCCAGC
>JBMYPI010000287.1:0-2788 GCA_049600155.1 Rubricella sp.
GGCGCCTCGAGAAACAGCGCACGATCGAGCGTGATAGCGCCCTCGGGGGTCTCCGCGAGTGTATCGCGGGCGAGAGCGGCGGCGTGAAGATCCAGCGCCGCCCGGGCGTCCGAGAGCCGATGAGCCGTCTCCGCGAGGCGTTCGACGCTGAGGCCAACGGTATCGAGCGCGGGCAGGATGGACCGGATCCGCGAACGGAGGAACCGCATATCCGCGTTCGTGGGGTCCTCACGCCAGGGGATCCCGCGATCTGTCAGGAGCTCCCGCAGCGATGAACGGCTGCACGACAACAGTGGTCGGTGGAACCGGACCCCGTGCGCCTCGAACCGATCCGCGATCGCCGAAAGCCCGTCGAGGCCCGAACCCCGCTCGATCCGCATCAGGAACGTCTCTGCCACATCGTCTTGCGTGTGACCGAGGATCACGTCCTGTGCACCGCAAGCGCGCGCGTGTTCGGCAAGGAGGCGTCTGCGGGCGCGCCTCGCCTCCTGCTGAAGGTTTCCTTCGGCCTGCGCCTGCCAGCCGATCGTCGCGTGATCCACGCCGAGCCCCTCGCACAGCCCGGCGACGAACCGCGCCTCTTCCGCGCTTTCCGCGCGCAGGCCATGATCGATCGTTGCCGCGAAGAGACGCGCCCCCCGCGATCGCGCCCAGTCCGCCGCAAGGACCAGCATCGCGGTCGAGTCCCCTCCCCCCGAAACGGCGAGGACCAGCGCATCGGCGCCGGTCCCGTCCAACCGTTCGAAGACATGGTCGCGAAGCGTCACGGGCAGGCGTAGCGGCTCTTCTCCGCCATCACCTCCTCGATAAAGGCCTGCCCTTCCCGCGCGGCGAAACGCGCGAGCGCCTCGTCGAAGGTGAGGCATCCCTCGGACACCTGGCCCAGAAGCGCCAGCGAGACCCCGAGGCCCACGAGCGCATCGGGCGCCTGCTCACCCGATGGATTGCCGCTGAACACGGAGAGGTAATTGGTGGCCGCCGCCTGATGCGCGCCACTGGCGGACTGGCTTTCCGCAAGCCAGAAACGCGCCTCCGGCACGAGAGGGCCACCGGCATAGGTCGCGATGAAAGCCTCGAAGCCGGTGATCGCCTCGGCGTAGCGGCCTTCCTCGTAGGCGGAGAACGCGGCGTCGAATTCGGCCTGCTCGCTGATCGCCGTCTGAACGCCCGCGCCCGGTGTCGTCCCGCTTCCACCGGAGGGTCCGCCGCCCCCGAGCGGCGCGGCCGGAGGGACGAAGGCGGTATCGCCGCCTTCCATGAGCGTCACCCGGAAATCGAGGTCCGAAAGCCTGCGTCCGCCGTCCTCGGCGATGCGGTTCACATCGAAGCTGAGCTGTTCCAGCCGGTTCGTCACCGCGCGGAGCTGGTCTTCCAGCGCATTGATCCGGGCAAGAATCTCGGGGCCGAGGGGCTCCACGCCCGTGCCCTGCCCCGACGCCCGCTGAAGCGCCCTCAGCGCGTCCAGTTCAGCGCCGATCGCCGACAGTTCGAGCCGGATATCCTCAAGGGTCATGCCCGGAGTGACCGGCGCGGCCGGGGTCGCCTCCGTTGCGACGCCGGGACCGGGTTCGGCCGGCGCGGGATCGGTCTGGCCGAAAGCCGCAAGGCCGGCCACGGCAAGCGCCGCGGCCGGACCAAGTGTCGTGATACGGATGCCCATGGCCGGAATCAGACGCCCGAACCGGCCGAGATCACGCTCACGCCGCGGCGGTTCTGGGACCAGCAGCTTTCGTTGGAGCACAGCGCGACAGGCCGCTCCTTGCCATAGGTCACCGTCGTCAGGCGGGAGGCGGGAACACCGAGGCTGACAAGATAGTCATAGACGGCCTGCGCCCGGCGCGCGCCAAGCGCGAGGTTGTATTCGCGCGTGCCGCGTTCGTCCGCATGGCCTTCGATCACGACCGTCCGGTCGGGATAGCGCAGCAACCAGTCGGCCTGGAAGGTCAGCGTCGTCTGCGCGGCCACATCGAGGCTGGAACTGTCGGTCGCGAAGAAAACGCGGTCTCCGATCTCGGCGGTGAAGTATTCCACCGAGTCCTCGGGGAAGGTGGATGCTCCCGCATTCGCACCCGCGGTTCCGGCGCCCGCCGTATCCTGCGCGGTCTGCGAGCACGCGGCCAGCGCCGCAATGGCACCGACAAGCGCCAGTTTCCTGAGAAGTTCGATCATGCTCTAGCCTTCCTTCTTGGCCGGACCCGGCCCTTGCCTGTCATTACTCGGTTCGGTTCGGCGACCACGACGGATCCGACGCGGCCCCCGGTGTTGGAACATATCGCAAGTTCAGCCCGGTGACGTCCACAGAAACGATCGCCGGCGCGCCGAGCGGGCCGGGCGTTTCGCGGAAAAACATCAGAACCCGGCCATTGGGCGCCCATGTGGGCGCCTCGTCGAGGAAAGAGGCCGTCAGGAGCCGTTCGTTCGTCCCGTCGATATTCATGACACCGATGTGGAATCGACCGCCCGTTTGCTTGGTGAAGGCCACCATGTCGCCGCGCGGGGACCAGACGGGCGTTCCGTAACGGCCCTGGCCGAAGCTGATTCGGCGCACATTCGATCCGTCGGCGTTCATGATGTAGAGCTGCGGCGACCCGGACCGGTCGCTTTCGAAAACGATCTGGGAGCCATCGGGCGAAAAGCTCGGCGCGGTCTCGATCGAGGGTTCGCGGGTCAGCCGGACGCGGGTGCGGGAGGCGAGGTCCACGCGGTAGATATCGGTGTTCCCGCCCGTGGAGACAGAAAAGACGATCGACGACCCGTCGGGCGAGAAGCGCGGCGCGAAAGTCATGCC
>JBMYPI010000288.1:0-2775 GCA_049600155.1 Rubricella sp.
CGAGGCTGATGATCTCCATCCGGTCCAGAAGCGGACGCGGCATGTTGTAGGAGTTCGCCGTGGTCAGGAACATCACGTTCGACAGGTCGTAATCGACTTCGAGATAATGGTCGTTGAACGTGGCGTTCTGTTCGGGATCGAGCACCTCCAGCATGGCCGAAGCCGGATCGCCCCGGAAATCCTGACCCATCTTGTCGATCTCGTCGAGCAGGATGAGGGGATTGGTCGTCCTGGCCTTCTTCATGGCCTGGATGATCTTGCCGGGCATGGAGCCGATATAGGTGCGGCGGTGGCCACGGATCTCCGCCTCGTCCCGGACACCGCCGAGCGAGATGCGGATGAACTCGCGCCCCGTCGCCTTCGCGACCGACTTGCCGAGCGAGGTCTTGCCCACGCCGGGAGGGCCGACGAGGCAGAGGATCGGCCCCTTCAGCTTCTTCGACCGCTGCTGGACGGCGAGGTATTCGACGATCCGCTCCTTGACCTTCTCCAGCCCGTGATGATCGGCGTCGAGGATCGCCTGGGCGCGGCCGAGATCCTTCTTCACGCGGGATTTCACGCCCCACGGGATCGACAGCATCCAGTCGAGATAGTTGCGCACGACGGTCGCCTCGGCCGACATCGGGCTCATGGTGCGGAGCTTCTTGAGCTCGCCCTCGGCCTTCTCGCGGGCTTCCTTGGACAGCTTCACCTCGGAGATGCGCTTTTCGTATTCGGCGGCCATGTCCTCGCCGCCCTCGCCGTCGCCCAGTTCCTTCTGGATCGCCTTC
The DNA here is from genome assembly GCA_049600155.1 of Rubricella sp. Classification (GTDB taxonomy): domain Bacteria; phylum Pseudomonadota; class Alphaproteobacteria; order Rhodobacterales; family Rhodobacteraceae; genus Rubricella. Next base: position 771 of record JBMYPI010000288.1, read on the forward strand.
ATCTGTTCGTTGAGGTAGTATTCCCGCTGGGTCCGCTCCATCTGGTTCTTCACGCGGGACTTGATCTTCTTCTCGACCTTCAGGACGGAAATCTCGCCCTGCATCAGGCCGTAGATCTTCTCCAACCGTTCGCCGACGTCGATCGTTTCCAGAAGCGTCTGCTTCTGGGGGATCTTCACGCCGAGATGCCCGGCGACGGTATCGGCCAGCTTGCCCTCATCCTCGATCTCGGCCACCGCGGCGATGGCCTCGTCGGCGATGTTCTTGTTGAGCTTGGAATAGGGTTCGAACTCGTCGCGCACGGCGCGGGTCATCGCGGAAATGGCGGCGGGATCGGCGCGGGTTTCCTCCACGAGCACCGCTTCGGCCTCGAAGAAGGCGTCATTGGGCAGGAACCGCTCGATCCGGGCACGTTCCCGGCCCTCGACCAGCACCTTCACCGTGCCGTCGGGAAGCTTTAGCAATTGCAGGACGTTGGCGATCACGCCGAAGCGGAAGATCGTCTCGTCCGTGGGCTCGTCCTCGCTCGCATCCCTTTGCGCGGCCAGCAGGATCTGCTTGTCCGCGCGCATCACTTCCTCCAGCGCCTTCACCGATTTCTCGCGGCCCACGAAAAGCGGCACCACCATGTGCGGGAAGACCACGATGTCCCGCAGCGGCAGGACGGGAAGGGTCTGTATCTGGTCGCTCATGTAGAAACATCCTCGTCATTGGCAGGAGGGATCGCCCCGGCTCGCGGCGGCGGACCGCTCCCCTCTCAGGGTGGAACAGGTGTGGGCGCACGGGCGCCAGTTCAACCCGCCTCATCCGAGCGTGGCGGTGCGGGCGCGAGTCGGCAAGGTGCAAATGGACGCGAGCGCCGGGTTCAGAGCGGCTGGACGTCGCCCTCCGCGCGCCTTGCGTGGAAGGCGGTGACGTATTCGTCGAGCCGCCCCTCCGCGATCGCATCCCGCAGACCCTGCATCAGTTCCTGGTAGTAGTGCAGGTTGTGCCAGGTCAGCAGCATCGAGCTGATGATCTCCTGAGCCTTGAACACATGGTGGAGATACGCGCGGGAGTAGTTGCGGCACGCCGGGCAGGAACACTCGGGGTCGAGCGGCCGGGGATCCTCGGCATGGCGGGCGTTCTTGATGTTGACCGCGCCGAACCGGGTCAGCGCCTGCCCCGTCCGGCCCGAGCGGGACGGCAGGACGCAATCGAACATGTCCACCCCCCGCTCGACCGCGCCGACGATGTCGTCCGGCTTGCCCACGCCCATCAGATAGCGCGGCCTTTCGGCGGGCAGCTGGCCCGGGGCGTAATCGAGCACGCCGAACATCGCTTCCTGCCCCTCACCGACGGCGAGACCGCCGATCGCATAGCCCTCGAATCCGATCTTGCGCAGTTCCGCCGCGCTTTCGGCGCGCAGATCCTCCTCCAGCCCGCCCTGCTGGATGCCGAAGAGAGCGTGGCCGGGCCGATCCCCGAACGCCTCGCGCGACCGCGCGGCCCAGCGCATGGAAAGCCGCATGCTCTCCTCGATCCGTTCACGCGGGGCGGGCAGCGCGGGGCATTCGTCGAAGCACATCACGATGTCGGAGCCGAGTTCGCGCTGGATCCGCATCGAGGTTTCGGGGCTCAGGAAATGCTTGGAGCCGTCGATATGGGAACGGAATTCGACACCGTCTTCGGTGAGCTTGCGCAGATCGCTCAGGCTCATCACCTGGAAACCGCCGGAATCGGTCAGGATCGGGCGCTCCCAGTTCATGAAGCGGTGCAGGCCGCCGAGCCGTTCGATGCGCGCCGATCCGGGGCGCAGCATCAGGTGGTAGGTGTTGCCCAGTAGGATATCGGCACCCGTCGCGCGGACGCTTTCGGGCATCATCGCCTTGACCGTCGCGGCGGTGCCGACGGGCATGAAGGCGGGCGTCCGGATCTCGCCCCGGGGGGTCGAGATCCGCCCGGTGCGCGCCCGGCCATCGGTCGCGTGGATGTCAAAGCGGAAGGGTGTCATCGATGCCTGCTC
>JBMYPI010000289.1:0-2753 GCA_049600155.1 Rubricella sp.
CGAGCCCGTCGATCGCGATGCTTTCGGCGACCACGTTGCGGTCGGACCGGTCCATGATCTCCAGCCGGTCGTGCAGCATGTCGTAGGCGCCGATGAAATCCCGGCCCATGCCGATGGGCCAGCTTGCGGGCGTCACGTCGATGGCGAGGTTTTCCTGGATCTCTTCGATGATCTCGAACGTGTCGCGGCTTTCGCGGTCCATCTTGTTGCAGAAGGTCAGGATCGGCAGATCCCGCAGGCGGCACACCTCGAAGAGCTTCTGGGTCTGGCTTTCGACACCCTTCGCCCCGTCGATCACCATGATCGCGGCATCCACCGCCGTGAGCGTGCGATAGGTATCCTCGGAGAAATCCGAGTGGCCGGGCGTATCGACGAGGTTGAACCAGTAGCGATCGAACTCGAAGGACATCGCCGAGGCCGAGACGGAGATGCCGCGATCCTTCTCCATCTGCATGAAGTCCGACCGCGTGCGCCGCGCCTCGCCCTTGGCGCGGACCTGGCCGGCCATCTGGATCGCCCCGCCGAACAGGAGGAACTTCTCAGTCAGCGTCGTCTTGCCCGCATCGGGATGCGAGATGATGGCGAAGGTCCGCCTCCGGGCGATCTGGGGCGGCAGGGCGGGGGCGTTATGGGCACGATCCAACATGGGCCGCGATATATCCCGCGGCTCCGCCGATGGAAAGCATGGCCGATCGCGCCGGACGCATGGCGGAGCCGCCCGTGCGATGCCGCAATTCCACTGTGCGGACTTTCCCATTGCGGCGTGGTGTCATACCTAGGGGCAAACGACACAAGCGGAGGAGAGAGGGATGGATCTCGGAATCGCAGGCAAGACGGCGATCGTGTGCGCAAGCTCCAAGGGGCTCGGTCGCGGTTGCGCCGAAAACCTCGCCGAAGCGGGTGTGAACCTGGTGCTGAACGCGCGCACCGAAGGCCCGCTTCTGGAAACGGCGGAGCACATCCGCTCCACCTACGGCGTCGAGGTGAAGACTGTCGCCTGCGACATCACCACGAAGGAGGGGCGGGAGCAGGTCCTCGCCGCCGCCGGTGACGTGGATATCCTCGTCAACAACGCAGGCGGCCCGCCGCCGGGGATGTGGTCCGACTGGGACGAGGACGATTTCTACAAGGCGCTCCAGGCCAACATGATCACGCCCATCATGCTGATGAAGGCGGTCCTTCCCGGCATGATCGAGCGGAAATGGGGCCGCGTGGTGAATATCACCTCGCAATCGGTGAAGGCGCCGATCCCGGTGCTGGGCCTGTCGAACTCCGCGCGTGCGGGCCTGACCGGCTATGTCGCCGGCACCGCGCGGCAGGTCGCGGAATTCGGGGTGAACATCAACAACCTCCTGCCGGGGATCCATGCCACCGATCGCGCCGTCGCCCTCGATGGCGGTGTCGCGAAGAAGGAAGGGATCACCGTGGAAGAGGCGAAGGCCAACCGCGAAAAGACGATCCCCGCACGCCGCTACGGCACGTCGGAGGAATTCGGCGCGACCTGCGCGTTCCTCTGCTCGCAGCACGCGGGCTTCATCGTTGGTCAGAACATCCTTCATGATGGCGGCGGGGTGAACGCCACGCTCTGATCCGGCTGCGCCATGGCCCTTGTCCCGCCGCCGCCCGCTTGCTAGGTGTCGGTCAATTCCGATGGTTTTGCTAGGGAAACGGGGCATTGGCGTCTGTGCCGCCGAAACTGGAGCTTGAAGCGGTCTCGCGCGCTTACGACGGCAGCCGCGTCGTGGACGGCGTTTCGCTGTCGCTCGGGGCGGGCGAGGTCGTGGCCCTGCTTGGCCCGTCGGGATGCGGCAAATCCACGACCCTTCGCCTCGCCGCCGGGGTCGAGGCCCCGACCGAGGGCGAGGTCCGTATCGACGGGCGCACCGTTGCACGACCCGGCCACAGCATCCCGCCGGAGGGGCGGAACATCGGCCTGATGTTTCAGGATTTCGCGCTGTTTCCCCATCTCGATGTCGGGGCGAATGTCGCCTTCGGGCTGGGCGGGAGCAAGGCGGAGAAGGCCCATCGCGTCGCCGATCTCCTGGAGCGGGTCGGCCTTGCCGGCTACGAGAGGAAATTCCCTCACCAGCTTTCCGGTGGTGAGCAGCAGCGTGTCGCCCTTGCCCGCGCACTCGCGCCGCGCCCGGCGATCATGCTGATGGACGAGCCGTTCTCGGGCCTCGACAACCGGCTTCGCGACGATGTGCGCGATGCAACGATCGACATCCTGCGGGAGGAGGGGACCGCGGTGCTCCTCGTCACCCATGAGCCCGAAGAGGCGATGCGCGTCGCCGACCGGATCGCGTTGATGCGCAAGGGGCGGATCGTGCAGATCGGGGCGCCCTACAACATCTACAACAAGCCGGTGGACAAGGCTGCCGCCGCTTTCTTTTCGGATATCAATGTGGTGCATGGCGTTGTTCACAACCGCCAGACGGATACGCCCTTCGGCCTGTTCCTGACGCCGGGCCTTGTCGACGGCGCGGATGTGGAGATCATCTTCCGCCCGCAGCACCTGCATCTCGATTTCGCGCGGGGGGACGGCCCGCCGCGTGAAACGGCCGAACGCGGCCTGCCCGCGGAGGGGATCGTCCAGCGGGCGCGCTTCATGGGCAACCAGTCCCTCGTGGAATTCGAGATGGCCTATGACGGCTCGCCCGTGCGGGCGAGCGTGCCGGGCGTCTTCCTGCCGCCCCTGGGCACGCGGCTGTGGCTTTCCCTGCGTCGGGATCGTTGTTTCGTCTTTCCCTGCG
>JBMYPI010000290.1:0-2727 GCA_049600155.1 Rubricella sp.
GGCCCGCAAAGCGAAGAGAGTCAGCGCACCGCCGATACTGATGGCGAGGATCCCCAGGATGAAGGTCCCGCGCGTGGGATCGCTGGCGAAGGCGTGGACGGAGGTGATCACGCCGGAGCGGACGATGAACGTGCCGATCAGCGAGAAACTGAACGCCAGGATCGCAAGCAGGATCGTCCAGGCCTTCAGCGTATTGCGTTTCTCCGTCACGATCGCGGAGTGCAGGAGCGCGGCCGCGATGAGCCACGGCATGAAGGACGCGTTCTCGACCGGATCCCAGAACCACCAGCCGCCCCAGCCGAGTTCGTAATAGGCCCACCATGACCCCAGCCCGATCCCGATGGTCAGGAACACCCACGCGGCGAGCGCCCAGGGCCGGACCCAACGCGCCCAGGCGGGATCGACCCTCCCCTCGATCAGGGCGGCGATCGCGAAACTGAACGTCGTCGAGAGCCCGACATAGCCCATGTAGAGAAGCGGCGGGTGGAAGGCGAGGCCGGGGTCCTGCAGGAGGGGGTTCAGGTCGTTGCCGTCGAGTGGCGGTATCTCCAGCCGCAGGAAGGGGTTGGAGGTGAAGAGAATGAAGGCGTAGAAGGCCACGCCCACCATCGCCTGCACAGCAAGCACGCGGGCCTTCAGCGTCGGTGGAAGGTTGCCCCCGCGCCAGGCCACCAGCGCGCCGAAGAGCGCGAGGATCAACACCCACAAGAGAAGCGAACCCTCATGGTTCCCCCAGACGCCCGAGATCTTGTAGAGCATCGGCTTGGCCGAGTGGCTGTTGGCCGCGACGAGCTCGACGGAGAAATCCGACGTGATGAACGCCCATGTGAGCATCGCGAAGGAGAAACCGACGAGGATGAACTGGATCTCCGCGGCCGGCACGCCGAAGCGCATCCAGTCCCCCCAGTTCCGTTGCGCGCCGACAAGCGGCACGACCGATTGCGCAAGCGCGACGATCGCGGCCAGGATGAGGGCGAAATGGCCAAGCTCTGCGGTCATGTGGAAACCTTCTTCTGCTGATGGAGAGAATAAGGGATTTTCACATGATCGCAATTCGCAGCGGCGCGAGGTCGCGGCCAATCCCGCGCCGTGCGGTTCTCTACCGGCGTGCGGCGTCCCGACGGTCCTCCCGCGCGTGGTGCAACTCGCGCGCGCCGAAATAGAAGGAAACGATGGCACCGAGCAGCCACCAAAGCGGCTCGGGCACGGCCGACAGACCTGCCATGCGTCGTTCGAATCCGTCGGGATCGACCATCGCGAACCCGAAGAGACCCACCGTGCCGAGCGCGAAGACCGGCCGGGGAAGCCGGTTGAGGCCGTTGACGAATGCATCGAACCGGGAACCGCCCGCCCGGCTGAATTCGGCGGCGAACTGGGCCTGTGCCCCCGTTCGCGCGGCGATCTCGCCTTCCATGCGCGCGGTCCGGTTCTCGGTGAAGACTTCGGCGACATCGCGCACGGCCCCGCCGACCTCCGCCGCGCCGTGGCCGAGGATACGGTCGATCAGTCCCATGCGGCGACCCGTGCCGCATGGCCCGCAGCATCGAGATGCAGCGCATCCGACAGGAAGGCTTCCGCCCGAAGGATCCAGCCGCCCTTTCCGCCATCCCGGCGACGGACGTATTTCCGCGAGGCGGGCCGGGCCGCGGCGAGGCGGTAGTAGAAGCGCCTCCGCGCCAGCGAATAGGCATCGACGAGCGCAACGGCGCCGTCGCGCCGTTCCCTCCGGAACGCGGCCGCGACGGTCAGCGGCCCGCAGATCCCGTCAACGGCGAGGATCTCGCCCCCATCGTTGAGCACGTCCTGAAGCAACTTCACGGCACGGGCGCCGGCATGGACATAGGTGTCGTAGACAACGCCCTGAACCGATTCCGGCAAACGGTGCAGGCCGGGTTCGCGGAAATAGAAGCGTTCGAAGATCGCCGCCGCGTCCGCCGCCGTCACCGCGTGAACGTCACCGATATCGATGGCGCCATCGCCGGTCAGATCGAGCCCGAGGCGGCGCAGGGTTCCCAGTGTGATGCCGCGATTGGTCGGCCCACCCGGATCGTCGGGATCGTTCACGAACCCGCCCTCGCGCCGCAGGATCGCTGCGGTCAGTTCGCTGACAGTCTGCATCTGTGCCTCCCGTGGCTGTGCCCGGGAGGCTTACGCAATTTGTCTTAAATCGACGTTGAGAAGCGCGGACTCAGTTGAAGTCGTTGCGGTAGAGGCCCTGTTCCTGCAACGCCTCGGCGACTTCGGCGGGCATGTAATCCTCATCGTGGCGCGCGAGCACCTCGGAGGCGACGAAGACGCCGTTCTCGATCCGGCCGGTAACGATGGTGCCCTGCCCCTCGCGGAACAGGTCGGGCACGATACCCTCGTAGACAACCGGAAAATCCATCGCCGTATCGGTCACGACGAAGGCATGCATCTGCCCGCGTTCCCAGGTGCCTTCCTTGACCAACCCGCCGAGGCGGAAGACCTCACCCTCCTCGGGCGGGTTCGAGAAGACCTGGCTTGGAGACCGGAAGAACTGCCCCCCCTCGCCGATCGCGACGATGAAGAGGCCGGACGCCGCGAAGATCAGGACGAGGCCGACGGCCACCAGGGTCATCCTGCGCTTCTTCCGCAATGTCGTCGCCATGGTCTTCAGTATCCTCTGCGCCGGGAGCCCTCTACATGTCGGCGCTCCGGACGATCGTGTAAACCCCCTGCGGCATCGCCGCCGCGTCGATGACGATC
>JBMYPI010000291.1:0-2725 GCA_049600155.1 Rubricella sp.
CGGCCTGAGGCTCTGCCTGTCCAGCTTCCGCCGCCCAAGCCCCGATACCGCGCTGACGGAGGCGAAGGCCGCCTGCCTCTACCCCAACAACGGCCGCATGGTCGCCGAGGCGCGGGCGAAGGGCTTCGACAACGCCATCAGCCTCGACCAGCACGGCCACGTCGCCGAAACGGCGTCGACCAACGTCTTCGTGGTGAAGGATGGTGCGGTGCGGACACCGGCGCCCAACGGAACCTTCCTCGCCGGGATCACGCGGGCGCGGGTGATCGACCTTCTCCGCAAGGACGGGATGCAGGTGGAAGAGGTCACGATGCTGCCGGGCGAACTGGACGCGGCGGACGAGATCTTCCTCACCGGAAACGCCGCCAAGGTGATGCCGGTCATCGGCTGGGAGGACAGGGCGATGCAGCCCGGCCCCGTCGCCGCGCGGGCGCGCGCGCTCTATTGGGACTACGCCCACGGGAGGATCGCCTGATGGCCGAGACCATGCGCGTCGTCGAGATCTCGCAGCCGGGCGGGCCGGAGGTTCTGAAGCCCGGCACGGCGCCGATCCCGGAACCGGGGCCGGGGGAGATCCTGATCCGTATCAGGGCGGCGGGCGTGAATCGGCCCGATGCGATGCAGCGCGCGGGCGCCTACGATCCGCCGCCCGATGCGTCGCCCCTTCCGGGGCTGGAGGCGGCGGGGGAGGTCGCGGCGGTCGGGGTGGATGTGAACCGCTGGGCGGTGGGTGACGCCGTCACGGCCCTGCTGCCCGGCGGCGGGTATGCCGAATACGCCGTCTGCCCGGCCGATCACGCCTTGCCGAAGCCCGAGCGTCTTTCCTGGGAGGAGGCGGCGGCGCTGTGCGAGACGGCCTTCACCGTCTGGATCAACGTGTTCGAGCGAGTCTCGCTTCTGGAAGGGGAGAGTTTTCTCGTTCACGGCGGCAGCTCCGGTATCGGGACGATGGCAATCCAGCTTGCCAAGGCGCGCGGCGCGAGGGTCTTCGCCACCGCCGGAACGCTCGAGAAATGCGCAGCCTGCGAAAGGCTCGGCGCCGAGCGGGCGATCAACTACCGCGAGGAGGATTTCGTCGCGGTCGTCCGCGACGCGACCGAGGGCCGTGGCGTCGACGTGATCCTCGATATGGTGGGCGGGCCATACCTCAAGCGCGATGTCGCGGCGCTTGCCCCTGACGGGCGGCTTTCGATGATCGCCTTCCTGGGCGGGCCGAAGGCGGAGCTGAACTTCGCGGCCGCAATGGCCAAGCGCCTGACCATCACCGGTTCGACGCTCCGGCCGCGTTCGATCGCCTACAAGGCCCATGTCGCGCGGACGCTGGAACGGGAGATCTGGCCGCTGATAGAGTCGGGCGAGATCGGGCCGGTAATGGATCGGACCTTTCCGCTGGAAGAGGCCGCCGCCGCCCATGCCCGGATGGAGGCCTCCGAGCATATCGGCAAGATCGTCCTCGTTCCCTGACGCTCAGCGGATCGGCGGGAAGGCCGCCGTCCGGCTGCAATCGCGGCGCACATCCGGGGCGCAGACGCGCGGCTCCAGATCACGGGTGAGGCAGAGGCGTGCCTCTGCGATCCGTCCGTCCCGGCAGGTGATCGTCAGCATGTCGGCTTCCCAATCGGGATTGGCTTCGAGGAAGGCTTCCTCGATCACGGAGGGGCGAAGCCGCAACTCCGCCTCGACCCGGCGCAGGATGGCGGGGCGCTCCACCGCTTCGAAAGCGGCCCGCGCGGCGCTGAAATAGGCTTCGGCCGTCAGGCCCGAACAGCGACCATGCTTGCGCCATTGATACCAGGCGAGCCCGGCCGAACCCATGATATCGGCCATCGCGCCGGTCTCCGCGCGGGAGGGATCCCGCACGGTGCGGGCGCACCATTCGGGGTAGCCTTCCTCGTATTGAGGCCAAAGCCCGTGGAGGGTCCAGCCGGTATCGGCGGCGGGATCGCATTGCTCCGCACCCCGCACATCCCCTTCCGCCGCGCACCAGGAGGGCGACCAGCTCATCGCGAGGAGGTAATAGTCGAACTCCCCTGCGATATCGGCCCGCGCCGCCCCGGCCCAGAGCACCAATGCGACAAGTGCCATGCGCATGCGTTTCCCCTTTATTCGAGCGCGATTTGGGCCTATATACCCGGTCAATTCCCCAATCGGAAACGGAACCCGGCCCCGGCCAACCCGATTTCCCGGCGCGGGAGAGGTTTGTTCTGACGACGAGGTACATGCACATGGCACTGCCCATCATGCGAAAGGCGACGGCCGTCTGGCTCGTCGACAACACGACGCTCACGTTCCGCCAGATCGCGGAGTTCACGGGCATGCACGAGCTCGAAGTGAACGGGATCGCCGATGGCGAAGTGGCCGTCGGCGTCAAGGGTTTCGATCCGATCGTGAACAACCAGCTCACCCAGGATGAGATCGACAAGGGCGAGGCCGACCCGACCTATCGTCTCAAGCTCAAGCACAACCCGGCCGCCGAAGGCGAGACGAAGCGGAAAGGCCCGCGCTATACGCCTCTGTCGAAGCGTCAGGATCGGCCTGCCGCAATCGCGTGGCTCGTGAAGTTCCACCCCGAGCTTTCGGACGCACAGATCTCCAAGCTCGTGGGCACCACCAAACCCACGATCCAGACGATCCGCGACCGGACCCATTGGAACATCAATAACCTTGAGCCAATCGACCCTGTGGCCCTTGGCCTCTGCAAGCAGTCGGAGCTTGACCTTGCCGT
>JBMYPI010000292.1:0-2719 GCA_049600155.1 Rubricella sp.
CTACCGTGAGCTCCGGACACGAGGCGTGTTGGTCCCCAATGGTTTTGCGGTCACGGCCGCAGCCTACCGCTACGTTCTCGACTCTTCCAGAGGATGGGACGCCCTTCACAACGCCCTCGACGGGCTCGACCCCGACGACGTGGAGGACCTCGCCCGTCGGGGCCGGTTCGGCATCCCCTTCGGCCGCGCCCGATGGCGTGTCGCCGGCGTCTATCAGTTCCTCGAGGACACCATCCTGCGGAAGATCGTCATCCTCCTCGTCCGGGACGTGCGGGTCGAAGCGCAGGCCGAACTCGACGGAGGGATCGACGAACGTCTTCACCGCGTCGAAGGGGATCACCAATGGCTCGGGCCGGTTGCCGAAACTCAGCGTGATGGCGAACCGGTCGGGCATGACCGCAAGATCCTCGAACCAATTCTGGATCACGATCGTCATCTCGCCCGGGTAGCGCGCACGCAGGTGCCCGGCCATGTCCACGCCCGGATGTCCGGTCTCGAAGGTTATGTAGAAGTGATGCCCGCCGGGCAGCCCTTCTTCCGCGACGCGCGAAAGGACATCGGCCATCAAACCACGCATGGCCTCGTGCATAAGCTTGCCGTAGTCGATCTGCGTCCACATGGGGGCGTTCTCCTTTCCCGCGACCATAAACGATTCGAGCCACGCGTGAAGCGGGGTTGTTGGCCGGCCGGAGAAGAGGGCGAGAGTCGGGGAGGGGGTGAAGTGCAGGCTTCTGTTGCCAGGTGCCTGCGAACCCCGCCTGACCTTGCTAGAGATCAGGACTTAGGTTTTGGTCTTGGGCACTGCTTACGCAGCGACTGCGACCGGAGCGTGGTTGTCGTTTGCAACTATTGCTCTTGAGCCGGTAACGGTGGCGTCCCGCCGAGCGAAAGCTAACCCCTTTAGACGTCCGTCGATCCTGTTTCGGCCCCGTGATCCCCAAACGAAGGATTCTGGTGGAGCCGCCGGGTACCGCCCCCGGGTCCGATCCGCTTATTACGGGCGCGTTTATCGCCATAGTCCCCGAAGGAACACCTCTAGAGGTAAGGGAGGCGTCCGAGTCGTTCAAGGCGCTTCGCTCAGGATCATCAGCGGCGCGAGCTCGCGCAGGAGCTTGCCCTTGATGAGCGCGGGATAGTCCGCGAACCCGTTGATCGCGACGAGGTGGAAGGCATTGGGCCCGGTGATGACGGTATCGCGGTAATGCGCGACGGGATCCGGTGTCGCCCCGGCGATCACGAGGGCGTTGACGGTGACTCCAGCCACGGCCAGTTCCGGCCAGAACTCGGTCGCCTCCGGTCCGTCGTTCGAGGCGCCGTCGCCCGAGAGATCGAGGACGAGCCGCGCACAGGGGACCGGAAGCCTGGCGAACTCCTCCAGCGCGTAGGCGACTGCGCGACCGATGGCCGTCGGGAAGTCGCTGTAGACCCGACGGTGGGCCGCGAGGCGATCGGCGAATGCATCGATTTCAGCCTCGGTTGAGAGTCGCGTCCAGCGAATGATCGCATCCTGCTGGACGTATCCCGACCATTCGAAGACCATCGCCTGAACCTGCGTGCCGGGAACCGCGAGGATCGCATCGCGAACCTCGCTGTCGCGAAGGGCGGCGACGAGCCCGCCGAGCTGGATGTCGAACTCCTCCGAATTGACCGAGGAGGAGATATCCATCCCCATGGCGAGCGCCAACCTGCAGGGGGGCTCCTGCGCCCGGGCGGCGCTGCTGGCGAGAACGGCGGCGAGCGCCCCCGTGCAGAGCGCGCGGAGTATCATTCGAGCCTGCCGAGCATCAGGGGCGGCTCGATTTCCCTGAGAAGCTTGCGGCGGAATGCGCGGGCATAGTCCTCGAAATCGGCGGCTACCTCGACGAATGCGTGCTCGCCGCGGATGCCGCCGCGAAGCCAGCGCGCGACCAGCTCGGGCGCATCGTCTCCGTTGATGACGAGGGCGTTGACCGTCACGTTCCCCCAGCCCGGTGCGCCGGTCACGGTATCGGGTTGGGGGCCGGCGTTGTTCGGACCGTCGGTGGATATATCGATGGTCCGCGCATCGCATGCCGGTGCATCGTCGATGTAGTCCCGCGCGGTTTCGAGCGCGCGGCCCGCTGCGGTGTTGCCGCCGAACGGCCGCGCACCGCCGCGGATGGTGGCCGCAACCGCATCGATATCCGCTTCGCTCTCCAGCAATCGCCAGGGCACGCGCAGATAGGTTTCCCGTTCGCCCGACCATTCGAAGGCCGCTATGGCGACCGGCCGACCCGATAGCAGCGTCGCCCGGATCTCGGGATCTTCGAAGGCGGCGGCCGTTCCTTCCCTTTGAAGCGCGTATTCGGAAACGGAAACGGATTGGGATATGTCGATCGCCAGAAGGAGGGCGAGCCTGCATTCGGACGCCGGTGCCGCTGTCGCCACGAGGCAGGCGGCGATCGCACTCCGCCACATCATTCCGACTGGCCGATGATGATTTCGGGAAGAAGCTCCCTGATCAGCTTGCGCTGCATCGCTTCGCCGAAATCCTCGAACCCGACGGCGCGCTCGACGAAGGCGTTCGGACCGCGGATCACGCGGCGGGAATAGTAGGTCACCATCTGGCTTCCCGGCCCGATCGCGAGCCCGTTCACGGTGATCCCCGTCCAGTCGTTCTCCAGATAGGCGCGCCGGGGCGACATGCCGTCATTGGATATCCCGTCGCCCGAGACATCGACGGTCCATTGTTCGCAGGCGG
>JBMYPI010000293.1:0-250 GCA_049600155.1 Rubricella sp.
CGGATAGACAAGTTCGAATTTCGATACAAAACTGAGCGCACGATGCTTTCCGTCGGAGTAGAGAGGGCTTTCCATGCGCTTGGGTCTGGATATCGGAACGAATTCGATCGGCTGGATCATCTACGATACTGACGGTGAGCGGATCGTCGGCATTCGCGACGGCGGTGTCCGGATCTTTTCTGACGGACGCGATCCGAAATCGGGCGCGTCCCTTGCCGTCGACAGGCGTGTCGCGCGCGCGATGCGACGG
>JBMYPI010000293.1:260-2681 GCA_049600155.1 Rubricella sp.
CCGGTATTTGCGGCGGCGCGCATCGCTCATGCGCAAACTGGCCGCGGCGGGATTGATGCCTTCCGATCCTGTCGAAGCGAAGGCGCTCGAAGCGCTCGATCCCTATGCGCTGCGCACGCGCGGGCTCGATCAGCCCCTCCCCCTTCACCATTTCGGCCGCGCGCTGTTTCACCTCAACCAGAGACGTGGATTCAAGTCGAACCGGAAAACGGATCGCGGCGATAACGACGGCGGCAAGATCAAGGACGCCACCGCCCGGCTCGATCAGGCGATGATGGCGCGCGGCGCGCGCACCTATGGTGAATTCCTCCATCTTCGGCGTCAGGCCGCAGCCGATCCTCGGGCGGTCCCGTCCGTTCGGACGCGCCTGACGATCGCTGTGCGGGACGGATCGGACAAGGCGGATGAGGGATACGATTTCTACCCCGACAGGCGGCACCTTGAAGAGGAGTTCGAGAAGCTCTGGGACGCCCAGGCAGCGCACCATCCCGAAGTCCTGACCGAGGCGCTGAAGGACGCGCTCTTCGAGACGATCTTCTACCAAAGGCCATTGAAGCCACCGAGCGTGGGACTGTGCCTCTTTGCAGGTGTCGGCGAGGTTCCGGCCGACGAACGGCGCCTTGCAAAAGCGCATCCTCTGACGCAGCGTCGCACGCTCTACGAGACCGTGAACAACCTCCGGATCACCGGCGATGGGCGGGAGCGCCGCAGGTTGACGCGCGAAGAGCGCGACAAGGTGATCGCGCTTCTGGACAACAAGAAGCCGACCAAGGCTCCGGGCAGTGCTGCGATGAAGCTCGCTGCGCTGGCCAAGGCGTTGAAACTGCCGTCGGGCGCACGCTTTACGCTGGAAACCGCCAACCGCGATGCGATCGCTTGCGATCCGGTCCGGATGAGTCTGTCGCATCCGGACCGCTACGGGCCGAACTGGTCAACCCTCGACATGGCCCGGCAGTGGGAGGTCGTTCGCCGCATTCGCGCCGTGGAAAGCGATGAGGATCACTCGGATCTCGTCGAATGGCTCAGCACCGAACACGGCCTCGACCGTGATCGTGCGGAAGCCGTTGCCAATGCGCCGCTGCCCGAGGGGTTCGGCAGGCTTGGCGAAACGGCGAGCCGACGGATCCTCGAGAAGCTTCAGGCCAGCGTCATCCCCTATAGCGAGGCCGTCGCGGCGCTTGGCTGGCACCATTCCGATGGACGGACCGGCGAAGTTCTGGTGCGGCTTCCCTATTATGGTGCAATCCTGGAGCGGCACGTCATCCCCGGCACCGGCGATCCCCGGGACGACGACATCACCCGCTACGGGCGCATTACCAATCCCACGGTGCATATCGGCCTCAACCAGCTTCGGCGGCTCGTGAACGCCCTCATCGAGGCCCACGGCAAGCCCGACCAGATCGTGATCGAGCTGGCGAGGGAACTGAAGATGTCGGATCGACAGAAGAAGGCGATCAATGTCAGGAACCGCGACTTCCGGGCCGCTGCGGAAAGGCGGGGTGCCAAACTCGCGGAGATCGGGCAAGCCGATACCGGCGCCAACCGGATGATCCTTCGCCTCTGGGAGGATCTGGGGCATGACGTGATGACGCGCAATTGCCCCTACACCGGCAAACGGATCAGCGCGGCCATGCTGTTTGACGGGTCCTGTGACGTCGATCACATCCTGCCGTATTCGCGCACGCTGGACGACAGTTTCGCCAATCGCACGCTTTGTCTCCGCGAAGCGAACCGGCAGAAGCGGAACCAGACGCCTTGGGAAACATGGGGCGACACGGATCGCTGGCCCGTGATCGCGGCGAATCTGAAGAACCTGCCGGAGAACAAGCGCTGGCGCTTCGCACCCGATGCGATGGAACGGTTCGAGGGCGAGCGCGACTTTCTGGATCGCGCCCTTGTGGATACCCAGTATCTTTCGCGGATCGCACGGGCCTATCTCGATGCGCTCTATACCGAAGGCGGCCATGTCTGGGTCGTGCCCGGGCGTTTGACGGAGATGCTGCGCCGCCACTGGGGTCTCAACAGCCTGCTCTCCGATCACGATCGTGGCGCCTCGAAAGCCAAGAACAGGACCGACCATCGGCATCACGCCATCGACGCCGCCGTCGTCGCGGCCACCGACCGCAGTCTGATCAAGCGGATCAGCGACGCCGCGAAGCGGGACGAGGAAGACCAGAAAAGCGCCGAGGAGGTCGCCCGCAGCACACCCGAGCCGTGGGAAGGCTTCCGTTCCGATCTGGCCGTTCTGCTTGATCGGATGGTCGTCAGTCATCGCGCCGATCACGGGCGCGTTGGCGGGCAGGCGAAGGGAAATGACTCGACCGTCGGACCGCTTCACGAAGCGACTGCGCTCAAGGTCGTTGACGGCGAGAGGGTGCGCACGCGCATTCCTGTCTCTGCCCTCAAGCCGGCCCATCTCGT
>JBMYPI010000294.1:0-2673 GCA_049600155.1 Rubricella sp.
CCGCGCTTGTGGTGGTGAGCTAGCGCGGGCGAGGTCATTTCGCCTCTTGCTCCCTCAGGTATGCCAGCGCCTGTTGCATGACATCGATCAGCGCCTCGTGGGGCAGGCCATCCGTGGTGTCGACATGGAAGCCATCGCCCAGGGGATCGCGTGCCTTCACTTCCTCAAGCAGATGTGCGGCGGGTCCATACCCGTCAGGAGCGCAGGATGCGTGCGCACCGACCGAGCACATGCCGACGCTCCAACACCAGCCGGGCAATAGCCGCTCAAATTCCTCGACGGCCTTGGGGAAGATGGTGAGCCCGGAAGGATTCGAACCTTCGACCAATTGATTAAAAGTCAACTGCTCTACCACTGAGCTACGGGCCCAACCGTGGCGCGCGGTGTATGAGGGCGGCGCGGCAGGGTCAAGGGCGAAATCCGCCGCCTCTGGATCGACGGGCGTGCATCCTCTATATGGCGGCGGAAACCCGGTTGCGGCAGGCGACGATCCCATGGAGATGCGCTTTCTCAAGATGCACGGGCTCGGCAACGATTTCGTCGTGCTCGATGCCCGCGGACGCGAGCTTTCGCTCGCGCCGGAGCGCGTGCGCGCCATCGGGGATCGCCACCGCGGCGTCGGTTTCGACCAGTTGATCGTGATCCGCGACAGCGAGGGCGCCGATGCCGCGCTCGATTTCTGGAATGCCGATGGCAGCCGCGCCGGGGCCTGCGGCAACGGAACGCGCTGTGCCGCGAGGCTGGTGATGGAAGGGCGGGATCGCCTCACGCTCCTGACCGACCGGGGGGAACTCGTCGCCGATCGGGCGGGCAAGATGATTTCCGTGAACATGGGGCAACCGCAGCTCGACTGGCGCAGCGTGCCGCTGGCACGCGACATCCCGCTCGATCCGCTGCCGCTCGACGGCGCGCCTGCGGCGGTGGGCATGGGCAATCCCCACTGCATCTTCTTCGTCGAGGATGCGGAGGCCGTGGCGCTGGAGGAGCTCGGCCCCCGGTTCGAGCATGATCCGCTCTTTCCCGAACGCACCAATGTCGAGTTCGTCACCGTGAAGGATCGCAACACGATCCGGATGCGTGTCTGGGAACGGGGCGGTTTCGTGACCCTCGCCTGCGGGTCGGGTGCCTGTGCCGTCGCCGTCGCCTCGGCCCGGCGCGGGCTGACGGAGCGGGCCGTGACCATCGATCTCGACGGTGGTCCACTGCAGATCGACTGGCGCGAGGACGGCGTCTGGATGACCGGGCCGACGACGCTCGTCTTCGAAGGCGTGTTCGCACCGGAGTTCCTGGAGGCGAGCGCATGAGCGCCCCGAGGTTCGAGACCTTCGGTTGTCGCCTCAACGCCTACGAGACCGAGGCGATGAAGGAGCTTGCGGCGGAGGCGGGGGTCGAGGATGCCGTCATCGTCAACACGTGCGCCGTTACGGCCGAGGCGGTGCGCCAGGCGCGCCAGTCCATCCGCAGGCTGAAGCGGGAGAACCCGCGCGCCCGGATCGTCGTGACCGGATGCGCCGCCCAGACGGAGCCCGAAACCTTCGCCGCGATGGAGGAGGTTTCCCACGTCCTCGGCAATCTGGAGAAGATGCAGGGTGAGGCTTGGAGGAAACTCGCGCAAGCTCCAGATTTCGTTGGTGAAACCGAGCGCGTGATCGTCGACGATATCATGGCGGCCACAGAAACGGCAGGCCACCTGATCGACGGGTTCGGCACCCGCTCCCGCGCCTATGTCCAGGTCCAGAACGGCTGCGATCACCGCTGCACCTTCTGCATCATCCCTTATGGCAGGGGCAATTCCCGCTCCGTTCCGGCGGGCGTTGTCGTTCAGCAAATACAAAGGCTTGTGGCGCGAGGTTACAACGAAATCGTCCTGACCGGCGTCGATATCACCTCCTGGGGCGCGGATCTGCCCGGTGCGCCCCGTTTCGGCGATCTGGTGCGTCGCATCCTGACACTGGTGCCCGAACTGCCCCGGCTGCGCATCTCCTCCATCGACTCGGTGGAGGCCGACCGCGCGCTGATGCAGGCCATCTCAGACGAGCCGCGGCTCATGCCGCATTTCCACCTCAGCCTTCAGGCTGGCGACGACATGATCCTCAAGCGGATGAAGCGCCGCCACCTGCGCGATGACGCGATCGCCTTCTGCGATGAGGTGCGCCGCCTGCGCCCCGATGTCGTCTTCGGGGCCGACATCATCGCGGGTTTCCCGACCGAGACGGAGGAGATGTTCGAGAACTCTCTCCGGCTGGTCGAGGAGTGCGGACTGACATGGCTGCATGTCTTCCCCTTCTCCCCGCGCAAAGGCACGCCTGCGGCCCGGATGCCGCAGATCGAGAAGGCGATCATCAAGGCGCGTGCGGCAAGGCTTCGCGCACTTGGCGAGGTGCGGGTGGCCGCGCATCTCGCCGCTCAGGTCGGGCGCGAGGCGCGCGTCCTGATGGAAAGCCCGCGCATGGGCCGGACGGAAGGCTTCGCCGAGGTGGTCTTCGACAGTGACGAACCCGAGGGCGCCATCGTGCCGGCCGTGATCGAGGCGGTGCGCGGCCCCCGGCTTCTCGCCCGCAGGCGCTACCGCTCCGCGGCCTGAACCGCGCCGCCGATCATGACGCCGAAGAAGGCGAGCGCCAGCGCCGCCTCGGGCGTCGCCCCGCGGGCGAGCGCGGTCTGGATCGCGGT
>JBMYPI010000295.1:0-2634 GCA_049600155.1 Rubricella sp.
CGCCCACGGGCGCGCTCGAGATCGGTCCGGTCGCCACGGGAGGGACTGCCGCAGGCTGCGGCTGCGGAACGGCCTGTGTCCCGCCCCCCTGTTCGGCGCGTGCGATGGCCGCGGCGGCGAGTTCCGGGCTCCATCCGACGCCACCGGGCGCAGGCGTCGCTGCGACAGCGCCGGCACCGTATCGATCCGGGCGGGGCGGCAGAACGAGGACATCGCCCGCATTGGGCCGGTAGTCGGGTGAGAGACCGTTATAGCGTGCGAGTTCACCCGCATCGGCACCTATCCTTTGTGCGATGGTGGCGACGGTATCGCCCGCGCGCGCCAGCACCACCTGGTGATCGGGATAGGTGATGATCCCGCGCGCATCCGCGCCGGACGCGACGCCGGTCGTCACGGTCGATGCGCCCGGCTGGGTGCCGGCGAAGATCACGGGGGCTTGCGTCGTATCGGTCGGCGCACAGCCCGCCACGGCCGTCAATGCCGCCACGGCGAGCGCCGCTCTGGTCGATTTGCTCATTGGCATACGCCTCGGGTCCTGTCTTGCCTCAGCCTCTGGTCGCGCGCGCGATGGCCGGTTCACTCCGGCACGTCTTCTGCGATCCCCTCCACGAGGGGAACGAAACGCACATCGCCAAGCTCATGATACTCCAGACCGCCCGGATGTTTAACAACCTTGATGAGCTGTTGAACGGCATCCGTCTGCCCCACGGGCAGAACCATCACGCCACCCACCTTCAACTGGTCGATCAGGATGGCAGGCGGATCCTCGGCGGCGGCCGTCAGAAGGATCCGGTCGAACGGAGCCTGTTCCGGAAGGCCGTTCGCGCCATCGCCGGTCATCACGGTCACGTTGTGGCGATCGAGTGCCGCGAGAACCTGCCGGGCCTGCCGCGCAAGCGGGCGGTGCCGCTCGATCGTATAGACCCGGCGGGCGAGGCGGGACAGGATCGCGGCCTGGTAGCCCGACCCCGCACCGATCTCCAGAACCTTGTCCCGGGGGCCGGGATCGAGGGCCTGGGTCATCAGGCCGACGACCGTGGGCTGGCTGATCGTCTGCCCGCAGGCGATGGGCAGGGCGGTATCCTCCCAGGCGCGGGATTTGAACAACCCGTCGAGGAAGACTTCTCGCGGGGTCGCCTCCATCGCCCCCAGAACCCGCGTGTCGCGCACGCCGCGCTGGCGCAGCCCGAAGATGAACTGCATCTTGCGCTCGTCTTCGCCGGGATCGCGCTCGGGCGTCATCACACCTCCCGGTCGAGCGCGGGGCCGAGATCGGTCACAAGGTCATGGGCCGTCAGGTCCGCCCTGAGGGGCGTGATCGTCACATACCCGTCCGCCGCGACCCGGGCATCGGAGCCTTCCGTTGCCGTCGCGTTGCCGTGCCCGTGCCCGATCCAGAGATAGCGCCGCCCGTTGGGTGCCGTCTGCGGCTCCAGCCGGAACGGGGATCCACCCCGCTCGCCCTGTGCGGTCACCCGCGTTCCCCTGACGTCGGACCCTTCCACGGGGGGGAAATTGACGTTGTAGAACACGCCGTAGCGGCCTTCCCGCTCCCAGGGTGCGCGGTCCAGAAGCGCCCGCACCGTCGCCACGCCATGGGCCTTCGCGGCGGAGAAGGTGTCCTTCCCGGCAAGCGCTGGGGAGTAGTATTGCGACAGCGCGACCGCGCGCACCTTGTGGAGCGCCGCTTCCATCGCGCCGCCGATCGTGCCGGAATAGAGCGTGTCCTCGGCCACGTTGTGCCCGCGATTGACGCCGGAGATCACCAGATCGGGCGGGCTGTCCTTCAGCACGTCGAAAAGCCCCGCCATCACGCAATCGGCGGGCGAGCCTTCGACCGCGAAACGCCGCTCCCCCATCGGCTCCAGCCGCATCGGGCGGATATAGCTGATGCAGTGGGAGACGCCCGATTGCTCGAAGGCGGGCGCGACCGTCCAGACCTCGCCGTCGGCCCCCGCGATCTCGGCCGCGATGGCTTCCGCCACGGCCAGGCCGGGCGCCGAGATACCGTCATCATTGGTGACCAGAATACGCATGTGCCCCCCGTGCCCGTTCCCCTCATGGGTGTAAGGGCACGAGGGGCCGCCGTCCAGTCAGGCGCGGTCGATCCGGCAGAGGTAGCAGTTGTTGCGGGCCGAGCGGACATGGACATAGGCGACCGCCTCATCACCGAGGATGGCGCTGGCGCGGGCCCCGACCTCGCTGGCCTGGGTGACGGCGCCGGTTCCGTAGCGGATGCGGTGATCGGCGGTGTAGCCCTTCAGAAGGTAGTCGGGGCTGGTGCCGAGGATCGGCGGCGGGGTCTCGCCTTCGGCGGGCTCATCGGCGCAATTCGCGCACAGGAAGATCGGCCCGCATTCGGCATAGGGCTGCAGGCCCGGAAACGGACGATGGGCGAGAACGAGCATGTCCTCCCCGGCGGGCACGTCGCGCAGACAGGCCCGGCACGGCGTGCCGATCCCGTCGGAGGGCATGCGCTCCGGCGGTTGGTCGTGGTCGTCCCTCTTGCGCAGGCGCGCTACCGTTTCGGGCGACAGGGCTGAATAGCGGATCCGCATCGGGTCTCTCCTCCATGGCAATAAGGGGAGAGATGCGCCGGCGCACACGCGGATGCGACCCGGATCCTGCGGTTTC
>JBMYPI010000296.1:0-2612 GCA_049600155.1 Rubricella sp.
TTTCAGGCGGCCTAGATCGCGCGGCAACGCGCGGGAATCAAGGGCGGCGCCGCGATTGCGGAGGGGCTCAGGCTCTGGCATTTGGGCGGACATGGTCGCACCGGTGAGATCCATTCGAGAGTTCCTGGGCCGAACGCTGCTTGCGGAAGGTGGGCGAGACGCGGCATCCGCAGGCCCGAAGACTGTTTCAGACCTTTTCGACGCGGTCTACGTGATCAATCTCGACCGTCGGGAGGACCGGTGGGCACGGATGCAGACGCGGCTCGACCGTGCCGGTATCGCGGCCGAAAGATGGCCCGCCATCGACGGAAAGATGCCCGAGGTCGAGGCGCTCTACCAAGCCCATCTCGACGCGCATCCGCGCCACCCCGGCAGGCCGGAAGCCACCCTGGACCTTTCACTCTATCGCTCCGGCGATCATGCGGCGCGGGTCGACGCGCTAAGCGATGCATGGGGCGGCCCCACCCTGAACTCCGCCGGTAGCCTTGCATACCTGATGAGCTGGTGCGCTCTCCTGGAGCAATCCATCGCGAAAGGGCATCGCGCGATCCTCGTTCTGGAGGACGATGTCGTCTTCCGTCGCGACTTCGCATCCGCGTTCGAACAGGCCGCCGCCCGGCTCCCGGCGGACTGGGCCGTGCTTCAACTGGGAACGCTGCGGCCGCGCCGTCTGCCGCGCAGGCGCTGGTGGTCGCGGCATCTGTTCATGAACGAAGGCTATTCGGTCGGGTCGCACGCCGTCGGGCTTTCCGAGCGCGTCCTGCCCGAGATGCTGGACCTCGTCCGCAGGCGCGACTGCGTGATCGACGACGGGGCGCTTTCGACGCTTACATGGCGCCATCGGGACCGCGCCTTCGTCACCCTGCCCGATCTAGCCATACAGGACATGGCCGACAGCGATATCGGCAACGACCGGCAAGCGGACTTTGCGCGCTTCGCGAAGCGCTATCGCTGGAACCTGGCGGATTACGATTTCTGACGACCTTTACCGCGCCGGGTCATTTCCCTATATCTTCGCTCAACTATTGCCCAGACGGAGGCAGACCATGAACGCCGAAGCGCCGATGGAGGGCGAACCCCTCATCAAGCCGTCCACGACCGACCATCCGCTCTACGAGGATGTCGTGTCGGCGTGTCGCACCGTGCATGATCCCGAGATCCCCGTGAACATTTACGATCTCGGCCTCGTCTACACGATCGACATTTCCGAAGAGAACGACGTGCACGTCATCATGACCCTGACGGCGCCCGGCTGCCCCGTGGCGGGCGAGATGCCGGGGTGGGTCGCCGACGCGATCGAGCCGCTTCCGGGTGTGCGTCATGTCCATGTCGAACTGGTCTGGGAGCCGATGTGGGGCATGGAGATGCTCTCCGACGAGGCCAAGCTCGAGCTCGGCTTCATGTGACGCCGCGCGGGGATGCAGCCGCGCCCCGCACCGCCCACCCGTCTCGGCACCCGACGCAAGCGCGCGATCCGGCGCAGCCACGCGCGGCGCTTCAGGGCCTGGGCACGACGTTGATAGATGCGTTGTTCCCGTGCATAGCCGGTAAGCCCCGGCGCTTCGGGATCGGTGTCGCTCCATTCGCTGTATTTCCACATTCCGGCGATCCTTTACCTTTCATCTGTGAAAGATTTGCAAAGACGCTTGTGATTTGCAGCGCAGCAAAAAAGGGAATACACTTTCAGAAATGAAAGACGATCTTCCCTGGAGCGACATCGCCCTCTTCGCGGCAGTTGCCCGCGCGGGAACGCTCGCCGGCGCTGCAAGGGAGACGGGCAAGAGCGAACCGACGCTGAGCCGCCGCATGAAGGCCCTCGAAGCGCGGATGAACCGCCGCCTCTTCCAGCATGGTGCGCAGGGCTACCGCGTCACCGCCGAGGGGCGCGAGCTGCTGATCCGGGCGGAGCGGATGGAAGCGGCCTCCGCCGACATCCGCACCTGGCTGGCCGCGCGGGACGGGCCGATCCGGGTGCGTATCTCAGCGGGAACATGGACGGCGCAGCACCTCGCGCAGAACATCGACCGCTACTGGTCGCCCTCGGCGCGCTGGGTGCCGGAATTCGTCCAGAGCAACGCCGACCTGGATATCGCGAGGCGGGAGGTCGATATCGGCATCCGCAATCGCAGGCCGGAGCAAGCCTGGCTCGCCGGTCGCCGCACGGGCGTGACGCGTTTCGCCGTCTATGCGCTCGATGACCGGGTGGAGGGATGGATCGGCCCGACGCAGGACGCGCAGACCACACGCTCGGGGCGCTGGGTGCTCGATCACCACGGGGGCGCGCTGGTCACCACATGCAACAGGCCTCAATTGGCGCTGTCGCTCGCACTGGCCGGGGTCGGACGGATCGTCCTGCCCACCTTCGTCGGGCGCGACACCGGGCTCAGGCAACTGAGCGACCCCATCGCGGAGCTCGACAGCGAGGAATGGCTCGTCTCCCATCACGAAGGCCGGTTCGAGGACGGGGTGCGCGACGCGCTCGACGCGCTGGGGCGCTTTCTCGGCCGCGGAAAATCCGAGGCCTGAGCGCTGGCGCAGGTCGGCTCGAAAGGCTACTGGGCTGTCAGACCCATCCTGAAGGCCGCCCTCTTGCTACGCCCCGCCACCACTCC
>JBMYPI010000297.1:0-2599 GCA_049600155.1 Rubricella sp.
CGCGCTCGGCGGTTCCGCCCCGGCGGTTGGGGAGTGAGCGTTCCGATGGGTGCGAGAAAGCTGAACCTTCGCCATCCGGCTTCGATCCTGCTTGTCCTCCTGCTTGCGGCCTGCGGCGCGGACGAGGAACGACTCCCCGGCGAGCGTATCCCGGTGCGGGCCGAGAGCGGCGGGGTGGTGCAGCGGGCGGGCGACCTTCCGGTGACGCTCGGCGCCGCCATCGAGAACGCCGAATGGACCCATGCGGGACGCACCGCCGCCCGAAATCCCGGGCATGTCGCGCTGCCGGTCGGGCTGACGCGCGTGTTCCGCGCCGATATCGGCCGCGGCGGTCTTTCGGGCGGTGGCGTGGTCGTCGCCGACGGGCGGGTCTTCGCCTTCGACGGGGGCGACTCGGTCGCCGCCTTCTCGCCCGCCGGTGCACGGCTCTGGACCACCGGCCTTCGCCCCGCCTCGGAGCGGAGCGACGGCTTCGGCGGCGGTATCGCCCATGCCGGGGGCCTCGTATTCGTCACGACCGGCTATGGCGAGGTGGTCGCCCTCGATCCCGGTGACGGCGCGATCCGGTGGCGGGCCGGTTTCGACGCGCCCTTCCGCAGCGCCCCCGTCAGCGATGGGCAGAGGGTGATCGCGGTCAGCCGCGCCGACGAGGCCGTGGCGCTCGATGCCGGGACCGGCCGGACGATCTGGCGCGTCCAGGCCGCCGCGGGCGGCGAGGGGCTGCCCTCGACCGCCGATCCGGTCCTTTTCGAGGGGGTGGCGCTTCTGCCTTCCTCAAACGGCGAGGTCACGGCGGTGCTCGCCGGTAACGGGCGCAGGCTCTGGACGTCGTCGCTCGGCAGCGGGCGGCGCGACCTTGCCCGTTCCGCCATTGTCGATGTCAGCGCGGCGCCGATCATCTCGGGCACATCCGTCTATTTCGGCAACGAGGCGGGGACGACCCAGGCCGCCGATACCCGCAGCGGGCAGGCGATCTGGACCGCCCCCGAAGGCGCGGCGGACACGATGGCGATCGCGGGGCAGGACCTTTTCCAGATCAGCGACCGGCGCTCCCTCCTGCGGCTTTCCGCCGTCACGGGGGAGGTCATCTGGGCGCAGCCGCTCGACGGGTTCGTACGCCGCGCGCCCGCAAGCTGGCGAGGCCCGATCCTTGCGGGTGGGCGCCTTCTGGTCCTGTCCTCGGAGGGGGATGTGCTCTCCATCGCGCCGGAGGACGGATCGCTGGTGCAGTCCGGCTCTCTCGGCATCGCGCCGCAGGGCGCTCTGGCGATTGCGGGCGGGCGGCTGTATGTGGTCGCTTCCGGCGGGCGGCTCTACGGATTCGAGTGATCCTCCGCGCCCCCGCACTCGCGGTTGGAGTTTGAGATGGCCTTCACGCTGGCGATCGTCGGCAGGCCCAATGTGGGCAAATCGACCCTGTTCAACAGGCTCGTGGGCAAGAAGCTCGCGCTGGTGGACGACCAGCCGGGCGTGACCCGCGATTTGCGCGAGGGCGCGGCGCGCCTGGCCGATCTGCGCTTCACGGCGATCGATACGGCAGGGCTGGAGGACGCGACCGATGACAGCCTGCCGGGCCGGATGCGGGCTCTGACCGAACGCGCGGTCGAGATGGCCGATCTCTGCCTTTTCGTGATCGACGCGCGAACGGGCGTCACGCGGGACGACATGATCTTCGCCGATATCCTGCGCAAGAAGGCCGATGGCCGTGTGCTGCTTGCCGCCAACAAGGCCGAGGGCGCTGCGGGCGATGCGGGGATGTACGAGGCCTATGGGCTGGGCCTTGGCGAACCCATCCCGATCTCCGCCGAGCATGGCGAGGGCATGGACGAGCTGCGCGCGGCGCTGGAGCCGTTCCACGATGCCTTCGTCGAGGCCGCGAAGATGGCGCAGCCCGATGAGGAGGCGCCGGACGAGGCCGATCCCGACCGTCCGATCCAGATCGCCGTGGTGGGCCGCCCGAACGCGGGCAAGTCCACCCTCATCAACGCCATTCTCGGCGAGGACCGCCTGCTGACCGGCCCCGAAGCGGGCATCACCCGCGATGCGATCGGGTTGGAGATGGACTGGGGCGGGCGCGCGTTCCGCATCTTCGACACCGCGGGGATGCGCAAGCGCGCGAAGGTGCAGGAAAAGCTCGAAAAGCTCTCCGTCTCGGACGGGCTGCGCGCGGTGCGCTTCGCCGAAGTGGTGATCGTGCTTCTCGACGTGACGATCCCTTTCGAGACGCAGGATCTCCGCATCGCGGATCTGGCGGAGCGGGAAGGCCGCGCCGTCGTCTTCGCCGTCAACAAGTGGGACCTCGCCGAGGATCGGAACGCGAAGCTCGCCGAGTTGAAGGAGATGCGGGATCGCCTGCTGCCCCAGCTTGCCGGTGCGCCGCTCGTGACCGTCTCTGCCCTCACGGGGCGCGGGCTCGACCGGCTGCGCGAGGGGGTGCTGCGCCAGTACGAGATCTGGAACACGCGTGTGCCGACGGCGAAACTGAACACGTGGCTCAGGATGCAGACCGAGGCGCACCCGCCGCCCGCGCCGGGCGGCCGCCGCATCCGCCTGCGATACATGACGCAGGCCAAGAGCCGCCCGCCGACCTTCGTGCTGT
>JBMYPI010000298.1:0-2583 GCA_049600155.1 Rubricella sp.
CCAATCGACTGCTTCATGCCGCCAACTAGACCGCCATCTTCCCGCTCAGCGCCTCCTGCGCCATGCCGGGACCGCGGTCGGCGCCGAGCGCCGCGATCCCCAGCAACACGATTACATCTATCGGGCCGCCGATATCGGCGAGCCGGCTGTCCGTCATCGCCATGACGAACCATACCGCAAGGACAGCGCCGACCGGCATGAAGAGCTGCGCGACCACGAACTGGCGCAACCCGAGCGTCCGGTCCCGGACGAGGACGTAGAGATAGCCCGCCGTCACCAGCGCGGCGGCGGCGACGAGCGCCCAGAACAGGCCCGCTCCGAAGATCTCCTCGAAGACGGCGATCATGGTTTCGAGTGTCAGTTCCTGCATGGTTTCCTCCCGTGTTCAGGCGCGCCCGCGCAGCATTGCGTTGTAGGTCGCCTTGAGCGCGACCTCCTTCATCAGCCAGCTGATCCAGAGCTCTTCCAGTGGTGCGATCACACCGGGGAAGGACGGCGTCAGGTTGTTCTGGTAGTCGAACTCGATCAGCATCGCGCGCCCGATCCGCGTGATCAGCGGGCAGGAGGTGTAGCCGTTGTAGCGCTCCGTCCCGTCCCGGCCCTCGATGGTCGCCAGGAGCTGATCCTCGACGACGGGCAGTTGCCATTTCACGCTGGCCGCCGTCTTTCCCTTCGGCACGCCCGCGACATCGCCGACCGCCCAGATCTCGGGGAAGCGGTTGTGGCGCAGCGTGTACTGGTTGACATCGACCCAGCCCTGGTCCGTCCAGCGATCGGCCCAGGAGAGGCCGGAGGCACGGATGAAGTCCGGCGCGCGCTGTGGCGGAATGACGTGGATGTAATCGTAATTCTCTTCCGTCGTCGCGCCATCGGCGCCGATGAAGGTCGCACGCTTCCGGCCGACGTCGATCGCGGTCAGCGTCCGCTGCATGCTCGTCTGGATGCCCCGTTCGCCGAACAGCATCCGGACACGCTCCGCCACGATCGGCACGCCGAAGAGGGACCCCTGCGGCGCTGCATAGACGATCTCCGCCGCGTTGCGGTTCCCGGCGCGGCGCAGGCGATCCTCGATCAGGAAGGTGTGCTTGAGCGGGGCGCCCGCGCATTTCATCTCGGTCGCTGGGCGCGTGAAGATCCCGCGCCCGCCCTCCTCGACGAAGCGGCTTGCCGCGGCCCATGTCCGAGCGGCGTATTCGGGGCGCGCATAGAGGGCGCCGATACCGTCTTCGCCCACCATGTCGAGCGAGAAGCCCTCGATCGCGTCATGATCCAGAACGAGCCCCGGCGCGAGAACGAGATAGTCGTATTCGATCGAGGCCCCGCTCGCGGTGTCGACGCGCCGCGCGACCGGGTCGACCGCCGCCACGGCTTCGGGGATGTAGGACACGCCATCGGGGAGCCACTCCGTCGTCTGGCTGACGACATAGTCGGCGGGCTTGAGACCAGCGGCAACCAGTGTCAGCCCGGGCTGGTAGAGGTGGCGTGCACGCGGATCGATGATCGTTATCGTCGCGCCCGCAAGGCGCCTGACGAGGCGGTTCGCGAGGCCCGTTCCGGCAGCGCCAGCCCCCACGATCACGATTCGCGCCGAAGTCTCGATCTGCTGTGCGGCCGCGTCCGCGGCGGGAAGCGCAGTCGCTGCGCCGCCTGCCGCCGCAAGGGCGAGAAACGCGCGGCGGGAGGCGAGAATTCTGTCCTCCATGGGTCGGTCTCCTCGACAAGCTGTATATATGCGGAGATCAGAATAAACCGGCCCGGGCCGGGGCGATTTGACGGAAATCAAACGCGGCAGACCTGGTCGGCGCGGTCTTGACCGGCCAGGAGGGGTTCGGGGGCAGGACGTTTGCGCCGCGCCGCGGCCGATCCTGCCGCCCGACCTCTTGCGTCACTCCGCAGGCGCCGCGCCGTAACCGCCGCCGCCTGGCGTGCGCATGATGAACACGTCACCCGCCGACAGTTCGGCGCGATCGTTGCCCGCGAGCGGGTGGAGGGTGCCGTTCGCCTTGCGGATCGCGTTCTCGCCCGGTGCGCCCTCGGTCCCGCCAAGAACCCCGAAGGCCCGCGTCTCGCGATGCGAAGAGAGAACGGTCACGGTGCAGGGTTCCAGGAATTCCAGCTCCCGCACGATTCCCGATCCCCCGCACCAGAGCCCCGCGCCGCCCGATCCCTCGCGGATCGCGAAGCGCCGGACCCGGACGGGGAAGCGCGCCTCCAGCACCTCGGGATCGGTCATGCGCGTGTTGGTCATGTGTGAGTGGACCGCGGAGCAACCGTGGAAGCCCGCGCCCGCGCCCGTGCCGCCGCAGATGGTCTCGTAGTTCTGCCATCTGTCGTTGCCATAGACGAAATTGTTCATCGTGCCCTGGCTTCCGGCGAGCACGCCCATTGCGCCATAGAGCGCCTCGGCGATCGCCTGGCTGACCTCCGTGTTGCCGGAGATGACTGCTGCGGGGTAGCGCGGATTGATGAAGCTGCCCTTGGGGGCGACGATGTGGATCGGCCGCAGGCACCCCTCGTTCATCGGGATCGCGCTGCCGACGAGGGTCCGGAAGACGTAGAGCACGACGGCGCGGCAGATCGCGA
>JBMYPI010000299.1:0-2572 GCA_049600155.1 Rubricella sp.
CGTCCCGCGCGATGCGGTCCGCCCCGCTCTCATGACCGCAGCACCACCGCGCCCTCGGGCGCGAAATCGAAGCTCACGGGGCTTTCCCATGTGATCCCCTGCTCGCCCTCGCGCTGGCGGTTCGTCCGGGTGACGTCGAGCTTCGCGCCCGTGGGCAGGCGAAGGCGAAACTTCGTGACGTCCCCGCGATAGGCGTAGTCCTCCACCACGGCTTGTGGCCCGCTGCCGCCGGCATTGCCGAGCGTGATCTTCTCGGGCCGAAGCGCCAGTGTGACGGCCGTTCCGGCCGCGGGTGGGGGGCCGTCGCAAACGGCCTTCACCGGCACGCCGATATCGGCGCATTCGAGCATGACATAGCCGTTTTCCGTGCCCGTCACGGTGGCATCGAGCAGGTTCACCTGCCCGACGAAATCGGCGATGAAGCGGTTGGCGGGGAATTCGTAGATCCGGCGCGGGGTGTCGACCTGCACGAGCCGCCCGTCGCTCATCACCCCGATCCGGGTGGCGAGCGTCATCGCCTCTTCCTGGTCGTGGGTGACGACGATGAAGGTCGTGCCCGTCCGGTCGAAGATGTCCATCAGCTCGAACTGGGTTTCCTCGCGCAGCTTGCGGTCGAGCGCGGAGAGCGGTTCGTCGAGAAGGAGGAGCTTCGGCGCGCGGGCGAGGCTGCGGGCGAGGGCGACCCGCTGACGCTGGCCGCCGGACAGCTGGTGCGGCTTGCGCGCGGCGTAAGGCTCCATGCGCACCAGCCGCAGCATCTCCTTCACGCGATCCTCGCGCTCGGACCGCCCCATCCCCTTGCGGCGCAGGCCATAGGCGATGTTGTCGGCCACGCTCATGTGCGGAAAGAGCGCGTAGGACTGGAACATCATGTTCACGGGCCGGTCCGCCGGATCGACGCCGACCATGTTGCGCCCGTCGATCTCGATCACGCCGCGATCGGGCGTCTCGAAACCGGCGAGCATCCGCAACAGCGTCGACTTGCCCGAGCCCGATCCCCCGAGCAGGCAGAACAGTTCCTTCTGCCCGATATCGATGGAAAGATCGTCGACGGCCACATGGCCGTCGAACGTTTTCGTCACACCCGCTATGCGGATGAAAGGCCGCTCGTTCACTGGCCGGTCTTGATCTGCGTCCAGAGCCGGTTCACGACCCGGTCCGTCCGCGCATCGTAGACTTCGGCCGCCCAGAGCCGTGCGGATGCCTCTTCGGTGGGGAAGATGCCCGGATCGGAAGTGATCTCGGGATCGACCAGATCGAGAGAGGTCTCGTTGGCGTTCGCGTACCACACATAGTTGGTGATATCGGCGGTGACCTGGGGATCCATGATGAAGTTGATGAAGGCGTGCGCCAGTTCGGGGTTCGGCGCATCGGCGGGGATCGCCAGCATGTCGAACCATTGCAGCGCCCCTTCCTCGGGGATCACATAGGCGATCTCGACGCCATTCTCCGCCTCTTCGGCGCGGTAGAGCGCCTGGAACACGTCGCCGGACCAGCCCACCGCCACGCAGATGTCGCCATTGGCGAGATCGGTAATGTACTGGGAGGAGTGGAAGTAGCGCACATGCGGGCGAACGCTTTCCAGAAGCTCCGCGGCCGCTTCGAAATCGGCCGTGTCGGTCGAGCGCGGATCGAGGCCGAGATAGTTCATCGCGGCGGGAAGCATCTCCGTCGGTGCGTCGAGGAAGCTGATCCCGCAATCGGCGAGCGCGGCGGCGTTCTCGGGATCGAAGACGAGCGACCAGCTGTCGGTCGGTGCATCCGCGCCGAGGCGCTCTTCCACCGCCTGCACGTTGTAGCCGATGCCCGTGGTGCCCCACATGTAGATCACGGCGTGCTCATTCTCCGGATCGTAGACCGCGGCGTTCGCCATCAGTTCCGAATCCATGTGAACGAGATTGGGAAGCTGGTCCTTGTCGAGCGGCTGATAGATGCCCGCCTGGATCTGACGGCGCAGGAAATCGGACGTGGGCACGACGACGTCGAAGCCGGTGTTGCCCGCGAAGAGCCGTGCTTCGAGCACCTCGTTGCTGTCGTAGACGTCATAGTTCACCTCGACGCCGAACTCCTCCTCGAAGGTCGCGATCGTGTCCTCGGCGATGTAGTCGGACCAGTTGTAGACGTTGAGCGTCTGGCCCGCGAACGGGGATTCCTGGGCGATGGCGGGCGCGCCGGCAACGCCTGCGGCGGCCAGTGCGATAAGGCATTTCTTCATGAGCTGACTCCCTGCTGGTGTCGATTCACCTATCGCCATATAAGCGCTTTGAAAGGGCGTGAAACATCAAAAAACACGCACAAGGCAGGCCGTGACAGATAAAGCGACACTCAGTCTCGACATATCGCCTGATTTTTCGGCAGTCGAAGGCGATCCCCTTCAACACCTGCGCGACTGGATGCGCGGACACCGGATCGAGGAGGTCGAATGCGCGATACCGGATCTTGCCGGAATCGCCCGTGGAAAGGTCATGCCCGCGGCCAAGTTCATCAAGGACAAGGCCAAAGACCTGCCCCGCGTTGATGTGAAAGGCAAAGAGTTCTCTCACTTTGTCAAGAGCATCGGCGACGCGTTCGG
>JBMYPI010000300.1:0-2561 GCA_049600155.1 Rubricella sp.
GCCCGCTGGCCGATCTGAGGGGCGCAGATGGTCACCGTGTCGAGGATCTTCTCCATCTGGGCGAGCCGTTCCGGCGCCGCGATAATCGCGCCGACACGATGGCCGGTGAGGCGGAAGGCCTTGGAGAAGCTGTAGAGGTGGATCAGCACGTCGCGCCAATCCGGATCGGCGAAGAGCATGTGTGGCGCGCCCTCGGCGGAATGGAAATCGCGATAGGTCTCATCGACGATCAGCGCGATCCCGTGGCGCCGAGCGACATCGCGGAAGGCTTCGAGAACCCCTGCCGGATACTCCGCCCCGGTGGGGTTGTTGGGCGTGACGAGGATGATCGCGCGCGTTCGCGCGTCGATCAGGGCCTCCGCCGCGGCCGGATCGGGGACAAGGCCCTCACCCGGTGCAAGGAGACGCGTCTCCACGCCCGTCATGTCCAGCCACATCTTGTGATTGAAGTACCACGGCAGCGGCAGGATCACGTTGTCCCCCGGCGCCGCCAGCGACTGCATGACGGTGCAGAACGCCTGATTGCATCCGGCCGTGATCGCGACATCGCCCGTGTCGATCGCACCGCCGTAGACGCGGGACCAGTCGGCGGCCACCTGTTCGCGCAACTCCGGAAGGCCGAGCACCGGCCCGTAAAGATGCGCGCCCGCGTCCTCTGCCACGATGCGCCCCATCTCCGCCCGCAGCGGCTCGGGCGGCGGAGCGACGGGCGCGGCCTGGCTCAGGTTGAGCAGCGGCAGCCCCTCCGGCAACGTTGTTTCCGCAAGCCAGCGGCGCGCCTCCATCACGGGCGGGGGGAAGGTGGCGGCGAGGGCAGGGGCGATATGGGTCATGGCGCGCGACGATACCCCGACCGCGCCCACGCGCAAGCCCTTGACGCGAGGCCCGCACAGCGTGACATGGGCGCCATGGCACAACCCCCTCTTCTCACCCTCTCCGATATCGCGCTCGGCTTCGGCGGAAAGCCGCTTTTCGCCGGGCTCTCGCTCTCGATCCATCCCGGGGAGCGGCATTGCCTTGTGGGCCGCAACGGCTCGGGCAAATCGACGCTCATGAAGGTGATGGCGGGGCTCGTCGATCCGGACGGGGGCGAGACGTTCATCCGCCCCGGCAACACCGTTTCCTACATGGAGCAGGATCCCGATTTCAGCGGTTTCGCGACGCTCGGCGACTGGGCCGCGCAGGATCTCGAACCGGGGCAGGAATGGCGGATCGAGGCGGTGATGGAGGGGTTGAAGCTGCGCGGGGAGGCCGATCCGGACACCGCCTCGGGCGGCGAGCGTCGCCGCGCGGCGCTCGCCCGGCTGCTCGCCTCCGAACCGGATCTGATGCTGCTCGACGAGCCGACCAACCACCTCGATATCGAGGCGATCGGATGGCTGGAGGCGCATCTGAAGGCCACCAAGGCCGCCTTCGTCCTGATCTCCCACGACCGCGCGTTCCTCCGCGCGCTCGCCCGGTCCATCCTCTGGATCGATCGTGGGGCGGTGCGGCGGCTCGACAAGGGGTTCGAGGCGTTCGAGGACTGGCGCGAGCAGGTCTGGGCGGAGGAGGACCTCCAGCGCCACAAGCTCGACCGCCTGATCAAGGAGGAGGCCCGCTGGGCCGTGGAGGGCATCTCCGCCCGGCGCAAGCGCAACCAGGGCCGGGTGCGGCGGCTGGGGGATCTGCGTGCCGAACGCGCCGCGCAGGTCCGTCGGCAGGGTGCTGCGGCGATGGAATTCGAGGGCGGGCCGAAATCGGGGCGGCTGGTGGCCGAACTGGAGAACGTCTCCAAACGCTTCGGGGAGCGGGTGATCCTGCGGGATTTCTCGATCCGCGTCACACGGGGCGAACGGCTCGCGCTTGTCGGGCCGAACGGCGCGGGCAAGACGACGCTACTCAACATGCTCCTGGGCAGGGAGGAGGCCGATGGCGGCACGATCCGCCTCGGCACCAACCTCATGCCCGTGGTGTTCGACCAGACCCGCGCCGCGCTCGACCCGCAAAAGAGCCTCTGGGAGACGCTGACGGGCGATGCCGATCTGGGCGTGTCGGGCCGGAACGACCAGGTGCTGGTGCGGGGCACGCCGCGCCATGTCGTCGGCTATCTCAAGGATTTCCTGTTCGACGAACGCCAGGCCCGCGGGCCCGTCGGCGCGCTCTCGGGCGGGGAGAAGGCGCGGCTCCTGCTCGCCCGGCTCATGGCACGGGAGAGCAACCTCCTGGTGCTCGACGAGCCGACGAACGATCTCGATGTCGAGACGCTGGACCTCCTGCAGGAACTCGTCTCCGACTATGACGGCACGGTCATCCTCGTCAGCCATGACCGCGATTTCCTCGACCGCACGGCGACGACGACCGTGCTGATGCGCGGGGACGGCGAGGCGGTGACCTTCGCCGGTGGCTGGTCGGACATGGTGGCGCAGGGCGGCGGGATCGCGGGGGAGGGGGAGAGGCCCCGGATCAGGTCCGGGGCAGGCTCCCGGATCAGGTCCGGTGCAGCGAAGGCCAAAGGCGCCCCGGCCCCCGAGCCGGGGCCTGAAGCAGCATCAACCGGGCCCCGGATCAAGCCCGGGGCG
>JBMYPI010000301.1:0-2522 GCA_049600155.1 Rubricella sp.
CCCGTCTCTTCGGCGGTTTCCTCCAGCGCCTCGATCAGATCGAGATATTCCTCCGAACTGCCCACGGGCGGAAGGAAGACGCAAAGGGTGCCATTGCGCGGCTCGATGGCCAATGCCGTGCGCACAGGGCCGCCGGGAATCGCGAATGGCGCACCGCTCTCCCGCCAATCCTCGGGATCGATATCGCGCGTCGGGCGATCGTCCGCGACGATTTCCGCCCGCCGCGCGCGGGGCTGGGGCAGTGGGGCCGTGCGGCTCATCGGATCGCGAAGGAAGAGGTTCGGCGTGTCCTCCTTCGGCAACCATTGCAGCGAGCCGAGCGGAAGGCGGAACCCAGCCGGGCTGTCGCCCGGGATGAGGAAGATGCGTGCGCGCCGCGTCGTCCATTTCTCCGACGCCCAGCGGAAGCGTCTGTCTCCATGCGCCCGCGCCTGGGCAAGCTGGAGCGGCACCACGTAGCCGACCGGATCGGTCAGACCCCGATCGAAGACGCGGGCGAGGCGGGCGCGTTCCTGCGGATCGTCGAGCTTGGAATCGGACGGGTCCACGTTGATCGGCAACTCGTATTCCCGGCCCATGAAGCGTGCGGGATCCTCGTGCACGGGATGGGCATAGTCGTCCTCCAGCCCCAGCCGCCCACACAGCACTTTCATGAAACGCCCGGCATCCTTGTGGGTGGCCTTGCCCGTGCCTTCCCTGGCGATCAGATCGGGGTTCTGCCACATCGGCAGCCCGTCCCCGCGCCACCAGAGCGAGAACGCCCAGCGGGGAAGCTGCTCGCCCGGATACCACTTGCCCTGACCGTAATGCAGCACGCCGCCCGGGGCGAACCGGTCGCGCAGGCGGCGGATCAGCTTGTCGGCATAGGCGCGCTTGGTGGGGCCGACGGCGGCGGTCGTCCATTCCGGCGCATCGCGGTCGTATTCGGCGACGAAGGTCGGCTCGCCGCCCATGGTCAGCCGCACGTCGCGGGCCTTGAGCTTCTTCTCGATGGCCTGGCCCGCCCGGTCGATCTCTGCCCATTGGGCGGGCGTAAGGGGCCGGGTGTGGCGCGGCGGCTCGGCGATGCGCTCCACCGACATGGCGAATTCGAACGCGACCTCCGATTTCTCGTGCGCGCCCGTGATCGGCGCGGCGGAAGAGGGTTCCGGCGTGCAGGCCAGCGGGATGTGGCCCTCGCCCGCGAAGAGGCCGGAGGTGGGATCGAGCCCGACCCAGCCCGCGCCAGGCAGGTAGACCTCCGCCCAGGCGTGCAGATCGGTGAAATCCTCGGCCGGGCCGGAAGGTCCGTCCACCGCCTTGAGATCGGCGGTGAGCTGGATGAGGTAGCCCGACACGAAGCGCGCGGCGTAGCCGAAATGGCGCAGCATCGCGACGAGGAGCCAGCCCGAATCCCGGCACGACCCCAGTGCCTTCGTGATCGTCTCCTCCGGCGTCTGAACGCCCGGCTCCATGCGCACGGTGTAGTCGATCGTGCCCTGGACATACTGGTTGATCGCCACCAGCCAGTCGATCGTCGTGCCGTCAGGCTTCGGTGCGCGCCTGACGTAGTCGTCGAAGGCCGGATCGCCCCTGTGCTTCACCAGATAGGGGGCGAGGTCGTGCTTGGTCTGCTTGTCGTATTCGAACGGCACCTCCTGCGCGGTGTCGTCCAGGAAGAAGTCGAAGGGATTGATGGCGACCATATCCGCCACGACATCGACGGTGACCTCGAACTTCTTCGCCCGCTCGGGAAACACGAGCCTCGCCTGCCAGTTGGCAAAGGCATCCTGCTGCCAGTTGAGGAAGTGTTCGGCCGGTTCGACCCGGAACGAATAGCTCTTGATCGGCGTTCTGGTGTGGGGCGCGGGCCGCAACCGGACCACATGCGGGCTGAGGGTGATCGGCCTGTCGTAGGTGTAGGACGTGCGGTGCGTAAGCGCGACGGTGATGGTCATACGGGGATTTGCCTGTTCAATGAGCACCTTTGCGGCAACGCGTAAGCCGCTTGCAGGTTTCGCCCAGATTTGCACGAATTGCACATGGCGCGTCCAGCGTCTTGGAGTCACGGAGGCAGTGTGAGCTTTTTCAACGAGATGTATCGTGGCGACGAGATCCGTCCCGAATACCGTCTGATCGCGGACTGGATCGCCGCGCAGGGCGCCGATGTTCTCACCGCCAAGCGGGCCGAGGCGGAAGCGCTCTTCCGCCGGGTCGGCATCACCTTCGCGGTCTACGGCGAAGGCGGCGACCCCGAGCGCCTCATTCCCTTCGATATGGTGCCGCGCGTCTTTTCCGCCCGCGAGTGGGACAGGATCGAAACGGGTTCGATCCAGCGCGCCAACGCGCTCAACGCCTTCCTGCGCGACATTTACGGCGCACGCGAGATCGTGAAGGCCGGTATCCTGCCGGAATCGATGATCGCCGGAAACGAGGCCTATGAGGGCATCATGGAAGGCGTGAGTGTGCCCGGGGGCGTGTTCAGCCACATCATCGGCGTCGATCTCGTCCGCGTTTCCGAAGACGAATTCTACGTCCTTGAA
>JBMYPI010000302.1:0-2492 GCA_049600155.1 Rubricella sp.
CCATCGCCGTAGAGCGGGGCCTGCCCGTGATGCTGATCGGATTGCCCGCGCCGGGCAATTACGGGCCGGAGTTCCGGGAGGCGTTCAACGCCATGTATCCCGATCTGGCGGCGGAATACGACGCGATCCACGTGGAGAACTTCCTCGCGGCGCTGGAGGCGGAGGCCGCGACGGACCGTGCCCGCGCCGTTCAGGCGCTGATGCAGCCCGACGGGATTCACCCCAACGCGCGCGGCGTCGGCCTGATCGTCGAGGATCTCGGCCCCCGGGTCCAACAGCTCATCGACCGGGTGGAGTGATGCGTGCTTTCATCGGCCTGCCCGTGGAGGATGACCTGGCCGATCTCGCGCTCTCGCTCGGCGCGGCCATTCCCGGCCCCGGCATCCGGCCCGTGCCGGAGGAGCGGCTTCATGTCACGCTCGCCTTTCTGGGAGAGATACCGGAGCGCGCGGTCGCGCCGTTGGCGGAGGAGATGGCCGCCCTCGAAGACTGGGCTGTCCCGCTGACGCCGTCGGGCATCGGGACGTTCGGGAAAGGGGATCGGGTCCGTTCGATCCATATCCGGCTTGCCGAGACACCTGAACTCATGCGCTTGCAGGCGCGGGTGGAGCGGATGCTGGAGGGGCTCGGCCTCCCCTTCGAGCGGCGGCGCTTCACGCCCCATGTGACGGTCGCGCGGCGGGCGGAGCACCCCTTGACCGAGGATCAGGCGCGCTGGATCGCGGGGCAGGGCGATTTCGAGGATCTGGAAGGCTGGGGGGAGCGGCTGGTGCTCTATCGCTCGCACCTGCGGGAGGAGGGTCCGATCTACACGCCGATCGTCGACGTGCCCCTCGCGGCGATGGACGCCGATAGCTGGACGGCCTGAGCCGACCTGGTGCGGCGGACGCTGGCTTCGTCCGCCGTCACCCTGTTTCACCGGCGATCATGCGCGGCGCGCGATCCGCAGGGCCTCGCCCTCGGTCAGGCCGATATCGCGCAGGGCACGGGTATCGAGCGTGGCGAGGTGGCGGCGGGACACCCATTCGGCATGGCGCCGGAACAGGATGTCGAGAAGCGTCTCGCGCCGGACCGTCCGGCGGGCGCTGCGGGGCATTGCGATGGCGTGTGCCATGGTCATTCTCCATCTCCAAACATGATTGAATCGGTTCAAAGCATCGTTGTGCTTGATCCATATGGGGTATGGGGGCACATTAGTGAAACGAATGATTCTGATATGGTGAATAACGGAACGTGATATGCCCCGGAACCTCGACCTGACCGCCCTCCGCTCCTTCGTCGCGGTCGCCGAATGTGGCGGCGTCACCCGCGCGGCGGGACAGTTGCACCTGACCCAGAGCGCGGTCTCCATGCAGATCAAGCGCCTGGAAGAAGCCCTCGGCCAGCCGCTCTTCGATCGCACGGGGCGGGGCGTGAGCCTGACGGGGCAGGGGGAGCAGCTTCTGGGCTACGGTCGGCGGATGCTCGCCCTCAATGACGAGGTCTGGGCACGGATGACCGATCAGGCCTTCGAGGGAGAGATCGTCTTCGGCGTCCCCCACGATATCGTCTATCCCCATATCCCCGGCGTGCTCCAGCGCTTCGCGGCGGAGTATCCGCGCGTGAAGGTCCAGCTCATCTCCAGCTATACAAGGGGCCTGAAGCGCCAGATGGCGCGTGGCGAGGTCGACCTGATCCTGACGACGGAGAAGGAACTCGACGCGGGTGGCGAGACCCTCGTGACCAAGCCGCTCGTCTGGCTCGGCGCGCCGAACGGGGCGGCCTGGCGGCAAAGGCCGCTCCGCCTCGCCTTCGAATACAACTGCATCTTCCGCGCGGCCGTCCAGGCGGCGCTCGACGATGCCGATATCCCGTGGGAGATGGGGGTGGAGAGCGACTCGACCCGCACCGTGGAGGCCTCCGTCAGCGCCGATCTCGCCGTCCATGCCGGCATCGAGGGGACGAGTGTCGGCTACATGGAGCCGATCCGCCACGGCGGGGCGCTTCCGCCCCTGCCGGAGATGTCGATCAACATGTATGTGGCGCCCGGAGCGAACGAGGTTCTGGCGAGCCGCCTCGCCGATCACGTGCGCGCGGCCTATGCCGGCGGGTCCGTCGCAAGCCTCGCGGCCGAATAGGTCAGGTCGTGACGACGACCTTTCCTGTCGCCTGCCGGGTTCGCAGCAGATCGAGCGCCCGTTCGGCCTCCTCCAGCGGAACGACATGGCTCACATGCGGCTTGATCCGGCCGTCGGCATACCAGCCGAACAGCTCCTTGAGCGAGGCGACGAGCCTGTCCGGCGAGAACTTCATGTAGCCGCCCCAGTAGAAGCCGATCACGTCGATATTCTTCACCAGGATGATGTTGGCGGGGATCTGCGGAACCTCGCCGCTGGCGAACCCCAGCGGCAGGATGCGCCCGCCCGGTTTCGTCGCGCGAAGGGCGGCGCTGAACTGATCCCCACCGACCGGATCCCAGACGACATCGGCGCCACCGAGGGCCTTGACCGCCT
>JBMYPI010000303.1:0-2489 GCA_049600155.1 Rubricella sp.
CCGTTCTGGAAGTGACCCTGCGCAGTGACGCCGCGCTTGACGGCATCCGCGCGATCAAGGCCGAGGTGGAAGGTGCGATCGTCGGCGCCGGAACGCTCAAACGCCCCGAGGATGTCGGTGCCTGCATCGACGCGGGCGCCGCGTTCGGCGTCTCCCCCGGCTCGCCGTCAGCGCTGATGGACGCGGTGGAGGAGGCAGGCTTTCCCCTCCTGCCCGGTTGCGCCACGCCGACCGAGGCCATGGTGCTCGCCGATCGCGGCTTCGAGGTGCTCAAGCTGTTTCCGGCGGGCGCGGCGGGCGGCCAGGCGATGCTGAAATCGCTTGCCTCCCCCCTGCCCCATATCCGGTTCTGCCCGACGGGCGGCGTGAGCCTCGCCAACGCGAAGGAGTATCTCGCGCTGCCAAATGTCGTGACGGTTGGCGGAAGCTGGGTCTGCCCGCCGGAGATGGTCCGCGCGGGCGACTGGGCAGGCATCGAGGCGCTGGCGCGCGAGACGGCCGATACGCTTGGCTGAGCCCCGCGACATCGCCGGTTTCGAGGGGCTGGAGGTCGGCTATGACATCCCTGCCCTTCCCGGCATGGCCGAGGCGGAGGTGCAGACGCCGGCCCTCCTGCTCGATCTCGACGCGCTGGAGCGCAACATCCGCAGGATGGGCGACTGGGCGCGGTCGCACGGGGTTCGCCTCCGACCGCATGGCAAGATGCACAAATCGGTCGATGTCGCGCGGCTCCAGATCGCGATGGGCGGTGCCTGCGGCATCTGCTGCCAGAAGCTTTCCGAAGCCGAAGCCTTCGCCCGCGCCGGTATCGACGACATCCTGATCACCAATCAGATACGCGACCCGCTCAAGATCGACCGGCTCGCCCGGCTGCCGCACCTCGGGGCGCGGACGATCGTCTGCGTGGACGACCTCGCCAATGTCGCCGAACTGTCCGCCGCCGCCGCCCACCACGGGACCGAGATCGAATGCCTGGTCGAGATCGACGGCGGCGCGGGCCGCTGCGGCGTCGCCACTGTCCCCGCGATCGTCGCCCTTGCCCGCGCGATCGCGGACGGGCCGGGGCTGCGGTTCTCCGGGCTGCAGGCTTATCACGGCGGCATGCAGCACCTGCGCAGCCATGCCGATCGGGAAGCCGTCTTCGCACCGATGGCGGCACTGGTGCGGGACGCGGTCGAGGCGCTCGCGCGAACCGGGCTCGATTGCGCGATCATCGGTGGTGGCGGAACCGGTTCCTACCGGCTCGAAGGCATGTCGGGTCTCTACAACGAACTTCAGGCGGGATCCTATGCGTTCATGGACGCCGATTACGGCGGGGTTCTGGACGAGACGGGTCTCCGCCTCGACGCTGGAACATGGGAGAACGCGCTGTTCGTGCTCACCTCGGTCATGTCGCATGTCAAACCCGACAGGGCGATCGTCGATGCGGGGCTGAAATCCCTGACACTGGAAAGCGGGCTTCCCGTGGTCCACGGGCGGGCGGATATCCGCTACGAAGGCTGCGCGGACGAACACGGCATGGTCGCCGATCCCGATGGCGTGTTGCGGGTGAGCGACCGGCTCCGCCTTGTTCCCGGCCACTGCGACCCGACCTGCAACCTGCATGACTGGTATGTCTGCGTGCGGGGCGGGATCGTGGAGCATCTCTGGCCGGTCACCGCGCGCGGAAAATCCTTCTGACCAACGGTTGGCGCCTTGGCGATGTTGCCCGCCGGCACACCCGGCGTTTACCAACTGTTTCAATAAAATTTGCGTAATTTTTGGCTCAACTGTATATCCACCCCGAGCCAGACCAGAACATGAGAGCGAATACCGGTCGTATTCGCCTTGAGGTGGCGCAACCTTCGGTTGTTTTCACCGGGTTGGCTTGCGTTTGGGGTGATGCCGGGCGTTCCGGCAAATAGTGGGGTGAAAATGAAGCGTTTCATCATTGCGAGTTGTATGCTTGTTGCGACGACGACCGTGGCCGTCGCTGAATCCTGTCGGCCCCTGGCGCGCGAGGCGCACGGGCATGGCTGCCACGCAATGCAGTTCGTCGATCTGCCGGCCGGCGCGGCGGAACAACTGATGGCCGCCGGGCATTGCGACATCCCGTTCTCGCCGACCGGCGGGTCCGTGCGAACCACGGAGATCGTCGAGGTGTTCGCACGCGGCGTGGCCGATGGGAGCGTGCACGGATCCGACGCGCTCACGAGCATGGGCATCGCCGACACGGACGGCGCGCATATCATGCGGGTCCGCCTTTCCAGCCCCGGTTCGGTGACGCTGGAGCGCGTCGGCACCGGCACCGTGTTCTCCGGCGCGCTCGGCGCGGGCGACACGCTCGTCGCGGTTCCCTCCGGCGGAACCTACCGGCTGACGACGCCCTCGCGCACCCAGGTCAAGGCGACCGGCACCCAGCCGTTCCGGGACTGGACGTCCGAAACCGTCACGATCCCCGACAGCGAGGAAATCGGCACCAGCGCCGTCGCTCCGCAATGCGTCGTTTG
>JBMYPI010000304.1:0-2463 GCA_049600155.1 Rubricella sp.
CCCCCCAGAACGTTGACATCCCCGTGACGCTGCCCGCGGCGGCATGGGCAGACGATGCACTCGACCTCAGCCCGCTGCCCCTTCTGCAGGTCGCGTTTGCCGACAGGCCGGTGCAGGCGATCGAGCCACCCCTGTCGACGTGGTCGCGCGACATTGCACCTGGCGAGACGCTCGATTTCTTGCTGTCCGAAGCTGGTCTTGCGGCACCTGACAGAGCCGAAGTTGCCCTCGCGCTTGGCGCGGAATACGATCTACGACGGCTGCGGCCGGGGCACTCGGTCACTGTCGCTTCGACCGTGGACGGCAGCCCCCGCACCGTCTCACTCGCCGTCGAGGACGGAGTTCGGATCGAGGTGGTTTTCGGCGAGCATTTGTCCACACAAGTCGTGGCTCCGGATCCGGAGATCGTAACCCTTGCCGGCGAAGCGGTGATCGACAGCTCGATCTTCGCGGCACTCGACGAAGCTGGCATACCCGCCCGTTTTTCTGTGGACCTTGCGCAGATGCTGAGTGGGACTGTGGATTTCCGCCGCGAGATGGCCGGTGGCGAGACACTAAGGCTTCTCTGGCGCGAGGCGCGTGTGGGCGAGGACAGGATCGGACAACCTGATCTTTCCTTCGCCGCATTGGAGATCGGCGGTTCGCTTTACGAGATCGTATGGCCGGACGACGGCAGCGGTCAGGCGACGATCTACGTCGATGGTGACGTGCTGCGCGTCTTCGCACAGCCGGTCGAGGGCGCGCGCCTCAGCTCGGTGTTCGGCCGCCGCACGCATCCGGTCTTTGGCAACGTCCGGATGCACACCGGCGTCGATTTCGCAGCGGCACGTGGGACACCGGTTCAAGCGACGGCACCGGGGCGGGTCAGTTTCATCGGCTGGCGGGGCGGCTATGGACGAGTGGTCGAAATCTCGCACGGCTCCGACACCATGACGCGCTACGCGCATTTGAGCGCCGTGCCGGAAGACCTGGCACAAGGCCAACGCGTTGCGGCGGGAGACGTGATCGGCCGCGTCGGCGCGACTGGCACGGCGACAGGTCCGAACCTGCACTATGAGGTGCTCGTGGATGGGCGCCCGACTGACCCGCTCTCTGACGACCGGCTCGCCGAAGCGGCCGAGAGCGATGCGGATGATACCGCCGCGCTCTCGAGTCTGGCCGAGGCGCGGACG
This sequence comes from Rubricella sp., assembly GCA_049600155.1. Classification (GTDB taxonomy): domain Bacteria; phylum Pseudomonadota; class Alphaproteobacteria; order Rhodobacterales; family Rhodobacteraceae; genus Rubricella. Next base: position 1,173 of record JBMYPI010000304.1, read on the forward strand.
CTTCTGAATGAAAACCTCGGCAGCGAGATTGCCGAAACGACAACCGAAAGGCTCTGACCCATGAAACGCATGACCCAAGCTCTTGCCATCACGCTCGCCCTTTTCCCGGCGGCCCAGGCCCTCGCAGAGACGACGGCGATCGACGTCCGCAAGACGAACGGATGCGGCTGCTGCCTCTCGTGGATGAACCACCTCGAAGAGAACGGTTTTGTGCCGACCGGCCAGGACATGTTCGATGGGTCGCTGGTTCGCTTCAAGCTCGACAATGGCGTGCCGCAGCGCATGGTCTCCTGCCACACCGCGCTCATTGATGGCTACGTGATCGAAGGCCATGTCCCGGCCGCTGACATCCGCCGCCTTCTCGAGGAGCGCCCGGACGCCGTCGGCCTCGCCGTTCCGGGGATGCCCTATGGCTCGCCCGGCATGGGGCCAGAAGACGACCGCGAGGCCTATGATGTCTTCCTCATCCGCAAGGACGGGTCGACGGAAGTCTTTTCGAGCTACGCCGAAGGATAATCTGGCCCGCCCATGGAAAATCTGTCTCCGATAATGCTCGGCTTTCTCGGAAGTCTCGCCGCCGGATCGCTCACAGCAGTCGGAGCAGTTCCCGTGCTGTTCGGGCGCATCCCGTCTCGGGCCACACGCGATCTGTCGCTCGGCTTCGCTGCCGGTGTCATGCTGTCAGCCTCGTTCTTTTCGCTGATCATCCCGGCATTGGATGCGGCAGAGCCAATGTTCGAAAACGGCGCGATGCCTGCGGCCATCGTATGCGTTTCGATTCTTCTGGGCATGGGGGCTGTCGCCCTGATGAACGAAAAGCTGCCGCACGAGCACTTCAAGACGGGACGCGAAGGGCCCGAAGCGGCGTCTTTGCGGCGGGTCTGGTTGTTCATCATTGCGATCACGATCCACAACTTCCCCGAAGGCCTTGCCGTGGGGGTCGGCTTCGGATCCGGAGGTATGGAGGGCGGTCTGCCGCTCGCCATCGGCATCGGGCTTCAGAATGCGCCCGAAGGATTGGCCGTCGCGGTGTCGCTGCTGGGCGAGGGATATCCGAAGCTGCGCGCCTGGGGCATCGCGGCGCTGACGGGCATGGTCGAGCCGATTGGCGGTTTGCTCGGGGCCGGCATCATCACACTGTCGGAACCGCTGCTTCCATGGGGTCTGGCCTTTGCCGCGGGCGCAATGCTCTACGTTATCAGCCACGAAATCATCCCCGAAACCCATCGCAGCGGCCAACAGAACAGGGCGACGCTCGGTCTCGCAGTCGGGCTCGTTCTGATGCTGTTTC
>JBMYPI010000305.1:0-2442 GCA_049600155.1 Rubricella sp.
CGCGCGGGCCGCTGGCGCGGGTCCGACAAGGTCGAATGCGGCATCCATTTCATCGACGGCCGTGTCGTGCGCGGCCCCATCAAGGAGGACGCGGCATGAGCGTCATCGTCACCGATCAGGGCTTCGCGCAGGACGATACCCGTTTCACGCCGCTCGATGAGTGGTCCGGCGAAGGCGGTATCGATCTGCCCAACACAGCCGATGCCGTGGAGGTGTTCGAGGCCGTCCGCCGGGCGCCCGCGATCCGCGTTCCGTTCCCGAGCTTCGCCGATGGGCGCGGCTTCTCCATCGCGCGGCGGCTGCGGCAGCTGGGCTATGGCGGACGCTTGCGGGCGCAGGGGCATGTGCTGGCCGACCAGTATCCCCATGCCCGCCGCGTGGGCTTCGACGAGGTCGAGATCAGCGATGACCTTGCCGCGCGCCAACCTGTCGAACACTGGCCGCTCGACCGGGCAGAGAGCTATCAGGAGCGCCTCGGCACCGCCGCCTGACGCTTGCCCCCCCCACCCCAAACTCCGCGCGCGCGCCCCAGACGCGATCCGGGGCCTCGCCGCAACCATGAGAGGCCCCGGATCAGGTTCGGGGCATTGCAGGAACGGAATGCACCGATGACCGACCAGACCCCGATCCAAACCATCCCCGACGCACAGACCGTCACCGCCGTGCGCCACTACACCGACAGGCTGTTCAGCTTTCGCGTGACCCGGCCGCGCTCGCTGCGGTTCCGCTCGGGCGAGTTCGTTATGATCGGACTGCCGGGGGAGAAGCGCCCGATCCTGCGCGCCTATTCCGTCGCGAGCCCCGCCTGGGACGAGGAACTGGAGTTCTATTCGATCAAGGTCGAAGACGGGCCGCTGACCTCGCGCCTCCAGCATATCCGGCCTGGCGATCCCGTTATCGTGCGCCCCAAGCCCACCGGCACGCTCATCCTCGATGCGCTGACCCCGGCGAAGCGGCTCTGGCTTCTCGCCACGGGCACAGGGATCGCGCCCTTCGCATCTATCCTGCGCGACCCCGACACCTGGGCGCGCTACGAGCAGGTCATCCTCACACATACCTGCCGCGAGGTGGCTGAACTGACCTATGGCCGCGAGTTGGTTGAGGCGCTGCCCGACGATCCGCTCTGCGGTGAGGATGCCGCGACGAAGCTCGCCTACTATCCCACCACGACGCGGGAGGAGAGCGCGACCATGGGCCGGATCACCGACCTGTTGCGCTCGGGCCAGGCGGTGGACGATCTGGGTGTCGCGCCCCTCGATCCCGCCAATGACCGGGTGATGATCTGCGGCTCGATGGGGCTGAACCTCGAGATAAAGGAAATCCTCGCGGAGGCGGGCTTCACCGAAGGCTCCGTGAACCGCCCCGGCAGTTTCGTTCTGGAGAAAGCGTTCGTCGGCTGACTGGCGCAAAATACGCAACAATTCGTCTGGATCACGGGGATTTGTCTTCTTCGTGATCCATGCCATCTCTCTCCCCGAACCACTCATTCGGCAAAGGGAGAAAGCCCATGTCTGCCACAGTCAACGGCCTGCACCATGTGACCGCGATCGCCGGTCTCGCGCAGCGCAACCTCACCTTCTGGCGCGATGCGCTGGGCCTGCGTTTCGTGAAGAAGACCGTCAACTTCGACGATCCCGGGACCTATCACCTCTACTACGGAAACGAGGTCGGCCATGCTGGCACGATCATGACCTTCTTTCCGTGGGAGGGCATCCGCAAGGGCCGCATCGGCGCGGGCCAGGTCACGATCACGCAGATGGCGGTGCCGCAGGGCAGCCTCGGTTTCTGGGCGGATCGCCTGCCGGGCTTCGGCGCAACGCATATCGCCGACGATACCCTCTTCGGTGAGGCGCGCAGCCTCTGGGCCGATCCCGACGGACTGCACTTCGCCATGGTCGAGGTCGAAGGCGACCCCCGTGAGCCCTGGCCCGCCGATGGGATCACCGCCGATGTCGCCGTGCGCGGGTTCCGCGGCGTGACGATGGGCCTGCGCGACGGCAACTCCACGGCCCGCATCCTGACCGACGTGTTCGGCTACGAGGAACTCGCCCGTGAGGGCGACGTGATCCGCTACCGCACGCCGAACGCACAGGCCGCCGACATCGTCGATCTGCATGTCGATGCCCAGATGGAGCGCGGCGTGGAAGGGTCCGGCGTCGTCCACCACGTCGCTTTCTCGGTGCCCGATCGTGCGGCGCAGATCGAGGTGCGCAACCGGATGCAGGAGGCGGGCCTGATGGTCACGCACCAGATCGACCGGGACTATTTCTGGGCGATCTACAGCCGCACGCCGGGCGGGATCCTCTTCGAGGTCGCGACGGAGGAACCCGGTTTCACCGTGGACGAGGCGGTGGACGAACTCGGCCACAACCTCAAGCTGCCCAGCCAGCATGAGCGCCTGCGCGACCGGATCGAACAGGTCCTCCCGGAGATCGCGTGATG
>JBMYPI010000306.1:0-2440 GCA_049600155.1 Rubricella sp.
AACACCTCGGGGCTGAATTCGTCCCGCATCTTCTCCACCAGGCTAAGATGCTCGGGGAAGCCATAGCGCACCTGGAGGTAGGTGATGCTCGGGTCCACCTTGAGCGCCCGCAGTGTCGTGTGGTTCCAGGTGTATTCCGCGACCGGCCCCGGCCCCCGGTCCCAATCGTTGTCGGTCGAGTCGTAGATGATCCGGGCGGAGGGAAACTCCGTCTTCATGTAGGTATGGAAGCCGTCCATCGAGTGGGGCGCCACCAGCATCGCGACAAGGCTCGTGCCCTCATCCACATGGGGCGCGACCCGCTGGAAATAGGCCTTGGGGATCGGCGCCTCGATAGGGGAGGCGAGCTTGATCAGGATGCCGTCCTGCGCGGCAACGCCCATCGCGAAACGGGCGCTTTCCATGAAGTCGTCGAAGCCCACGAACAGCTCCACCCAGTCATAGGCGGGGGCGAGCGGCATCTCGACCTCTGTCAGGATCCCGTTCGTGCCATAGGCATGGGAGACGCGGGGCAGCTCGTCGCCGCGAAACTCCAGGATCTGCGGCTCCTCCTCCATCGTCACCACGCGCAGGCGTATGATGTTGCCGTGATCGCGCAGCGCACCCCAGGTGCAGGAGCCGATCCCCCCCGAACCGCCGGAGATGAAGCCGCCGATCGTGGCTGTGGCGAAAGTCGAGGGCATCATCCGCAGTTCCTGGCCCGAATGCGCCCTCGTCTCTGCATCGAGATCGCGGATGATGCAGCCCGGTTCGGCGATCACCCGGCCGGGGTGGATTTCCTTGACCTTGTTGAAGTTGCGCATGTGCATGACGCACCCGCCCGCAAGCGGCATGGCCTGCCCGTAATTGCCCGTGCCCGCACCGCGCACCGTCACCGGCACGTCATGGGCATAGCAGACCTTCAGAACCTCGATGACTTCCGCCTCGGATTTCGGGTTCACCACGAAATCGGCGACGACATGGTCGAGCTTTTCCTTCAGCACGGGAGAGTACCAGAAGAAATCCCGGCTCTTGGAGCGGATGGCGTTGGCGTTCTCGTCCTGCTCGATATGGGAAAGGGCGGCCTTGGCGGCGGCGACGTTCGGTTTCATGTCCGCTCCATGAGGTGGTCGAGGTCTGAGTATTCCGGCAGCGCGGTGTCGATGGCCCGGCCTGCGCGCACCACGGTGCGGTCCATCTGGGGGCGGGCGAAAAGCTCTGTCCACTCGCGCCCCCGGAAGAGGACGAAATCCGCCGGCGCGCCCGGTGCGAGGCTCGGCGCGGTGAAGCCGCACGCCGCGGCGGGCGTGGCGGTGAAGGCCAGCGGCCAGTCCGTTCCCGCATGGTCGAGATGCGCGATCCGCGTCGCCTGGCGCATCACCTCCAGCATGTCGAGATCGCCATAGGCGTAGAACGGATCGCGGGTGTTGTCGGACGCGAACGAAACCGGGATGCCCCGCGCCTTCATCTCGTGCACCAGCGTCACCCCACGCCAGCGCGGCGTGCGGTGGGCGGTGCGGTCCTGGAGATAGAGGTTGCACATCGGCAGGCTGACAACGTTCAGCCCCGCCTGCGCAACGAGATCGAGCGTGCGGTCCGCCTCGCTTTCGTCCTGCACGGCGAGGGAGCAGCAATGCCCGACGGTCACGGGGGCGTCGAACCCGGTTTCCAGCACGACCTCGGCGATGGTGCGCAGCGTCGCGACGGATGGATCGCCCGTCTCGTCGACGTGGAAGTCGGCGGCGAGCCCCCGCGCCTGCGCCATCGCGAAGAAAGCCCGCAGCCGGTCCGCCAGATCCTCCATCGGATAGGTCACGCAGCCGAGCACGCCGCCCGAGGCGGCCACGATATCCGCTGTCGCGTTGAAGGGTCCGGAGCCGTCGGGCTCGACCCGATCGACACCGACGAGGCAGACCGCCTGCATGTCGAGCCGCCCGCGCCACTCCTCCCGCAACTCGCGAAAGACCGGGAAGCTGATCTCGTCCTGCGGGGGGATCGAGTCGAGATGGGTGCGGATCGCCCGCGTGCCGTGGGCGAAGGCGCATTTGAGCCCGAATTCCATCCGCGCACGGACATCCTCCGCGCTCCAGCACGCCGCACGATCCTCCGCCACGGTTTGCAGCGCCCCCATGAATGTGCCATCGGGATTTGGGCTGCGCGGCCAGATATGCCCCTTGTCGAGATGGACATGCATGTCGGCGAAGGCGGGAAGGCAGATGCCACCCCGCGCGTCGATGACGGTATCGGCAGGGCCTTCGGCGATCCTGCCGTCCCGCACCGTGAGGGCGATGGCAACGAGATCACCATCCGCCCCGGTCAGGCAGGCCGGCGCGCGGGCGTTCTCGATACGGTAGGCGCCGTTGTTCGGGATCGAGAGGAAACCCATCACGACTCCCGCTTGATCGCGCTTTCGTGCCACTTGCGCAGGAGCATGTGGGAGAGGAACGAAAGCCCGGCGAAG
>JBMYPI010000307.1:0-2440 GCA_049600155.1 Rubricella sp.
AGGGACGCTGCCTTGGCGGTGTCATTCTTGGGCCCCGCGAGATCATCCGCAAGACCGTTGAACCTTACATGAAGCACACCGGCGGCGCGATGAGCCCGTTCAACGCCTGGGTGCTGCTCAACGGGTTGCAGACGATGGACCTGCGCGTGCGCGCCCAGGCGGAAAGCGCAGCCCGGCTCGCCGATGCGCTCGCACATCACGGCAAGGTCGAGAGGGTCCTCTTCCCGGCGCGCCCCGATCATCCGCAGCACGGCGTGGCCCGTCGCCAGATGGAGGGTGGCGGCACGATCGTCACCATCGACGTGGCCGGCGGGCAGGAGGGCGCTTTCCGGTTCCTCGACGCGCTGAACGTCTTCCTGATCTCCAACAACCTCGGCGACGCGAAATCCATCGCGACCCACCCAAGGACGACGACGCACCAGCGGTTGAGCGAGGAGGCGCGCCTCGCGCTCGGCATTCATCCCGGCACGGTGCGGCTTTCCATCGGGCTGGAGGATGCGCGCGATCTGGAGGCGGATCTGCTTGCGGCGCTCTCCCGTGTCTGAAACCGGGGTCTGAACGGGTGGTTTTTCTCAGCGGCGTCGGCTTCGGCCTCGCGGTCGCCATGCCCGTCGGCCCGATCGGGGTGCTGACGATCCGGCGGACCCTCGCGCAGGGCCGCGCGGCGGGGCTCGCGACGGGGTTCGGCGCGGCGGCGGCGGATGGCGTCTATGGCGTGGTGGTCGCCTCCGGTTTCGCGCTGAGCGGTTTGCTGGAGAGCTACGGGGAGACGATGCGCCTCGTCGGCGCGCTGATCCTGATGGCGCTCGGGGTGTCCTCCCTGCGGGGCTTCTTCGCGCCGGAGGCGGTAGCACCGGAGGCGCCTTCCGTCTCGGGCCTTCTCACCGCGTTCGGCCAGACCTTCCTTCTGACCCTGACGAACCCGGCCACGATCCTGACCTTCGTGGCGCTCATCGCCTCGCTCGGGGCGGTGGTGCAGTCGAGCCCGTCGGCGCCCTATTGGCTGGTGCTCGGCGTGGTCGCGGGTTCGGCGCTGTGGTGGATCGTGCTGGTGCAGGTCACGCTTCTTGCGCGCAAGCGGCTGACGCGGGACGTGACGCGCTGGATCGACCTGGCTTCCGGCGTGATCCTCGGCGCTTTCGGTCTCTTCATCCTTCTCGCGGGCGCTTGACAGCCGCGCCCGCCGCGGCGAAGCCTCGGCCCATGATCGCGCTGCGCCCAATCGGCTATGTGATCGGCCTGATGGTCATGACGCTCGGGGCGGCGATGCTGATCCCGATGCTCGCCGATATCCTCGATCCGCGCGGCGACTGGCGGACATTCGCCGCCTCGGCCTTCTTCACGGTCCTGGCCGGCGCCGTCCTGACGCTCACCTGCGCGTCCTCCCGGACGGGATCGCTGGACCTGCGCCAGACCTTCATCCTGACCACGTCGGTCTGGCTCGCGCTGCCGTTTTTCGGGGCGGTGCCCTTCGTCATCGGGGAACTCGAGGCGAGCGCGACCGACGCCTTCTTCGAGGCGATGTCGGGCCTGACGACGACGGGATCGACCGTCTTCACGGGTCTTGATGACCTTTCCTGGGGCACGAACCTGTGGCGCGGCATGCTGCAGTGGTTCGGCGGGATCGGGATCATCGTCGTCGCGATGGTGTTCCTGCCCACGCTGCGGGTCGGCGGCATGCAGGTCTTCCGTTCCGAGGGTTTCGACACGTTCGGCAAGATCCTCCCCCGCGCCGCCGAGATCGCCAAGAGCATCTCGGCCATCTATGTCGGCCTGACGGGAGCCTGCTTCCTCGCCTATTCCTGGGCGGGGATGCCCTATCTCGATGCTGTCGTGCACGCGATGACCACGATCGCGACGGGCGGATTCTCGAGCCACGACGCGTCCTTCGGGGTGTTCGGCCCGGCCACGGAATACGTCGCGGTCTGTTTCATGCTGATCGCGAGCCTGCCCTTCGTGCGCTATGTGCAGCTCGTCGCCGGAACGGCGCGCCCGCTGGTCCACGACAGCCAGGTGCGGACCTTCTTCGGAATCGTTCTCGCGGTGGTTCTCACGCTGACGGCCTGGCTGATCCTGCAACGGGGATGGGGCGGGGAAGAGGCGTTCCGCAAGGCGCTCTTCAACGGCACCTCGATCCTGACGGGCACCGGCTATGCCAGCGCGGATTACGGGCTTTGGGGCACGTTTCCGGTCACGCTGATGTTCATGATCGGGCTCGTGGGCGGCTGCGCGGGATCGACCTGCTGTTCGATCAAGGTGTTCAGGTTCCAGCTTCTCTGGGCGGCGGTGGTGACGCAGATCCGCCAGATCTCCAGCCCCCGCGGCGTCTTCACCCTAAGGTTCTCGGGAGGCGGCAGCGGGTTGGTGGCCACCACCAGGTCCGCCCCGAGCCAGTCGACGAGCAGGGCGGGCACGTTGTCGGCGACCGCGCCGTCCACGT
>JBMYPI010000308.1:0-2436 GCA_049600155.1 Rubricella sp.
CGTCGGAAAGCTGGCGGCCGGCATCCGCGGAGTCGGCGCCCGCCGCGCGCTCGGCGACGGCCTGATCCCAGGCCTCCTGACCATGAAGCTCGATCATCGCCTCCTGGCACTGGGGCGGGACGTTCGTCCGCAGGCTGGCGCCCTGCGATCCTTCCGTGAAGGCCGCCACGGTCGGGTTCTGCGTGCCGATGAGACCCGCCGACCCGGCAACGCCGATACCGATCAGGATCGCGGCGGGGACGCCGAGATACCAGGTGAGCTTGCTGTCGCGCGTGGACGCGACACCGGCAGAGGATCCGCCGAGGTCGACCGCGGGCGCCTGCGAGGGCCGCAGAAGCGCGAAGCCGAACGCATAGGCGCCGTAGAGGAAGGCCAGGAACAGGCCGGGCAGAAGCGCCGCCTGGAACAGCGTGCCGACCGAAAGAACCGCCGGTTCCCCGAGATAGGTCAGCGCATCGCTACAGCCGGCGAGCTGTGCCCGCGTCTCCTGCCCGGTCGCGTAGAGGTCGCCCACGAGCGTGCCGAGAAGAACGATCACGATCGATGGCGGAATGATCTGCCCGAGCGTGCCCGAGGCCGCGATCACGCCGGTCGCGAGACCCGGCGCGTAGTTGTTTCGCAGCATGGTCGGAAGCGCGAGCAGCCCCATCGTCACGACGGTTGCGCCGACGATCCCCGTGGAGGCCGCAAGGAACGCGCCCACGATCACGATCGAGACGGCGAGGCCGCCCGGAAGCGGGCCGAAGACCCGGGCCATCGTCGTCAGCAGGTCTTCCGCGATCTGCGAGCGCTCGAGCGTGATGCCCATCATCACGAACATCAGAACCGCCAGCAGCGTTTCGATCGACTGGCCCGCGATGACGCGTTCGTTCATGCGGTTGACGATGAAGGAGACGTTCCGCTCCATCGCCTGTTCCCACCCGCCCGGGAAAAGCGGCTCCTGGATGCGTGGAAGTTCGGGGTATCGGAATACGGATATCGATTCCCTGACGACGCCTTCGGCGAGAAGCGCGGCGTACTCGGCCGAGCTGGTATCGATCGCTTCGTGGATCAGCAGCCCCGCTCCATCGAGCAACGCGATGATCGCGAAGGAAATCACACCGGCGCCACCGATGGCGAAGGCGACGGGGAAGCCCGTCATGATACCGGCAAAAAGCGTGAGGAAGACGATGATCAGCCCGACCTCGACCCCATCCAAACCGAAGAGCATAGTCCCTCGCTCCCTATTCGCGGCGCCACGGCGCGCGCTTCATCTTGTTGTCAGGTGGAACCCGAATGGGCTTCGTGGACGAGATCCTCGGCGGTGTCGCCCATCACGTCCTTGTCCAGATACCTGTTCGCGCTGTCCTCGCCCTCGCGCCACTCGCAGTAGGAGCGCCAGAAGAAGGCGACCGCCTGAAGGAAGACCAGAACGCAGAACGCGACGATCAGCACCTTGAAGAGGAAATACGCGTTGAAGCCGTTGGGGCTGAACCCGATCGTCTCCACGTTCCAGCGGAAGATGCGCGACTGCATGATCATGCGGTCGAGATCGCTCGTGGAGGTCACGCTCGGCGTCATCAGGTGGCGCCACATGAAGAACCAGGCGTAGAGATAGGTGATCACGACGGCCGGCATCATGAAGAACAGGCAGCCGAACATGTCGATCAGCTTCTTGGTGCGGAACTTCACGGCGGAATAGACGAGATCGACCCGCACATGGCTGCCCTGCACGAAGGTGTAGGAGACGCAAAGGCACACGACGATCGCGTTGTGCAGCTTGAGCCCCTCGGCCCACCAGCTGAGATCCTGCGCGAAGGCGGCGCCGAGCGGGCCGAGCTGGATCTCCGCCACGCGGAAGATCCGTTGCAGGAAGATGATCATGACCTGCTGCAGCACCATCAGCAGACCCGCCCAGGCGGCGAACCGGCCGAGGCCGTTGGCCACGCCTTCGAGGATCCGCACACCCATCCACAGGATCTCGCGCTTCCAGGCCATGCCGAGCGCGGTGATCACGAGGAAGGTCGTGAAGACGACGAAGAAGAATTCCACGGACGCGCCGTAGTAGATGAACCGCATGACCGCCTCGGGATTCGCCCAGTTCAGCCAGGCCCCCGGATTGGTTATCGCGATGAACAGGTGATAGGGCGCGAGCGCGATATTCTCCAGCACCCAGGCAATGAATTCGATCATGCGGTGTCCCTCGGAACGCAAGCCCCACCCGGGGGCGCGTCAAGACTCGGTTCGAGCGCTCATAAGCGATCCCGCCCGGTGCAGACAAGGCACCGGGCGGGACGGGTTTCAGCCGGCGATCAGCCCGCGTTCACGCGGTTGCGCTGGCGGATGTATTCGCCATCGCCGATTTCCCACCAGCCGGAGGTCTCGGCCTGAGCGGCGAAGTAGCTCTCGGCGATCTGGGCGTAGATCGGATCGCCCATGTTCTCCTCGCGGACCTCG
>JBMYPI010000309.1:0-2416 GCA_049600155.1 Rubricella sp.
ACCTTCGCGACGAGGCGCTCGAAGACGGGGCCGAGCGCCTGCTGGCCCCTTTCATGGAGGGGCTGCGGACGGCCGAACAGCTTTCAACCTTCGATCCGTTGCCGGCGCTGCGGGCCGCCCTCGGCTGGGATGGCGAACGCAGGCTCGATGCGGCCGCGCCCGCGCATTTCACGGCGCCGACGGGCACCCGAGTCCCGATCGAATACGAACCGGGGCAGGAACCGACCGTCAGGGTCCGCCTCCAGGAGCTCTTCGGCCTCGTGACCCATCCGGTGATCGGCGACGGGCGGAAGCCGCTGAGGATCGTGCTCCTCTCTCCAGCCCAGCGCCCCGTCCAGACGACGATGGACCTGCCGGGGTTCTGGGCGACGAGCTATCTCGACGTGCGCAAGGAGATGCGCGGCCGCTATCCGCGGCATCCCTGGCCGGAGGATCCGCGCAGCGCGGACCCCACGCGCCGCGCCAAACGGCGCGCTCCGTAGTCGACAACGATCGCGATCGCCGTATATTCCTCTTTCACAAGGGGAGGAAAGGCCGTTGAACACGCCGGCTTTCAGGCTCACCAGACCTCGAAAGGACGCCGGGCCGGCCGTCTTCAGTTCGCCCCATTCGGGCGACGCGTATTCCGATCGTTTCCTGCGCGAAAGCCAGCTCGATCCCCTCACCCTGCGGTCGTCGGAGGACGCCTTCGTCGATGACCTTTTCGGAGCGGCTCCCGATATGGGCGCACCGCTGATCGCGGCGGTCGCTCCGCGGGCCTATGTCGATCTCAACCGCGCGGAAACCGAGCTCGATCCGGCGGTCGTCGCCGTCAGCGCGCGTTCCGGCCTGAATCCGAGGCTTGCCGCCGGGCTCGGGGTCATTCCCCGCGTCGTCGCGGAGGGGCGGGTCATCCGCGCGGGCCGGATCAGCCGGGCCGAGGCGGAGGCCCGTATCGCAACCTATCATCGCCCCTATCACGAGACCCTTCGGCGACTGTTGTCCGAGGCGCGGGCGCGCCATGGCTACGCCGTTCTCTACGATTGCCACTCGATGCCGCGCGACGCCCTCCGAAGCCATCTCGCGAGCGGTGGCAGGCGGCCCGATATCGTCCTGGGGGACCGGTTCGGCAGTGCCTGCGCGCCATGGGTCACGGAGGCCGCCCGCGCCGCGTTCATGGCGGAAGGCTTCCATGTCGCGCTCAACGCGCCCTTCGCCGGCGGCTTCATCACGCAATGCTACGGGCGGCCGGACAAGGGATTCCACGCGCTCCAGATCGAGATCGACCGGTCGCTCTACATGAACGAGCGCACGATCCGGCGGCTGCGTGACTTCGCGTCGGTGCAGGCGCGGCTGTCCCGGGTGATTGCCGCGCTGGCCGGCGCCGCGCCCGAACGCCTTCCCTACGCAGCGGAATAAAAAAAGGGCCGTGCACGAAGCACGGCCCAAGTCTAGGGAGGAAACGCCCATGGAGGGCGACAATGCCAAGCATTGTGAGGTCCATTATATGTTGCATTGCACACATGGCAAGCCGCCGCTCACGGTTTGGAGCGGAATATGTCAAGAACCGTTAAACTGCCTCAAAGACTGACATTTTGTGCACATACCCTGTGCAGAAACCGGCGCTGCCAGCTGATTTCGGTCGGGTTCTTGTTGCGCTGCACAATTCTAGGGCGAGTCTTTCGCGGGCGGTTTGAGTCCGCGACCCTTGCCGATCGCATCGGGGCCGAAGCGGGAACGCAGCTTGTCGACAGCGGTTTCGGCCGCAAAATGGCGAGCCTGCGACGGGTCCAGCAGATCGGGTGACTCGTCGGTCTGGCGGGCAAGCTCGGACAGTCCGACACCGACAAGCCTGAACGGACCGCCGGCCAGTTCCCTGTCGAGCAAGGGTGCCGCGCGCGCCCAGAGCGTTTCGGCCATATGGACCGGATGCGGTGTCGAGGATTGCCGTGTGAGAAGGCGGAAATCGGCGCGCTTGAGCTTGAGGGTCACCGTCCGCCCGCCGAACCCCTGGGCCTTCGCCCGGTCGGAGACCGATACGACGAGCCGCCAGAGATGCGCGCGCAGGAGTTCGGCATCCGCGATATCCTCCGAGAAGGTCGTCTCGTTCGAGATCGATTTCGGCGTGCGATCGGGAGAAATGCGCCTGTTGTCGATCCCGTGGGCCAATCGCCAGATATGCCGCCCCATGCTTCCGTAGCGACGCATCAGGTCGTTCTCCTCGTGACGGCGGATGTCCGCGATCCTGTGCAGGCCGTCCGCTTCGAGCCTCGCGCGAAACGCGGCTCCGACGCCCCAGATCAGTCCGACGGGCTGTTTTTCGAGGAAGGCCTGGGTCTCGGCCCGTCCGATCGTGGCGAAGCCCCGCGGCTTGTCGAGATCGGAGGCGACCTTCGCCAGGAACTTGTTGTGGGACAGCCCGATCGAGACGGGCAGA
>JBMYPI010000310.1:0-2383 GCA_049600155.1 Rubricella sp.
GCGGTCCGGCAGCATCGCGGAGCGGTTGGCGATCAGGCTGGAGGAGGCGGATCGCAGTCTGCGCGATACCGAACTGCGCGCGCCCTTCGATGCCCTTGTCGAGAATGTCGCTGTCGTCGAAGGCCGGCGTGTCTCCGTTGGTGAGCAGATCGCGACGCTCGTCGATCCCGATGCGCTGGAGATCGGCTTCCGTGTCACCGCATCGGCTTTCGAGCGGCTTTCGGGGCCGGACGGCGTTCTGGCGCCTCGCCCGATCACGATCATCAGGCCGGATGGCGAGAACCGGATCGCGCTTGACGGATCGATCGAGCGAGCCGGCCCGCTCGCGGCGGAAGGCGGAACGGGCAGAACGGTTTTCGCAGTCGTCGCGGCGGAGGCGGCCACGCGGCTGCGCCCGGGCGATTTCGTTGAGATCGCGATCGAGGAACCGCCGATTTCCGATGTCGCGCGGCTGCCGGCGTCGGCGCTGACACGCGATGGCAGGATCCTTGTCGTCGGCGAGGGCATGCGTCTCGAGGAGATCGCCGTTACGGTGCTGCGCCGGATCGGCGACGTGGTTCTGGTCGCCGACGCGCCCGAAGGGGCGCGCTACGTCGTCCAGCGCGCGCCGCAACTCGGGCCCGGCGTCCTCGTCCGTGAAGCGGGGGCACCCCTGCCGGAGGGCGAGAGTGCCCGCTCCGACGGGCCGCGGGGAGGCTGAGCATGGTCCGCGGCCTGATCGCCTACTTCGTCGGCCATCGCACGGCGGCGAACATCCTTCTGGTTCTGATGCTTGCGCTCGGGTTCGGGGCATCGCTCCAGCTGCGCGCGCAGTTCTTCCCCGATGTCGTCGTCGAGAACGTCCGCGTTTCGATCCAGTGGGAGGGCGCGTCTCCCCGCGACATGGATACGGCGGTCGTTGCGGTCATCGAACCGGCAGTGGCGGCGGTCGAAGGCGCCGAGGGCACGCTTTCCACAAGCCGTGAAGGCGAAGCGAGCATTCGGGTCGATTTCGAACCGGGCTGGGACATGGCGCGCGCCGTGAGCGACGTCGAGACAGCCGTCGGCCAGATCCTGCGCAACCTTCCCGAGGGGGCGGACGATCCCGTCATCACCCGTGGCGCATGGCGCGATCGCGTTACCGATGTCATCATTTCGGGGCCCGTCGGGATCGAACAGCTCACGCGCTATTCGGACCAGTTCCAGGGTCTGCTCTACCGGGAAGGCATAACGCGAACGACGGTGAGCGGTGTCGTCGCGCCCGAGATCACGGTCACGCTGCAGGAACTCGATCTGATCCGCCACGGATTGACGCTGTCGGACGTCTCCGGCGCGATTGCGGGCGAGGTCGAGGCATTGCCCGCGGGAGATGTCGGCGACCAGGCGCGCCTGCGGACCGGCGAAGACAGGCGTGCCGCCGATGCGATCGCCGCGATCCCCGTGCTCGTCCGGGCGGATGGCGAAGTGCTGACCATCGGCGATGTCGCGACCGTCATCGACGCGCCGCTCAATCGCGATGAAGCCTACTTCACCGGGGAAGACCCCGCCATCTCCATCCGCGTCGATCGGAGCGCCGAGGGCGACGCGATCGCCATCCAGCAGACCGTTCAGCGCGTTGCGGACGAACTCGAAGCGACATTGCCCCAGGGCGTTACCGTCACCCTGATCCGGACGCGCGCCGAAGCGATTTCTGACCGGCTCGATATCCTTCTGTCCAACGGTCTGATGGGGCTAGGTCTCGTTCTGGCGCTTCTTTTCCTGTTTCTTTCGCCGCGCACCGCGTTCTGGGTCGCAGCCGGGATTCCCGTCGCGATGACGGCAGCGCTTGCGCTGATGTTCGCCTTCGGGCTCACGCTCAACATGATCTCGCTCTTCGCGCTCATCATCACGCTCGGTATCGTCGTGGACGATGCTATCGTCGTGGGTGAGCACGCCGATTTCCGTCACCGCAGCCTTCGGGAAACGCCACAGGAGGCGGCCGGAAACGCCGCCCAGGTGATGGCGGCACCGGTCTTCTCCGCAACGGTCACGACGGTGATAGCGTTCTCGGCGCTCGCGGTGATTTCGGGGCGGTTCGGCGAACTGATCGCCGACATCCCGTTCACGGTGGCCGTCGTCCTGATCGCAAGCCTTGTCGAGTGCTTCCTCATCCTTCCCAACCACATGCGTCACGCGCTCGCGGGCAAGGATCGCGCGGCCGGTTTCAGTGTGCTCAGGCTGTTCGGGGCGCTGACTGTGCTGCCGGTCGCCGCGGGTTTGCTTTTCGCCTCCCTCGCAAGCCTCCGCTTCGACACCGTCGGACCGATGGCACTGATCGGGGAGCGCTGGGATATACTGCCGTTCATCGATGCCGGTTTCGTCTGGGTCGGCTGGCCGTTCGCGCTTGCCGCGATCGCGGCAGCGG
>JBMYPI010000311.1:0-2363 GCA_049600155.1 Rubricella sp.
CGCGCCCGCCGGTTCCCGTCCCCGTCGACCCGGCGAAATGAAAACGGCCCGGGCGCCGGGCCCGGGCCGCTTGCACGGCGCGCGTGGGAGGATCGCGCGGCGTGTGTTCGTGTTACTTTCCGTATACCGCCTTGCGCGCGACGGAGCGGATCATCGAGCGGTCGAGGCCGAGATCGGCAAGCTCGGAGCCGGTGAGCGCGCCGAGTTCGCGAACGGTCCGGTTGTAGAGGGTGCGCTTCTCGAAGCGGTCCCGCAGCGTTGAGAAACGGTCAGCGACCGTGTGGAATAGACCCGGCAGGCGGGCCTGTGTCTGGGCGATGTAAGCCATCGGTTCATCCGTCTTTCGGCGCGCATTGGCGTTTCCCGTGCCGACGCGCGGTGGTCTCAAGGGTCATTCGCGGGCGGTTCGCTTCCGCCCGCGGTCGTCAGGCCGGTCAGAAATGTGTCCGGCCGGTGGCCGCAGCCTCGGGGATATCCCCGCGTGCAAGCCCCAGATCCTCCAGTTCGCGGTCGGTCTTCTTTTCGAGAAGGGCGATGGTGCGTTCCATCGCCGCCTTGCGGGCACGGCGGGCGCGCCACGTCTCGATGAGCCGGCTCACGCGGGCGGCAAACACGGTGCGGGCCGGAACATGGGTCGTCATCATGGTCATCGGAATTCTCCGGCGTTTGTGGTTTGCGGTTTCGAAGAACCATTCCGCTCTTCGCACCTGCAACATGGTCGAAAACGGAACTCTCGCAATCCCCATTCCGTCCCTGCCGCGTTGCAGCGATTGCATGGCTGGCCGATCGGGCACGGCTGGACTAAACCCTTACCATGCCTTGGCCCGCTCCTCTCCAACATCGCGATTTCCGCAGATACATCCTTTCGATGTTTCTCGCGCTGAACGGGTCGTGGACGCTTCGGGTCGCGATCGGTTGGGTCGCCTGGTCGATGACGGGGCAGGCTTCGTTCGTGGGGTTCGTCGCCTTCCTCACGCTGGCGCCGACGATCCTCGCCTCGCCGTTGTTCGGGGTCCTCGCCGACAGGATCGACCTCAAGCGCGCCGCCTTCACAATCCAGTTCCTGATGGCGGGCGTGGCCGCGATCCTCGGTGTCGCCGAGCTTGCGGGGCTGCTGGGGCCCGCCCTTCTGTCGATCCTCGCGCTCGTCTTCGGTCTCGCGATGGCGGCCTACCACCCGGTGCGCCTCTCGCTCGCGCCGAGGCTCGTCCCCCGCGATCAGATCGCGCGGGCCATTCCTGTGATATCGATCAATTTCAACCTCAGCAGGTTCATCGGACCCTTCGTCGCCGGACTTCTGATCGGGCTCTTCGGTCCGGCCGCGGCCTTCCTCGCGGCCTCTGCGGCGGTCGTCCCGATCCTTGTTGTCCTGCCTCGCCTGCACCTCAGGGAGCGGGAGGACGAGACGCGGCCACGCCACCCTTTCATCGAGAGCCTTGCCGAGGGGTTCGGCGTTATCCGTCGTTCCGAATCGATCCGGCTCGCGCTCCTTCTGACGGGCCTGTCGGCCATTCCCGTGCGCGGTGTGCAGGAGATCCTCCCCGCCATCGCCGATGGCGTGTTCGCGCGCGGCCCGGAAGGTCTGGGCCAGCTGACCGCCGCCGCCGGGATCGGCGCGGTCGCCGCGTCGGCGTGGATGATACGCCATCCGGTGCGCGAGGGTGACGGTCTGCCGACCCGTTCGGTGCTCGCGGCATGGTTCGGGCTGGTGCTGGTGGCCGCGCTCGCCCATGCACCGCTCTGGCCTATCGCCCTGACGATCGTCGCAGCGGTCGGTGGCGCGGGGACACTCACGGCGGTCGGTATCCAGTCCGCCATACAGATGCAGCTGGAAGACGGGATCAGGGGCCGGGTGATGAGCGTCTGGGTCGTCGTCGCGATCGGTGCGATGGCGCTCGGCGCGGTGGCTCTCGGTGGGCTCGTCGATGCCTTCGGGCTTCCCGTCGCGCTGGGCCTGACGAGTGTCGCATGCGCACTGCTCCTGGTGGTGCCGACATGGCGGGCGGGAAGGCTCGCGCGGCGTCCGGTCTGATCTTGAACCCGTGCGCGCGGCCTGCGATACCCTCGCCCGACATCCAGCCACGGGATCCCAGCCATGACCGAGACCGCAACCGACAACAGCGCTTTCACGCCGCGCGTGTTCTCCGGTATCCAGCCGTCGGGGCACCTCACGCTCGGCAACTATCTCGGCGCCGTGAAGCGGTTCGTCGAGATGCAGGACAGTGGCATCGAGACGATCTACTGCATGGTCGATCTGCACGCGATCACCGTCTGGCAGGAGCCGGAGGAGCTGCGCCGCAACACCCGCGAGCTTGCGGCCGCCTATATCGCCTGCGGGCTCGACCCAAGCCGCTCGATCCTCT
>JBMYPI010000312.1:0-2332 GCA_049600155.1 Rubricella sp.
TGCGGCCCGCCCCTGATGATCCGGGCGGTGCGCGCGATGCTGGAAGACCTCGGCGTCGAGGACGACGCCATCTTCTTCGACGATTTCGGGAGTTGAACACATGACGATGACGAGACGCGGGCTGATGGCGATGACCGGGGCTGTGGCCCTGACCGCCGGGCTTCCGGCCCTCGCACGCGAGACGGCGGGCGGGCACGCCTTCGGCTCATACTGGCGGATCGCGGGCCTCGGGGAGGACGCCGCGCCTGTTCTTGCGCCGGTGATCGCGCGGGTTGACGCGCTGTTGTCGCCCTATCGGGCGGATTCAGAGCTTTCGGCCTTCAACCGGGCGGGCGATGCCGTCGAGGCCGATCCGCTGACCCTGTCGGTCACGGAGGCCGCGCTCGCACTGGCCGAGGCGACGCGCGGGGCCTTCGACCCGACGGTCGGGCCGCTCGTCGCGGAGCGGGGCTTCGGCCCGATCATGGGGGATCGCGCGGGCAACTGGCAGGAGATCGGCATCGACGAAGGGCGGATCGTCAAGGGTCGCGCGGGGCTGACACTCGATCTCAACGGGATCGCGAAGGGCCGGGCCCTGGGCCTGATGGCAGACGCGCTCACCGCCGCAGGAGCGCGGGATTTCCTGCTGGAGCTTGGCGGCGAGGTGACGGCGCGCGGGACCGCCGAAGGCGGTCGGCCATGGCGGATCGCGGTGGACGGCGTCCCCGATATGGTGATCGAGCCGATGGGCCGGACCGTCGCAACCTCGTCGAACACCGTTCAGGGCGAAGGGCGGTTCGGGCACATCATCCACAACAGCCCGGTCAGCATCTCTTCGCCGCGGCAAGTGACGGTGATTCATGACGATCCCGCCCTCGCGGATGGTTATGCGACCGCGCTTTTCGCGGCAGCCGATCGCGCCCGGACACTGGCCGAGCGGCTCGGGCTCGACGCGGTTCTCGTGCAGGAACCCGGGCCGGTGCTTACGGGCAATGCGGGCGACCATGTGATCGGGTGGTCGGGATGATCGCGCTTTTCGGCATCACCTTCGCTCTCTTCGCCCTCGCAATGGCCGGGCTGGCCCTCGGCACCCTGTTCGGGCGCAGCCCCGTAAAGGGGAGTTGTGGCGGCGGCGCGTGCGGTCTGTGCGCGACCTGCCCCAATCGGAAGCGGAACCAGCCATGACCGGGAGCCCCACCGTTTCGCTCTACATGACGCGCGATCCGATCACCCTCGATCCGGGCGAGGACGTGACGCGCGCGGCCTCCACCCTCCTGCGAAGGCGCATCTCCGGCGCTCCGGTCGTCGATGCCGACGGCGCGCTTGTGGGGATGCTCACGGCCAAGGACTGTTTCCGCGCGATGCTGCATGCCAGCTATCACCAGGAGCGGGCCGGGCCGGTCTCCGCCTTCATGACGAGCCCGGTGGAAACGATCCCCGCCGATATGGGGATCATCGAGGCGGCGGAGCTGTTCCTCGCCCGCCCCTATCGCCGCTTTCCGGTGATGGAGGACGGGCGGCTTGCCGGGATCATCACGCGGCTCGACCTTCTCGCCGCCTTCCGCGACGCATGGTGAGGGTCACGACCGGCCGCGCGCCTTGCGGCTCCAGTACCGGCGAAAGGGGCGCGTCCAGCGGCGTGACTGGATATGCGTCGGATGGGGTGGGGGCGGGAAGCGGATTTCTCCGGCCTCTGAACGGGGCAGATCGAGGGCTTCGACACATTCCACGAAGCGCCTGCCGAATTCCACGCCACGCGCCTGTACCGGAACGCCGCGCCTGTCCGTCACCGGAAAGGTCGGGTTGGGATTGATCTCGTAGAGGACGGGGCGGCCATCAACGATCCCGAAATCGGCCCGGCCATAGTCGATCCCGGCGGCTTCGAAGAAGGGCATCAGGTCGAACTCGCCGCCGCCCTCGCGGGCATAGTCGACCTCGGACCGATCGATCTCCGGCCCGTAGACGCGTGTCTCGGCCTTCACGAACCAGTCGCGTGCATGCATGACATGCTGGCCTATGATCCTCTCGCCCAGCCGTGTCGCACCGTACTTGCGGAACAGCCCGTCCCCGCCCGGTTCCGCGACGATGCGGACTGCGATCCGGCCCTTGAGCGTGAGGCCGCGAGCGAGATGGCGGGAGAGGTGGGCCTCCAGCGCGGCGCGGTCTTCCAGCACCCCGGATTCAGCATGCTCCGATCCGCTCTCGGCGCGGACGAAGACGGGGTAGTGCTCCGGCCATTCGCCATCCTCCAGCCGGGACACTTCCACGGGGTTCAGGCCCCCGCGGTAGAGCGCGCGCAAGAGCGCGGTCCGTTCCTTCACCTCCCCCGGCGGATTGAAGACCCGGTGCCCGG
>JBMYPI010000313.1:0-2300 GCA_049600155.1 Rubricella sp.
GGTCTTGTGGATGTCGAGGAAGTGGTTCATCGGGTGTCTCCGGGCTGCGAGGCCGGGGGGCTGTCTGCCCCCCGGACCCCCCGAGGATATTTACGAAGACGCGAGATCAGGCCGTGGCCTTCGTCTCCGTGATGGCGGAAGCGGGGCGAGCGACCCGTCGGAGTGCCTCGTCCGCCTCTTCGATCGACAGGTTCAACGGCGGCAGGATCCGGATCACGTTGTCACCGCCCGGAACCGTGATGAGGTGCTCGCCATAGCCTGCTGCAATGACTTCGGTGTTGGGGACGCGGCATTTGACACCGATCATGAGACCCGAGCCGCGCACGAGTTCGAACACATCGGGATGGGAGGCAACGAGGCCTTCCAGACCCTGCCGGAGATGACCGGCGACGCGCGAGACGTGATCGAGGAAACCCGGTTTCGTCATCTCGTCCAGAACCGCGATGCCGACGGCGCAGGCGAGTGGATTGCCACCATAGGTCGTGCCGTGCGTGCCCGCCGTCATCCCCGCTGCCGCATCCTCCGTCGCGAGGCAGGCGCCGAGCGGGAACCCCCCGCCGATACCCTTGGCGACGGCCATGATGTCGGGTGTGATGCCGGCCCATTCATGGGCGAAGAGCTTGCCCGTTCGTCCCATGCCGCACTGGATCTCGTCGAAGATCAGGAGGATGCCGTGCTCGTCGCACAGATCCCGCAGGCCCTTGAGGCAGACCTCCGGCAGGGGTCTGATCCCGCTCTCGCCCTGGACGGGTTCGACCATGATCGCCGCCGTCTCGTCGGTGATCGCGGCGCGCAGCGCGTCGTGATCGCCGAAGGGCAGGATGTCGAAGCCGGGCAGGAGCGGCCCGAAACCCTTCGTGAGCTTCTCCGAACCGGCCGCCGAGATCATGCCGAGCGTCCGCCCGTGGAACGAGCCTTCGAATGTGATGATGCGGTTGCGCTTCGCCTCGCCCTTCGCGTGCCAGTATTTCCGCGCCATCTTCACCGCGCATTCGGTGCTCTCGGTGCCCGAATTGGTGAAGAAGACGGTGGCGGCGAAGGTGTGTTCCACCAGCCGTTCGGCCAGGGCTTCCTGGTTCGGCACGCGGTAGAGGTTGGAGGTGTGCCACAGTCGTCGTGCCTGCTCCTCCAGCGCTTTCACGAGCACGGGATGCGCGTGGCCCAGGGCGGTCACGGCGATGCCGGCCCCCATGTCCAGGAAGCGTTCCCCGGTATCGGTGATGAGCCAGGAGCCCTCTCCTTTCGTGAAGGAGAACGGTGCCCGCGCGTATGTCGGCATGACGGGCGTGATCGACACGACGGTTTCCTTTCGTCCATGGGCCGCGAAACGAAACACCCCCCGCGCGGCCCGGCGGGGGGAAGGCTCGTTATCGGGTCGGGTTGTTGGTGTGTCAATGACCGCTTGACGACCGGCTGCGGCCCTGCACAAGGCTTCGCGCCATGTCAGACCGTCGACTCGCCGTTCTTTTCATGCTCGCCGCCTCGGCTTTCGTCGCGGGCTCGACGATCTTCGCCAAGGCGCTGGGCGTGGCGGGTGTTCATCCCTTCCAGGTGAGCGCCGGGCGGTTCGTTTTCGCCTTCGCCGCCCTCGCGTTGGCCGCAGTGATCCTGCGCCCACGGATCGTGAAGCCGAACCTGCCGCTTCACACCGTGCGCGTCCTGTTCGGGTGGCTTGGCGTGACCTGCATGTTCGCCGCCGTCGCGCGCATGCCCGCAGCCGAGGCCACGGCGATCAGCTTCACCAATCCCGTCATCGCCATGATCCTCGCCATACCGCTTCTGGGTGAGCGGGTCGGCCCGTGGCGCTGGTTCGCCGCCGCGCTCGCCTTCGGCGGTGCGCTCGTACTGATCCGGCCGGGGGCGGAGGCGTTCCAGCCCGCGGCGCTCATCGCGCTTCTCGCAGCTCTTTTCATGGGAGCGGAGGTGATCGCGATCAAGCGGCTGACCCGCGCCGAACGCCCGTTTCAGATTCTCATCGTGAACAACGCGATCGGGATGGTGCTCTCGCTCACTGCGGCGAGCTTCGTCTGGCAGATGCCCGACGCGCGGATCTGGTTGCTGATGGCCGGCACGGGCGTTGCGATGGTTCTGGGGCAGGTATGCTTCCTGAACGCGATCGGCCGGGCGGATGCGAGCTACGTCACGCCGGTTTTCTACGCGACACTCGTGTTCGCGGCGCTCTACGATGCCGCTCTCTTCGGCGTTGTGCCAGGGGTGTTCGGCTGGATCGGCGCGACGATGATCCTGTGCGGTGCCCTGGTGCTGATCTGGCGCGAGGGTCGGGCGCGCCCGCCGGTTCC
>JBMYPI010000314.1:0-2300 GCA_049600155.1 Rubricella sp.
CTGCGCGCGAACCTGACCAATGGCGCCGTTCTGGTTTCGATCATCCGCCAGACAAGCCGAAACATCACCCGGTTCGAGACGGTCAGGGACGAGGCCCGCGCGGGGCTGGAGGTCTTCACCGAAGGGGACAGGCGGGCGGAACTGGAGGGTTATCTCACCTTCGCGGAGCGGGAGCTTTCCAATCTCACCCCCACCCGCGACGATGCGCTCACCTCCTACGGGCAATCCCTGGAGAGCTTCGTTTCCGGTGTCGATCCGATCCTCATGCGCAACGCGCAGGACAGGCTGAGGATCGAGTTGCAGATGAGCGGGCAGCAACGGCTCGAGGAACTTGTGGAGCAGTTTCTCTTCGATATCGAGACCTACCGCGCCAATCCCGAGCTCTCGCGCGCGGATCTGGTGCAACTTGCTGTTGATCCGTGACGCCGCGTCACGGATAGTGCCCGTTGTGGGGGCGCGTGATGGGAGAGTGTGGAATGACGATGCGAGCCTTGATCCCGGTTGTCCTGGTTTCGGCGATGGCCTTGCAGGGATGTGCGACGAATGCCGATGGCTCGAGCACGAACATCCTGTCCGACATGTCGCTCATGGGGGGCTCGGGTTCCGGGCTGACGGCCGAGCAGCGCGCCTTGCGAAACCGCGACCGCGACTATGCCGAAGCTCGCGTCACGGGTGCCGCGATCGGCGCGGTGATCGGCGGGGTGCTGTGTGTCATGGCCGATTGCAGCCCCGAACAGACCGCCGCGGCGGCCGGTCTCGGCGGTGCGGCGGGCTATGCCGGTGCGGCCTACCTCGCGCGCGACAACCAGAATTTCGTCGCCAGCCAGGATTCGCTCCAGGCCGATATCAGACAGGCCCGGCAGGAGACGAGCGCGCTCCAGCAGGATGTCCGCACCGCCCAGTCCGTTCTGGACTATCAGGAGGCCGAGACGGCGCGCCTCAACGCGGCCTATCGCGCCGGACAGACGGATATCGCCGCTCTGCGCAGCCGCGCGGAAACGATGCAGGGCGACATCGCCGCCACGCGCGAACTGCGCACGGCGGCGGAGCAGCGCGTCGCCAACCTCAACCAGACGATCGGCACCTATGACCGGCAGGGTTACGACACCGCCCAGCTTCGCGCCACCGCCGCCGAGCAGCAGCGATATGTCGAGCAGCTTCGCCGGATCGAGCGCGCGATGGTCGGCACCGTCGACGATCTGCCGCCCGAGGCGCTCAGCTGATGAAGGGACGATCCATGCGCCTGCCCATCCTCCTCGGCGCGGGGGCGCTTGCGCTGGCTGCCTGCGCACCGCCCCCCGAAGACGCCTGCGCGGCGGCCAATGCCGAAATCACGCTCGGCACGCTTCTGTCCAACACGACCTCGGGCACCTATGACGCCTGCCTCGACGAGCAGCGGCGCGAGCTTGCCCTTCTGCGGCTGGAAGCGACGCGGCTGGAAGCGGAAGCCGGCCGCCTGCGCGGCGAAGCGGCCGCGCAATCGGCCGAACAGGCCCGCCTGACCCGCCGGCTTGCCGATGCGAACGCCCGCCAGGCCGAACTCGCCCGGACCCTCGCGGCGGCGGAGGGCCAGCTTGCCGGCGAGGAGGCCGAACTCAACGCGCTTCTCGAACGCGAGAACGCGCTGCGCGAAAGCATCGAGAGCGGCAATGAAGGCGCCCCCCCGAGCGACGACGAGTTGCGCCGGATCGAGGCGGAGCAAGACTCGATCCGCGGCATCCTCGACGCGCTGATGGCCGAGTAACCGCAGGACGGCCCCAATTGCGCCCCGGTCCCGTGATTGGCACGGCTGCACGGGACCGGGCGGAGCATTTCACGACATGCAAGACCGATCCGACAGCCGCAGGGCGGAGCGCTTCATCGAGCCGATCGCGGATCTCGCGCGGTTCGCCTACGAGAACGCGCCGCGCCTGTGCGATGCGGATCACGGCTGTGAACCCTATCATCGCGGCTGGACCCTCGTGCGGGCGGTCGAGTCGGGCGGCGCCGCACCGCTAGGCGAGCCGTTCCTGTCGGACTGGATCGGCCGATCGGCGCAAGGCGGGCGCGCCCGTGTCCTTCTGTCGGGATCGGCCGATACCGGGTTGATGGGAATTGCGCTGAGGGCCTGCGCGGCCCACCGCCTCACCCCCGAAATCGTCATCGCCGATCAGTGCGAGACGCCGCTCGCGCAGGCGCGCCGCTTCGCGGTTCATGCCGAGCTGCCCCATCAGTCGAGTTTCGCCGATGAAGGCGCGGCCAACCATGTGCGCCTGTGTGCGCAACATGGTGCGCCAGGCGTGGAGATTTTCGTGCATGGC
>JBMYPI010000315.1:0-2297 GCA_049600155.1 Rubricella sp.
CTGCTCGCTGCCCGAGGATCTTCCGACGAGCTACAAGCGGTTCCTCGTCAACGGGATCCGGCGGGATTTCGACATGCCGGGCGTGCCCATCCGGCTGGAGTTGCGCAAGCCCGACAACCCCTACAAGGATCGCAAGGAACGCCGCTCCGTCCGGCTTGGCAAGAAGCGCTAGAGCGTGTCGAGAAGGGCGCGCGCCGCCTCTGCCGGTTTCGTCAGCGCGTCGCGGTCCTGCCCGGGGAACCAGCGGCCGCGATGGGCCGTCGGCATCGGGGGTGGGGTGTGGAGCGTGACGGCGGGGCCTGTCTTCGCGTTCTCCGCCTTCCAGCTTTCGATGAGTGCCCGCTGGGCGGCCTTCACCATGCCGTAGGTGCCGTAGAGCGGCTGGCCGGAAACCTGTTCGTCGATGACGACGGCGTGACCGCCAGGCGCCGCACGCAGGAGCGGATCGACCATCGTGACGAGCCGGGCGAAGGCGTGGATGCCCGTCGCTTCGGTCTTCTTGAGGTCTTTCTCGGTGATGTGGCCGACGGGTGCGAGCGGCGGGGTGTGGGTCGCGGTGTGGAACCACCAGTCCGCCTTGCCCCAGCGTTCGTGGATCGCCAGGCACATGCGCTGCACGCCACCATCGTCGTTGATATCGAGCGGCACCAGCGTCGAAGAGCCGCCGGCTTTCTCGATCATGTCGGCGAGGTCTTCGAGACCCCCGACGGTGCGGGCGACGGCCACCACATGCGCGCCGCGTGCACCAAGCTCATGGGCCAGCGCGAAACCGAGCCCGCGGGAAGCGCCCGTGACGAGCGCGATCTGTCCGGAGAAATCCTGTGCCATGCCGCGCTCTTTGACGCGAGGCGGGCGTCGATGCAAGGGGCGTTCTTGACACTCCCGGGGCGGCCCGCGCAAAAGAACGCAAAGCACGTTTCAAACGGAAAGGAACCGGCCATGCGCGCGAACACGCTCTCCCAGGCCCTGTGGAACGATACCTCCGCCCTCCGGGGCGCGGCCCTGATCCTCGGCGGATCGTGGCTCATCGCCGTTGCCGCGCAGATCAGCGTGCCCTTCTTCCCGGTCCCGATGACGCTGCAGACGCTCGCGATCCTGTTCGTGGGCTTCGCGCTCGGCTCGCGGCTCGGGGCGGCGGCGCTCGTCGCGTATCTCGCGCAAGGTGCGGCGGGGCTTCCGGTCTTCGCGGGTGGCATGAACGGCATCGCCTTCGCCGGGCCGACGGCGGGCTTCCTGATCGGCTTCGTCGGCATGGCCTGGGCGGCCGGCTGGGCGGCGGAGCGCGGTCTCGCGCGCGGCGTCTTCTCCACCGCGCTGGTCGCGCTTGTGATCTCCGCGCTCCTGTATGTCCCCGGTATCGCGTGGCCGATGGCCATTGCCGGTGTGGCGGGGATGGACGCCTCCTGGATCGGGCAGGGCTTCTCCAGCTACTACTGGACCTACTTCATCGCGCCCTTCCTTCTGGGCGACGCGGTGAAGGCGGTTCTCGCGGCGATCATCGTGACCGGCGCGTGGAAGGCACTGGCGCGCCGCGCCTGATCGCCGGAGATCCATTGAATGCAGGACGCCACACCTTCGGGCGCGGCGTTTTCATTTGCCCGCATGGAGCCGTTCGAGAGCGGTTTCGCAGACGCCGAGTTCCAGCCATTGGCAGCCCGCACAGATCGTCGACAGATCGCCGGGCTGCACATGCTCCCGGATCCGCTCCAGGGCCTGCCCCCATGTCAGCCGCTCGCCGGGTTTCAGGCGCAGGGCATGGGCATGGGCGCGGTCGAGGACCTTGATCCTGTCCTGGCTCGTGCAGAGCCGCCCACGCCGCTTGGGGCAGGGGGCGCAGATGTCGTCGGTGTGGCCGGTGACCTCGATCACGGTCTCTTCCCCGCCCTCGGCACGCAGCCGTCCGATGACGATGGCGGTCATGTTGGCGGTGAAGGCCTCGGAATAGCCCTTCCCCTCATAGCCGAGCGAGCAGAGGAAATGGTGCGGGCGGTAGCGGACCGGATCAGGCATCTTCCTTGAGCCGGATGCGACCCCTGGCGAGCTGATCGGAGGGGCGGACGGGATAGTCGCCCGAGAAGCAGGCGTCGCAGAATTGCGGCTCGGCCGCGCGGCCCTCTTCCCCGCAGGCGCGGTAGAGCCCGTCGAGGGAGATGAACTTGAGACTGTCGACGCCCAGATGCTCGCGCATCTGGTCTTCGGTCATCGTGGCGGCGAGGAGCTTCTCCCGCTCCGGCGTGTCCACCCCGTAGAAGCAGGGCCATTGGGTGGGCGGCGATGCGATGCGGAAATGCACCTCC
>JBMYPI010000316.1:0-2296 GCA_049600155.1 Rubricella sp.
ATGGCGGGGTGCGGTGATCCATTTCTCGATCAGGACCGCCGGATCGCCGAAGGCCGCCAGCGCCTCCCGTTGGGCGGAGGCGAGGGCGGCCGCGAAATCCTCCGCCCGGTCGACCTTCCGCATACCCTTGCCGCCGCCGCCGGCGCGGGCCTTGATAAGGACGGGGTAGCCGATCGCATCCGCCTCGCCCGCGAGGAAATCGGGGTTCTGCTCACTGCCGTGATAGCCGGGCACGACCGGAACGCCCGCCTCCTGCATCAGCTTCTTGGCGGCATCCTTCAGGCCCATCGCCCTGATCGCGCTGGCGGGCGGGCCGATGAAGGTGAGGCCCGCGGCCTCCGCCGCCTCGACGAAATCGGGGTTTTCGGAGAGGAAGCCGTAGCCGGGGTGGATCGCCTGCGCGCCGGTGGCGAGGGCGGCCTCGATGATGCGGGCCGATTGCAGGTAGCTCTCCGCCACCGGGGCCGGGCCGATGTGGATGGCCTCATCGGCCATCTCCACATGCTTTGCCTGCGCATCCGCGTCGGAATACACGGCAACGGTCGAGACGCCGAGGCGGCGGGCCGTTTCGATCACGCGGGCTGCGATCTCGCCCCGGTTGGCGATGAGGATCTTGCGGAACATCACGGTGCTCCCGTCAGTGGACCGGTGGCCAGGCCCCGGGTCGAGCCCGGGGCGGCGAGGTTTGTGGAAGCAACCCGTGTCATCACATCCTGAACACGCCGAAGCGTGTCTCCTCGACGGGCGCGTTGAGCGCGGCGGAGAGGCTGAGGGCCAGAACATCGCGGCTTTTGCGCGGGTCGATGATCCCATCGTCCCAGAGCCGGGCGGTGGCGTAGAGGGGGTGTGACTGGCGTTCGAACATCTCGATGGTGGGGCGTTTGAACTCGGCCTCGGCTTCCGCCGACCAGTTCTCGCCCGCGCGTTCCATCGCGTCGCGCTTGACGGTGGCGAGCACGCCTGCCGCCTGTTCCCCGCCCATGACGCTGATCCTGGAGTTGGGCCATGTCCATAGGAACCGGGGTTGGTAGGCGCGGCCCGCCATTCCGTAATTCCCCGCCCCGAAACTGCCGCCGACGAGCATGGTGATCTTCGGGACGGACGTCGTCGCCACCGCAGTCACCATCTTGGCGCCGTGCCGGGCGATGCCCTCGTTCTCGTATTTCCGGCCCACCATGAAGCCCGTGATGTTCTGGAGGAACACCAGCGGGATGCCGCGCTGCGAGCAGAGCTCGACGAAATGCGCGCCCTTCTGGGCGGCTTCGGAGAACAGCACGCCGTTATTGGCGATGATGCCCACCGGGATCCCCTCCACATGGGCGAAGCCGGTCACGAGCGTGGGGCCGAAGCGGGCCTTGAACTCATCGAAGCGGGAGCCGTCCACCAGCCGCGCGATGACCTCGCGGATATCGTAGGGCGTGCGCAGATCGGCGGGGACGACGCCGAGGATCTCGGCTGGATCATAGGCGGGTGGTTCGGGCGATTGCAGCACGACCGTGCGGGGCTTCTCCGTGTTGAGGTTCCCGACCGCCCGCCGTGCCAGGGCAAGCGCGTGGGCGTCGTCCTCCGCCAGATAGTCGGCAACGCCGGAAAGGCGGGTATGCACATCGCCGCCGCCGAGCTCCTCCGCCGTCACGACCTCCCCGGTCGCCGCCTTCACAAGCGGCGGACCCGCAAGGAAGATCGTGCCCTGTTCCTTCACGATGATCGAGACATCGGACATGGCGGGCACATAGGCGCCCCCGGCGGTGCAGCTTCCCATGACCACCGCGATCTGGGGGATGCCCGCAGCACTCATCCGGGCCTGGTTGTAGAAGATGCGCCCGAAATGATCGCGATCGGGGAAGACCTCATCCTGGTTGGGCAGGTTCGCGCCGCCGGAATCGACGAGGTAGATGCAGGGCAGGCGGTTCTCCTCCGCGATCTCCTGGGCGCGGAGGTGTTTCTTGACCGTCATCGGGTAGTAGGTGCCGCCCTTCACGGTGGCGTCGTTGGCGAGCACCATGCACTCGCGCCCCATCACCCGCCCGATCCCGCCGATCACGCCGGCACCGGGGGCCGCCCCGTCATAGAGGCCATGGGCGGCAAGCGCCCCCACTTCCAGAAACGGCGATCCGGGATCGAGCAGGTTCGCCACGCGGTCGCGCGGAAGCATCTTGCCACGCGACAGGTGCCGCTCCCGCGCCCGCTCTCCACCACCCTGCGCCGCGAGCGCCGCGGCCTCCCGCTGGGCCGCCTTGCCGGCCTTGCCGCGGGCCGGCTTGACAATTCCATTTTCTGAAACAGGTGGCTCAGC
>JBMYPI010000317.1:0-2279 GCA_049600155.1 Rubricella sp.
CGGGACAGGTCGCCGAAGGTGAAATCCAGTTCCCGTTCCACGCGCGCGCCCCCCGGCATGAGACCCGATGTCGGCACCCCCTCGGTGACACTTGCGGCATCCCCCGTCACGGACACCCCGCCGGCAATCACCTGGCCCTGGGCGACGGCATAGATCTCGCCGTCGGCGGCGTTCAGCGGCGTCATGATCAAGGTGCCGCCCAGGAGGCTGGTGGCGTCACCGATCGCGGAAACGGTAACATCGATCCGGCTTCCGGTCCGCGCGAAGGGGGGCAGAACGCCCGTGACCAGCACCGCGGCGACGTTGCGCGGCCTGAACTGTTCGCCCGAAACGTTCACGCCCAGCCGTTCGAGAAGACTGGTCATCGCCTCTTCGGTGAACGGCGAGTTTCGAAGCCCGTCGCCCGTGCCGTCCAGACCGACGACGAGACCGTAGCCGACGAGGTCGTTGCCGCGAACGCCCTCGAAATCGACAAGATCCTTCAGCCGGACGGACTGCGCCATCACGCTTTCGGCCAGCAGAAGAACGGCCGTGAGAAAGGCCAACGGCAGGCGCCTCGGGATCGGGACGATCATCGGATGAACCTCGTGAGCGATAGTTCGGACAGCCGGGCGGTGGTGACGAAGAGCGCCTCCAACTGGCCCTGGAGCATCTGGAGCCGCGTCGCCGCGTCATAGGGATCCGCGCCGACGAGCTCTCCGCGCGCGATTTCGAGCCCGGCGCGCTCGGCTCCGATGGCGGCGGCGGCCCGATCCTGCCTTTCCCGTTCCGTTCCGAGAGTGCCGCGCAGGGAGGCCAGGGCGGCCTCTCCGGTAGCCAGAAGGCGCGCACCGCTGCGGGCGAGTTCCGCATCGGCGTCGCCCGAGGGCGCGATGCCGGGATCCGTGGACAGGGCGATACGCGCCAGCCCTTCCAGAACCGAGCGGATCGCAGGATCGGCGCCCGTCGGCGGTACGCCGAGCGTTCCCCCGTCCGAAAGCCGGGTCGGGACGGCATCCGCGCCCTGCCAGATCGCGGTTTCGAAACCGCCGCCGGGGGCGAAGAAGGCCGCGATGGCCGTATCGGGATCACCTGGCCAGGCGGCGATGGCGCTGCGCAACTCGACCAGGAGGCGGCCCGGCTCCAGCGCCATCTCTCCCACCGCGGCCCCGGCGAAGATCGCCCTGTCACCGAGCCGCGTATTCAGCTGGGCGACGACATCCTCTATCGCGGACTCGGCCCGGAGCGCCTCGGATCGAAGGCGCGGCATGTCCTCGAACCCGACCGCGGCGAGAACGGCCTCGCTGCGGCCCTCCAGGAGTCCCGCGGCGTTGGCGAGGGCGGTTTCGGCCATCGCCGCGCGCTGCTCGAACCGGGTGATCGCATCGAGATCGCCCGTGCGGCGCGAAAGAAGCGTGTCGAGCTGGTGCAGACGGGCGAGATCGCCGCCTGTCGCGGCATGAAGATCGGCGCGCACCCCGGTTGCCATTTCCGATTGGGCGGTGCGCATCGCCTCTCCGAGGCGCGCGGTTCGGCTGGACAAAACCAGCGCCTGAGCAAGGTCCGAGCCGCGATCGATCATCATCTGAGCATCCCGATCAGGTCTTCCATCAGGTCGTCGAGGGTCCGCACGACCTGAGCGTTCGCCTGGTAGGCGCGTTCGATCAACAGGAGGCTCTGCATCTCCCGGTCGGTATCGACACCGCGCGCCTCCGCGTCCTGAACGCCGAGCGCCTCCGCTCCCGCCCGCGCGTAAGCCGCCGTTTGGGCGGCGGCCTCCGCCCGGGCGGACCATGCAGCGGAAAGCGCGGCACCCGCGCCCGCCAGACTGCGGGGCGTCGCATCCGGCGTCGCGGCGGGCGGTGGAAGCACCTGCCGGAGGCTCGAAAGGATCGCATCGGGGAGCGCGGGATTGCCCGCCGGCCCCGGCATCGCGGCGCCGACACCGTCCCGAAGCCGCCAGAGCGCGCCGCCGGAAGCCGGATCGACAGCGGCGTTCAGCGTGAGCCGCCCCGCAAGACCGACCGAAGCGGCGGGATCGACCGGCCCGCCGGCATCCGTGAAGAGCCCCGGCGGAGCTGTCGGATCGGCGCCCTGCAGCCGCTGGGAAAGGCCGAGAGCGAGGGCATCCAGTTCCGCCTGCGCGCGCGGAAGCGCTTCGTCCCGGAGCGAGAAGGCTGCAGCCAGCGCACCGCCCGCGAGCATGTCCCGCCCCACGCCGGGAGTGACATCGAGCGTCCCCAGCATCAGACCCGACAGCGTACCGTCCTCAAGGGAAAGATCGGCGGAAACGACCGCGC
>JBMYPI010000318.1:0-2260 GCA_049600155.1 Rubricella sp.
CCTTGGCCATGGTGATGAGCGTCCGATGAAAAAGGCCCCGGATCAAGTCCGGGGCCCCGTTCCTTTCGCAACGACGCGCAATCACTTCGGGCCGAGCATGTCCCTGGGCTGGACGACCCGGTCGAAGGTTTCCTCGTCCACGAAGCCGAGCTTGATCGCCTCTTCCTTCAGTGTCGTGCGGTTCTTGTGGGCGGTCTTGGCGACGGTCGTCGCGTTGTCGTAGCCGATCTCGGGCGCCAGCGCGGTCACGAGCATCAAGCTCTCCCACATCAGCTTCGAGATGCGGTCCTCGTCGGCCCTGATCCCGTCCACGCAGTTGTCGGTGAACGCGCCCGCCGCGTCGCCGAGAAGCTGCATGGACTGCAACAGGTTGTAGATCATCATGGGCTTGTAGACGTTCAGCTCGAAATGGCCCTGGCTGCCGGCGAAGCCGATCGCGGCATCGTTGCCCATCACATGGGCGCAGACCTGCGTCAGCGCCTCGCACTGGGTGGGGTTCACCTTGCCCGGCATGATGGAGGAACCCGGCTCGTTCTCTGGCAGGATCAGTTCGCCGAGGCCGCAACGCGGACCCGATCCCAGAAGGCGGATATCGTTGGCGATCTTGAAGAGGGAGGCCGCGACGGTCTTGCACGCGCCCGACATCTCGACGACCGCGTCATGGGCCGCCAGCGCCTCGAACTTGTTCGGCGCGGTCACGAAGGGCAGTCCGGTGATCTTCGCGATCTCCTCGGCCACCTTCTCGGCGAAGCCGACCTTCGTATTCAGACCGGTGCCGACGGCGGTGCCGCCTTGCGCGAGCGCATAGATGTTCGGCAGCGCCGCCTCGATCCGCCGGATCCCCTGTTCAACCTGGTAGGCATAGCCGCCGAATTCCTGGCCGAGCGTGAGGGGTGTTGCGTCCTGGGTATGGGTCCGCCCGATCTTGATGATGTCCTTGAACGCCTCGGCCTTTTCCGCAAGTGCTGCGTGCAGCTTCTTCAGACCCGGGATCAGCACGTCCCGCGCGGTCATCGCCGCGGCGATATGCATGGCGGTCGGGAACGTGTCGTTGGAGGACTGGCTGCGGTTGCAGTGGTCGTTGGGATGGACCGGGTCCTTGCCGCCCTTCTTGCCGGTGAGGATCTCGTTCGCGCGGCTCGCGATCACCTCGTTCGCGTTCATGTTCGATTGCGTGCCCGAGCCCGTCTGCCACACGACAAGGGGGAAGTGATCGTCGAGCTTGCCGGTGACGACCTCGTTCGCCGCCTGCACGATCGCGCGGCCGATCTCGGGTTCGAGATTGCCGAGCGCCATGTTGGCCTCCGCCGCGGCCTGCTTGATCACGCCGAGCGCGCGCACGATGGCGACCGGCTGCTTCTCCCAGCCGATGGGGAAATTCATGATCGAGCGTTGCGTCTGGGCGCCCCAATACTTGTCCGCGGGCACTTCCAGCGGGCCGAAGCTGTCGGTCTCGATACGGGTGTCGGCCATGGGGCGATCCTCCTGAAGCGTTGAGTCGACGGCTGTATACAGTCGTGCGGCCCCGCGCGCCAATTCCCCGATCGGGGTGCGACGCTGGCACGCGTCCGCCTTCAGGCCTCGGTGCCGTCGACCGCCTTCTTGCGGAACTCATAGACCTGTGCCGGGGGCAGGTTCCACCAGACGCGCCCGAGCGTCCGCCATGTCAGCCCCAGTTCCTCCCGCACCGCGCGGCGCAGCGGGGGGACGGTGCCGTAGGTGAACTGGATGTAGCGCCCGCCCGGCCGCATCTTCTCGAAGGCGGCGCCCACGATGGCGCGCTGAAGCTCTTCGGGCATCGACAGGATCGGCAGGCCCGAGACGGTCGCCCCCGGGGCGGTGACGGGGGCGTCAGCGGCATTCTGCGCGCCGGTGTTGAGCACATGGGCCTCGGGGAACTCGTCCCTGAGATAGGCCGCGAAAGTCGGGTCGAGCTCGAAGATCGCGAGTTGATCCTGCCTGATGCCGCGCGCGAGGATCTGGCGGGTGAGCCGCCCCGTCCCGCCCCCGAATTCGAGGATCGGGCCATCCTCGGGCGACAGGACGGAAGCCATCCGCCGGCCGAGCCGGGAGGAAGAAGGGCCGAGCGCCACGATCTGCGCGGGATTGCGCAGCATCTGGCGCAGGAACAGGGTGATGTCGCGCATCCGGTACGACCCTTCTTCACAGTCGGGCCTTTCCTAGCGAACCGGACGGGAAAGGGAAGCGGCAAAGCCGCCGCGCTTCAGCGTTTCCTGAAGGTGTCGAGGCTCACGACCTC
>JBMYPI010000319.1:0-2245 GCA_049600155.1 Rubricella sp.
CGGCGGATTTCACATAGCCGATACGGAAGGTGCCGAGGCGCTCCTCGGGGTTCTCGACCCCCTCGACTTCGAGCCCCAGATCGGTCAGCGCATAGAGGATCTCGTCGAGGGTCGCGTCGGTTTCGAGATGATCCTTCAGCCAGGAGAGCGTGAATTTCATCGGAAGGGGTCCTTGCCGGTCAAAGCCTGTCGGGGCGCAGGCATAGCCGAAGGGGAGGCAGGGCGAAAGGGGGGCGGGCTCAATCCTCCTGCCGGACCATTTCCGGCACGCCGAGCCGCGCGATCAGGCGATCGGTCTCGCGGGCGACGAGGCCGATATTGCTGTCCCGCACCGTCGGCAACTGTGCCCGGGCGCGGCGCACATCGGCATAGTCGACACGCGCGGTGATCATCTCTTCCGCCGATCCCGCCTGTGCCAGAACACGACCATAGGCATCGAGGATGCGCGATCCGCCCCAGAAGGTGAGATCCTCCTCCCGGCCCGTGCGGTTCACCATGATGGAGGGCGCGCCATACATCATCGAGTAGAACTGCATCGTCGTCGCCCAGCTCGCTGGGTTGTCGAACTCGTCGCCCACGGCCTCCCGCCCCGAGGAGATCGGCGCCGCGAGGAAGGTGGCGCCGTGCAGGAAGCTGAGATGCGTGAGGGCGGGATTGTAGAGATCGGCGCAGATCAGAAGCCCCATGCGCCAATCCTCGTCGATCCCGTGAGTGTCCACGAACCGGCCCTGGGCGTAATACTTCGTTTCGATCAGGCGGCCATAGCTTGGCAGATTGATCTTACGGTGGATATAGCGCAATCGCCCGCCCTGCAGGACGGCGGCGGCATTGTAGAACTGCGCGCCCGGCCCCTCCTCGACGAAACCGACGACGATCGAGAGCCGCGGCGCGATGCGCGAGAGACCCAGAAGGCGGTCGTCCTGCCGCATCATGGCAACGTCGAGAAGCCTTTCGGCGCCGTAGTGACCGACAAGGCTCAGCTCCGGAAAGACGAGCACGTCGGCGCCGGCCTGATCGGCGGAGGCGATCCAGTCCCGATGGGCTTCGAGATTCCGCGCGATATCCCCCGTTTCGGAGGGGAACTGCGCGGCGGCGAAGGTGATGTGACGGGGCAAGGGCTCCTCCGGCGCGGTGTCAGGACAGGAACATCGCATCCACTGCGACGAGAAGCGACATGATGAAGAACAGGACCGAGGTCACGACGGTCAGCACGATCACGCGGTTGAAATAGCGCACCTGCTTGATGGCCTCGACCTGGAGGTAGAATTCATCGGCCACCTGATCGAGCTCGAAAACGTGCCGCAGCCGGGGGGAGGGTTCGTAGATCAGGCACCTGAGCAGGAAGATGATGCTGGCCGAGATCGAAGAGACCTGAAGGAACATCAGGATCAGTGCGGCATAGGTCTGCGACAGCGAGAACACGAAGGCCGAGGCCGCCAGGATGATCGCCAGCACCGCTAGAAGCGCGGAGGATTTCGCGTCGATCTCGATCATGATCTCGCGGGCTTCCTGCGCATCCATGTTGCCCGCGCTGACCTCCGCCTCCACCTGCACGCAGACGGGCGAGACGGAGAGATGCTGCACGTCGGGCATCATGTAGCGGTCCATCACGGCGACCATTTGCTGAAGCGAGGGGGCGGTGCGCATGGAAGAAGCCTCCGGGGTGCCGCGATATCGGCGTTCGGGGGCAGGTAGGTTCTCGCTGCCGCGCGGTCAACGGCGGCGGCGGCTCCGCCAGGTCAGGTAGATCGCGGGGATGACGATGACCGCCCAGATCGCCGCGTTCGTCAGGGTCAGCCGGATGGCGATGTCATCGGCGATCCGGTCCGACCGCAGGAGCGCCACATGCGCGCCCACGACGAGGAGCGCGAGAGCGACGAAGTAGAGATTGCGCCAGCGTTTCATCCCCCGCCAGATAGGGCGAAACACGCGGGCGGAGAGCCTAGCGGCTCAACCCGCCATGAAGCGTCGGCTGCGACAGCGCCGAGAAACCGTAATGGCGCAGCCAGCGCAGATCGCTGTCGAAGAAGGCGCGCAGATCGGGGATGCCGTATTTCAGCATCGCGATCCGGTCGATCCCCATGCCGAAGGCGAAGCCCTGCCAGTGTTCGGGATCGATATTGCCGGCCTGTAGCACCTTGGGATGGACCATACCGGAGCCCAGGATTTCGAGCCAGTCGTCGCCCTCGCCGAGCTTCAGGCTCCCGCCCTCCCAGGAACAGCGGATATCGACCTCCGCCGAAGG
>JBMYPI010000320.1:0-2224 GCA_049600155.1 Rubricella sp.
GCCGCGGCAAGCAGGATCAGCAGGGTCGCGAGACTGATCGCCGGGGCACCCACGAGGGCGACCATCAGTTGTGGCATCGCCCTGTTGATCGCCCCCAGCGCAAGGTTGTAGACAAGCGCGCCCACGAGGAAAGGCGCCGCAAGCGTGAACGAGAGTGCGAGCGCGCGGGCGCCGTGTTCCAGCCCCCATCCAGCGACATCCTCTGCGCCCGGGAACCGTCCAGCGGGCAGGAGCGTGTAGCTTCCCGCCAGTCCCTCCACGACGCGCAGGTGCAGCCCCATGATGAGCGCGAGCGTCGTCCCGGCAAGAAACAGCACCGTGCCGAGCGCCGGCATGGGATCGGGCGTCGCACCGCCGGCGAAGACCTGCGCGAGCGAGGTGGATTGGGCCGCGACCGAACCTGCGAACTGCAGACCGAGGATCAGCAGCCGCACCGAAAGGCCGATCAGCAGCCCAGCGAGCGCTTCGGCCGGGATCGCGCGGGCGAGCGCGCCGAGATCCGACGGCACCGGCATACGCTCCGCCACCAGCGGCCATACGACGAGCGAGAAGGCGAAGGCGCCAGCGAGTTGCACCCGCAAGGGCAGGGTCCTGTCGCCGAAGCCCGGGAGGAGCGCTGCGGCTGCCGCGCATCGCACGAAGACGAGGATGAACGCGGTCGTCCAGGCTTCCATCCCGCGGGCGAGTTCGAGGGCGGCGGTCATGCGCTACCCAGAAGCGTCGGCCTGGCCGTGTGGTCGATCTCCTCGAAGGACAGCACCGGCAGCCGCAACCCCTTCGCCTGCATGATCGCTGAGACGAAGCGCCGCCGGTGCGAGGGGGCGACGAGGGCTGGCGCGCGCCCCGCCCGCGACGCCTCCGCCACCTGTTCGCTGATGGATCGGACAAGGCGTGCGAATTCCTCCGGCGGCAGGGCGATATCGGTCTGCGTGCCGTCCTTGCGGGTTTCGAAGCGGGTGAAGACATCCTCCCAGTCGGCTGAAAGCTGGATCAGGGGCAGCGCGCCGTCCGGCTCGCGCAGCGTCGAGACGATCTGCGGCCCGAGACGCCGCCGCACATGCTCCACGATCCGGTCGGGCGCTCCGAGGCTTCCTGCTTCCGCCGTCGCTTCCAGGATCGCAGGCAGGTTCCGGATCGAAACCTGTTCCTCTAGGAGATGCCTGAGAACGGCCTGTAGCGTTTCGTGGCTCACCCGGTCGGGGAGGAACTCGTCGAGCAGGCGCCTGTTGGCGGCGGCGCGGGCCGGATCGCTCGGCTCGACGAAGGCGTCGAGCAGCTTTCGAAGGGCGCGCCGGGTCATCAGGCGCCCGAGATTCTGCTTCACCGTCTCCAGAAGATGGGTGGCGATCACCTCGGCCGGTGCGATGACGGGCAAGCCCGCGACGATGGCGTCCTCCTGATCCTCGGTGGCGATCCAGCGGGCGGGCGCGCGATAGACGGGTTCCTCGACGTCTTCGCCCGCGGGCAGGCCATCGGTGCCCTCGCCCTTGAGCACCATCACCCGGTTTGCACGGACCATATCGGCGGCCACCTCGACCCCCTGGATCCGGATCCGATAGCGGCCGGTCTCGAGGCGCGGGTCGTCGGACAGTCGGATGTCCGGCAGGACGATCCCGAACCCCTCGGCCACATGTTCACGCAGGTTCGCGATCCGCTTGTCGAGGCCGGTAAGCGGGTCCGTCACGACGGTCACGAGATCGGGCGCGAACTGCACATGGATATCATCGAGATCGAGGATATCGCCGATCGGCTTGCGTTCGGGCTCCGCCGGAAGGGCCGGCGGTTGCGTGTCTTCGGGTTCCGGGCGCGCCGCGATCCGGGCTGCGGCGCCGAGGCAGATCGCGCCGATCAGGAACGGTACCGCCGGAAGACCGGGCACGAGGGCGAAGAGCGCCATCAGCACGGCCACCGTCATCAGCGCACCGGGATAACCGCCGAGTTGGCGGATGAGGGCGCGGTCGGCGGCTCCCTGTTCACGGCCCTTGGACAGCAGAAGTGCCGTCGCGATGGAGATGATCACGGCGGGGATCTGCGTCACGAGCCCGTCGCCGACCGTCAGGATCGCGTAGGTCTCGAAGGCCGCTCCCGCCTCCATCCCGTGCACGATGATTCCCATCGCAAGGCCCATCAGGAGGTTCAGAAGAGTGATCAGAAGGCCCGCGATGGCGTCACCCTTGACGAATTTCGACGCGCCGTCGAGGGACCCGAAGAAGGTCGTTTCTTC
>JBMYPI010000321.1:0-2189 GCA_049600155.1 Rubricella sp.
TGTCGGAGCGCGTCCTTCAGGTCATGGGGGCTCAGATCGGTCGTATCGATCACGTCATCGGCCAGTTCACGCAGCGGCTCCATCAGCGACTTCTCCGCCGCGATCCCGTCCTCGGGCGCGTCATCGCGCGCAAGGGGATGCTTGCGCCGTGTCTCGCTGTAGCGACGCAGAAGGACATCATCGGCGCAATCGAGGAGCAGAAGATGCGTTTCCAGGCCGCCGCGCCGGCGCAGGGTAGCGATGAGGTCGGCGAGGGCGCGCGCCGAGAAGCCGCGCGTGCGCGAGTCGATCCAGATCGCGAGGGGACGACCGGCTCCACCGTCGCCCGCGAGCAGGCTTTCGAAGAAGCTGATCGGAAGGTTGTCGATCGTTTCGAACCCGAGATCCTCGAAAACATGGATCGCCGTCGTTCGCCCTGCCCCGGCGGGGCCGGTCACGATAACGAGGGTGCTGGTCGGGGTATTCGCCATCGCGCCGGAACCTATCGAAACGTGTCGATCAGTGCCCTGCCTTGCAACACGAGGAGGATCCCCGACGCAAGCGCCTTCACTCCGCGCGCGGCGATCACCGGCACCGCAATCCCCTCGACCTCATGGGAAGAGGGATCGGGCAATCGACCGGAGGGCACTGTATCGAGATCTACGGCGATGCAGACTTTCGCCCCGAGCGCAGGCTCCGCACAACGCAGAAGGCCGACCCCGCGCCATTCCATCAATCCAAGCAGCGTTTCGGGCGCTTCCGCGACCAGCGCGTCGCCACGTCGCGAAAGAACGACCCGGTCATCGGCCACCAGCCGACAGCCCGCCGCCATCAGGTCGAGCGCGAGCGCCGATTTGCCGCTCCCCGAAGTACCGAGAATCAGTGCCGCCCTGTCATTCAGCGCGACGGCGGACGCGTGAACCGTCGTCATCGCGGCAACTCGACGACGAAGCGTGCGCCCTGCGGGGGCGTATCGAGCCCCGCACCGGCGGGCCGCCGGTTCTCCGCCCGGATCGTCCCGCGATGCGCCTCCACGATCTGCCGCGAAATCGCGAGGCCGAGCCCGGAATGGGAGCCGAATTCCTGACCCGGGCGTTCGCTGTAGAAGCGTTCGAACACGTCCTCCAGGTTGGCGTCGGGGATGCCCGGGCCCTCATCCTCCACGGCGATGCGGATCGCCTCGGGCGTGCTTGAAAGCCTGAGCCTGACGGTGCTGCCCTCGGGGCTGAACGAAACCGCGTTCGACAGGAGGTTCGAGATGACCTGCGCCAGCCGTCCTTCGAGCCCGTTCATGAACGTCTCCTCACGCGTGCCCGAAACGGCGAGGGCGACGCCCCGCTTTTCGGCGGGAGCACGCGCATGGTCGACGAGGCTGTCGCAGAGTCTCGCCATGTCGAAGGGCTCGGCTTCCTCCCGGACCAGTTCGGTATCGAGCCGCGACGCGTTGGAGATATCGGTCACGAGCCGGTCGAGCCGTTTCACGTCATTCTCGATGATCGCCAGAAGCCGCGCGCGCTGCTCATCGGTTTTCGCATACCCCATCGTTTCGACCGCAGAGCGCAGCGAAGTCAGCGGGTTCTTGATCTCGTGAGACACGTCGGCGGCGAAGGCCTCGTTCACTTCCAGCCGGTCGAAGAGCGTCTCGGTCATAGAGCGCAACGTCCGGGTGAGATAGCCGATCTCGTCGGGCCTGTCGTCGAAATCGGGAATCTTCGCGCGGGACGGATCGCGCCCCGTCCCGCCGGTCCGCTCCGCGGCGGCGGCAAGGAGACGGAGGGGGCGGGCGATGCTTCGCGCGAGGATGATCGAGAGAACCGTCGCGACCAGGAGAGAGAGCGAAACCGCCGCGACGGTCTGCGCCCGCTGCCGCGAGACGAGCCGATCGATATCGCCGCCCTGGGTGGAGAGCAGCACAGCACCGACGGGATCGGCGCCGGCGAATACAGGCAGCGCGATATACATGCCCAGCGTCCCGTCTTCCGCGCGCGCGACGAGGATGCGCCTGTCCCCTCCGCGGGCGGCGTCGAGAAGCGGACCGAGGTTCGGTTCGCTCCCGGGCACCCTCAGCCGTTCGAGCATTCCCCGCAATCGGCCCATGAGGTCATCGAATGCGCCCGGTTCCGGCTCGGTAGCGTCGGCCTGACCACGCGCGGCTGCGATCAGCCGCATTTCAGCGCCGATCGTCGCCTCGGAGTCGACAAGCTCTGTTC
>JBMYPI010000322.1:0-2188 GCA_049600155.1 Rubricella sp.
TCTGGGATTCGATCAACGAGGCGTGGGCGGAGATGCGGGTCATGACGCCCGACATCCTGGCGGGCGGCGGTTTCGCGAGCTTCGTGGACTGGGTCAAGAAACGGTGTTCCGAATTCCGGGGGGCGGTCGATTCATCGCTCCTGCGCGACGACGGGTTCGCCTTCATCGAACTGGGCAAATGGATCGAGCGGGCGGATGCCACCGCACGGCTTCTGGATGTGAAGTATCATGTCCTCCTGCCCTCGGCGGAGGATGTCGGCGGCGGTCTCGACTACATGCAGTGGCAGCAGATCCTGCGCGCCGCCAACTCGCTGCGGGCCTATCGCTACGTCTATCGCAAGCCCGTGACGGCGGAGGGCGTCGTCGATTTCCTCGTGCTGAACGAGAAGACCCCCCGCTCGCTCAAGCGGTGTTACGCCGAGATCGTCGAGGCGATCGAGGATATCGGCGCGCCCCTCGTCTCCCAGAAGCGGGTCTA
This sequence comes from Rubricella sp., assembly GCA_049600155.1. Taxonomy (GTDB): domain Bacteria; phylum Pseudomonadota; class Alphaproteobacteria; order Rhodobacterales; family Rhodobacteraceae; genus Rubricella. The sequence goes on from JBMYPI010000322.1 coordinate 479, forward strand.
TATCCGGGCGCGGCGATCGCTCGACGAACTGAACGAGGAAACCGCTGCGGGCGTCCTTTCCTACGGTCTGCACGAATGGCTGACGGAAACGATCGTGGAGACCAACACGCTCGCCGGCGATATCGGAACGGCCTACGGTTTCACCGCGCCCGTGGAACTGCAGGAATGAGCGCCGGGGCCTCTTGCCTTTTGCCCGGAACTGGCATCTTTGACGGGGGATGTTTCACATCATGCCGATGGAATTCCGATGACCTACTGCCTTGCGCTCAAGCTTGACGAGGGGCTTGTCTGCCTCTCCGACACCCGGACGAATGCGGGCGTCGACAACGTTTCCAAGTATCGCAAGATGTTCACCTGGCAGGCCCCGGGGGATCGGGTCATCGTGATGATGACGGCGGGCAATCTCGCCATCACGCAGGCGGTGATGAGCCTCCTGCAGGAAAACATCGACAATGCCGAAAGCGGGATCGAAACGCTCTTCACCGCACCTTCGATGTTCCGCGTGGCCGAGATCGTGGGCGACGCGATGCGGATCATCCAGGGCCGCTACGGGCCGGGTCTCGCCCAGATGGGAGAGAGCTCGGCCAGCTCGATCATCGTCGCCGGTCAGCGCGTCGGTGGCGTGCCGCGGCTTTTCCATATCTATTCCGCCGGAAACTTCATCGAGGCGACGGAAGACACGCCCTATTTCCAGATCGGGGAGCACAAGTACGGCAAGCCGATTCTCGACCGCGTGATCGAGCGGACGACGCCGCTGTCGCGCGCGGTGACGGCGGCGCTTCTTTCGATGGATTCGACGCTGCGGTCCAATCTCAGCGTCGGCATGCCGCTCGACCTTGCGGTGATCCGCAGTGACACGATCGATTTCGAGCAGAAACGCCGCATCGAACCCGACGATCCCAATTTCGTCGCCCTGTCGGAAGGCTGGTCCAATGCCCTTCGCAACGCGTTCAATGACCTTGCCGAACTGGAGGTCTAGCGCCCTCGCGCTTGTCCTGTTCGGCGCGGCCTGCGCGCCGCGTGAACCCGACTATGCCGCTCGGTTTCCGGGCGCACCAATCGAATTGGCGACGCGCATCGTCGCCATGAACTGTTCCGAACTGGCGCTGACCGAGCTTGCCCTGAACCTGATCGAACGCTTCGGCCCTCTGGCCCGGGCCGGGATCGAGACGTCCGGCCTGCCGGGCGAGGATCGGGCGCTGCTGCTGTCGCTGATCGACACGGCGGAGGATACGCGCGGGCAGGTCTCCGGCCTGACGAACCTGATGCAGACGGTGCGCGCCTGCGGATAAGCCTCCGGCTCAGTGCAGGGTGAACTCCCCGTCCACCTTCCGCCATTCCCCCGGCCGGATCAGCGTGCGGTGGGTGTAGCGCACCGAATGGAGCGGCCCTTCGAGCTCCCGCTCCCAGAAATCGAGGAAACCGCGCAGTTTCCCGAACTCGGGCGCGAGGTCGTATTCCTGCCAGAGATAGGTCTGCAACAGGCTCGGCGCGTCGGGCATGCGGTAGAGGATTTGGGCGGTGAGAAGGCCGTGGCCCGCCAGCATCAGTTCGGTCTCGGATCGCTCCATCTGGTCCCTCCGGTTCTGAAACGATACCGAAAGGCTGGCGTGACAATGGCGCGCGATCAAGAAAAATGTTTATGCTCAATATGTTGGCAGCCGGCTGCGATGGCTGCCAACAGGCATGGCGCAGGCGTGTCCGATCACG
>JBMYPI010000323.1:0-2182 GCA_049600155.1 Rubricella sp.
CGCCTCCTGGGACCAGCTCGGGCCGAACCCGGTCTTGCCGACCTCGATGATCTCGGCCTCCCGGCGGGCGAGTTCCAGAACGCCCTGCCCCACCAGCCGGTCATGGATCACGACATCGGCCTCATGCAGCAGGCGGCGCGCCTTGAGCGTGAGAAGCTCGGGATCGCCGGGCCCCGCCCCGATCAGCATGACATGGCCGGTCTCGGCCTCTGCCAGCGTTTCGGAAAGCAGCGTGTCGAGCACCTCCTCCGCGGCGTCGGTTCCGCCATGGGCCAACGCGCGCGGGCCGCGCTCGAAATAGAAACGGCTCCAGAAGCTGCGCCGCTTGCGGCCCATGGGGAGCTGATCGGCGACCGGGCGGAAGGCCTGCCCGATCCGCGCCAACTGGCCGAGCGTTGCGGGCAGCATCTCCTCCAGCCGTCGCTTGATATCACGGGCCAGCACCGGTGCCGCCCCTTCCGTGCCGATGGCGACGGTGAGCGGATCACGATCAACGATGGCGGGCGTGATGAATTCACTGTCGCCGAGATTGTCGACGATGTTCGTCAATGCCCCGGCGCGGCGGCCGATTGTGACGGCGCGGGCATCCTCCGCCTCGTCCTCGTTGGCGCCGTAGAGAAGCGCGGCGCAGATCGCGTCCCCCTCCTCGATGGGTCGGGCGGTCAGACGGAGCTTCCCTTCGGCAGCCCATTTCAGCACCTGCGGATCGGGATCCGCGCCGTAGACGGCGATTGTCGCCTCCGTCTTCAACAACAGGCGCAGCTTGGCCACGGCGCACGCGCCCGCACCGGAAACGATGACACGGCGTCCGGCGAGCGCGACGAAGATCGGGAAGTGGCGCATGACGTGAATCCTGTTCCGGCTATGGGCCTTTCACATGCGCCAAGAAGAACATTTTTCCAAGAAAGGGGCTATCGGGCGGATGAAATAAGGATTAGAACCCCTCCGAACCCTTGTTGCCATTACCCTGTTCCGCATCTGGGAGCCGATCCGGAATGACCGTCCCGCTAGACGATACCGACAGGAAAATCCTCGCCGTGGTGCAGGAGGACGCGACGCTGCCGCTCGACGAAATCGCCTCCCGAGTCGGCTCGTCCAAGACCCCGGTCTGGAACCGGCTGAAGAAACTGCGCGAGGCGGGTGTGATCAAGAAGACCGTCGCCGTTCTGGAGGCGGAGGCGCTTGGGCTGGAGGCGTGCTTCTTCGTCCTGATCCGCACGTCCGAGCATGACGCGGGCTGGCTGGACCGGTTCCTCACGGCGGTGCGCGCACGCCCCGAGGTGCAGGAGGCGCACAGGCTCGCGGGCGATATCGACTATATCCTCAAGGTGCGCGTGCCTAATGCCCGCGCCTATGACGATTTCTACCGAGCGCTCATCTCGGAGGTATCGATCTACAACGTGACCTCCACCCTCTCGATGGAGGAGATCAAGAGCACCACGGCGCTCCCCATCCAACCGGTTGGAAGAGCCCGGCCGAAGGCCTAACTGCAATGCTCGGAGTGATCGGGAGGGGACTGATGCCGATAGTGCTGGGCGTGGCCGTTCTGGCCGTGGTGATCTACGGAATGGTGCGCTTTCCTCGGGCGCGCATTCCCGGTGCGGTGTTCGTTGCCGTCTATCTCGGCGTCTTCGTCTGGCAGGTCTATTTCAACGAGGCCGAGCCGACACGCGATCCGGTAACGATCGAACAGGTGGTGCTGGCGGATGTGGTCTTCGAGCCCGATCCGCGGCTGACGGCCATGACGGGCATCGTGACGAACCGTTCGGAGACGACGCCGCTGACCCGGTTCGAGGTGGATGTCCTGCTTCTCGATTGCCCCGCGGGGGTCGAGCCGTCGAGGGTCGCCTGCGCGGTGATCGGGGAGGATGAGGCGGCCGTCTATCCCGATGTGCCGCCAGGCCAGTCACGGGGCTTCCGGGCGGTCCTGTCCTTCACGGGCGCGCCGGAACCGCGCGGCACGCTGGCACATCTCTACACGATCACGCGGGTGGGGCCGCGCTGAGCGGCTGCGTCAGCCGCCAGAACCGCCATACCAACAGCACTGAAGCCGTTCCGAGGCCGATGGCGAGGCCCATCCAGATCCCGCGCGCACCAAAACCCGCCGTGAAGGCCAACACCCAACCGGCGGGAAATCCCACGATCCAGTAGCTGAACACCGCCGCGATCATGGGACGGATCG
>JBMYPI010000324.1:0-2141 GCA_049600155.1 Rubricella sp.
GACCGGTGAACCCGCGCAGACCGCCTTTCGTGCCTTCGAGATGTTCGCCTCGGCCTCGAGCGCGAGCGCGAGCTCGAGCTCGGCCGCGCGCCGCGACCGCGCGGCCGCGCCAACCGCCCCGTTGCGTTTCATTCGGCGGCGTCACCGGGGTGCTCCGTTGCCGGTCGGGAAAGCCTGTTGCGGAACAGGACGACGACGGTCCCAGGCAGGCTCGCGGCGAGGATGACCGCGCCGAAGACGAGGCTGGCGCTCACCCCCGCCGCCGCGCTCGTTCCGAGCAGGGGAAAGATCGCCGCCGCCGCGCCCTCGCGATAGCCCCAGCCCGCGACGGAGAAGGGGATCAGCATCGCCGCCAGGATGAGCGGAATCGCGAACAGCATCTCCGGAAAGCCGATCGCCGTTCCGGTTGCACGGGCGGCGAAGGCGAAGGCCGCGAGGTTCGCGGCGACGATGGCGAGACTGAGCGCGATCTGGACAAGCGCCGTCCGCCCGTCGAACCAGCTCATCCGGATCGCGGTGGCGAAACGCCGGATCACCGGGGGAACGAACCTTGCGAGACGGCGCTCGCGCAGGAGCGCATAGGCCGCTCCCAACGCCAGAAGGGCGAGGGCCGCGATCGCTGCGGACCCCTGCAGGACGGGCCGGCCCGACAACGCGAGGCCGAGAAGCAGGACCGCCCCCAGCCCGATCTGCCCGGCGAGCCGTTCGATCACCACCGAGTGGACAGCGCGCTCGAGCCCCGCGGCACCGCGCGCCCGCGCCGCGCGCATCGCATCGCCCACGACGCCGCCGGGGACGGTCGTGTTGATCACGCTCGAAAGGTAATACTCCGAAACCGCGCTCCGAACCGGGATCGTGGTGCCGAGGCTGCGGGCCGTCACCTGCCAGCGCATCGCGCACAGAAGGATCTGGGCCGAACAGGCCATGAGCGCCAGCACGATCCAGTCCGGTTCCGCGCCGCGCAGGCTGGCCAGCACGTCGCCCGCGCCGACGGCATGGACGACGAGGCCGACGATGCCGAGCGGAACGATCACATGCGCCGCGCGATAGGCGAAGCCCCTCGCGGCGCCGGTTCGCCTGCTGCTGCCCGAAAGGCCGATCATCGGCTCGACATCGGTCGTTTCGGCGGCGTTTCAAGAGAGCCCCGACGGAATTGGACGGCTTGCATGCTTTGCACTAGACTCGTGTCCGACGCTTCGGGAAGGCAGGCATGGTGGAACTCAGGCTGATCGCGCTGACCAAGGCGTTCGAGGATGGCAGGCGCGCGCTCGACGACATCACCCTGACCGTCGCGGACCGGGAGTTCGTGGTCATCGTCGGCCCTTCGGGATGCGGCAAGTCGACCACGCTGCGCCTCATCGCCGGGATCGAGGAGGAAACCGCGGGCGAGATCCGCATCGACGGTCAGGGCGTGAACGCTCTTTCGCCCGGTGCGCGGGACGTGGCGATGGTCTTCCAGGATTACGCCCTCTATCCCCACATGACGGTCGAGCGGAATATCGGCTTCGGGCTGAGACGTCGTGGCGTGGAGCGGGCGGAGGTCGCCCGGCGGGTGCGGGAGGTCGCCGATATCCTGGAGATCGGCTCTCTCCTCGATCGCCGCCCGGCCATGCTCTCGGGCGGGCAGCGGCAGCGCGTCGCGATGGGGCGGGCGATGGTGCGCCGGCCGCGGGTGTTTCTTTTCGACGAGCCGCTCTCCAACCTCGATGCGCGCCTGCGTGTTTCGATGCGATCCGAGATCCGGCGGCTGCAGTCCCACATGCCGACGACGACCGTCTACGTGACCCACGACCAGACCGAGGCGATGACGATGGCCGACCGCGTCGTCGTGATGAATGCCGGCAGGATCGAGCAGATCGGGCCGCCGATGGAAATCTATCGAAACCCGGCCAACCTTTTCGTGGCCCGGTTCATCGGGTCCCCCGCGATGAACCTGATCGAGGCGAGCGTGACCGGGGGTCATGTCGATCTCGGTGGTGGCACCCGCCTTCCGCTGTCGCCCGGAGCGCCCCTCGGGGCGCACGGGCGCCGGGTGACGCTCGGCTTCCGGCCCGAGGCGGTCGGCCTTTCGGGCGATGAGAGCGGTTTGCCCGCGCGTGTCGCCACGGTCGAGCCGATCGGCCAGGAAATCATCGTGGAAT
>JBMYPI010000325.1:0-2128 GCA_049600155.1 Rubricella sp.
TCTGCCGGGCCGAGATCAGCGGACCCACGTCGAGATCATCCAGCGCGGGGCCGACGCGCAAGCCGCGATAGCGCTCCGCTATCGCCGCCAGAACCTCATCGTGACGGCTTTCGTGGACGAGGATGCGCGATGCGGCCGAGCATGTCTGCCCGGCGTTCTGAATTCCGGCGTTCACGAGGAAGGGCAGCGCGGCGTCGAGATCGGCATCCTCAAAAACGAGCTGGGGCGATTTCCCACCGAGTTCCAGGGTTACCGGCACGGTGTTCGCCGCTGCAGCCGCCTGCACGGCCCGCCCCGTCGCGACCGAACCGGTGAAGCTGACGTGATGCACACCGGGATGGCCGGACAGGGCCGCCCCGGCCTCCGATCCCGTTCCCGGAACCACGTTCAGCGCGCCATCTGGCAGCCCCGCCTCCCGCGCGAGATCGGCGAAGGCAAGCGCCGTCAGGCAGGCTTCCTCGGCGGGCTTCAGGACACAGGCGTTGCCCGCCGCAAGCGCACCACCGACGGAGCGCCCGATGATCTGCATCGGGTAGTTCCACGGAATGATGTGCCCGGTCACGCCATGCGGCTCCCGCAGCGTGTAGACGGTATAGCCCGATTGATAGGGTATCGTCTCTCCGTGCAGCTTGTCCGCCGCACCCGCGTAGAATTCCAGATATCGCGCAAGCGCGAGCGCATCGGCCCGGGCCTGGGTGAGCGGCTTGCCGACATCGCGCGCCTCGATCCGCGCGAGATCCTCGACGCGAGCCCCGACCAGGCCCCCGAGCCTCGACAGGAACCGGCCACGTTCGGCCGCGGGCAAAGCGCCCCATTCACCGGCCAGCGCGGCGTGTGCCGCCTCTACCGCCCGATCGATCTCGTCACGGCCGCCCCGGGCGATCTCGCAAAGGGGCTGACCCGTCGACGGATCCACGAGAACCATCCGCGCGCGCGGCTTCCGCCAGGCACCGCCGATGAAGACCCCGCACGGATCGAACCAGAGTTCATTCATTCCGTCCTCCCCCGTTTCGCGCGAGGGGACACCCGGCCAGGGCCGATTGCAAGCTTCATCACAACGCGGCGAAGGCTTCCATCGCGCGGGATACATCATCCTCCGAAACGAATGCGTGGGTCGACATCCGGATCGATCCGGCCCGGGCCGAAACGGCGATCCCCGCGCGCGCCAGCGACGCCTTCACCGACGCGGGATCAGAGACAGGGAAGACCGCGATCCCCGAATGCCCCTCCGGCGTGGATGGCGGTGGCATGCCAAGCCGCTCCGCTTCGGAACGGACAAGCGTCTGAAGATCGGCGATACGCGGCCAGACACCGTCAAAACCGATGGTCTCCTCCAGGTGACCGAGCGCGCCGCCGAGGCACAACACCGGCGCGAAGGGCGGATGCCCCATCTCGAGTCGAACCGCAGTGGCAGCGGGATCGGCACTGGTCTCGTCCAGCGCATAGGGCTCGACAGCCGATCGCCACCCGAATACCGGCGATGCGCGCTCGAGCAACCTGTCCGACAGGGCGACGACACCACAGCCATAGCCCGCGCAAAGCCACTTGTAGCAACTCGCGGTCAGAAGATCCGGTCCGGCGGCGAAATCGACCGGAACGGCACCCATGCTCTGGGTGGCATCGACGAAGCACAGCACGTCGGCATCCCGCGCGATCCGCCCCAGCAGCGAAAGGTCCAATCGCTCGCCGGTCTGATATTGCACGTGGGAAACCGCGATCGCAGCCGTGTCGGGCCGGATCGCCGCCGCGATCGCCTCGATCGAAGGCTCGACGAAAGCAACCTCGTGCCCGCGCGCGAGGAACGGTTGGGTGACGGAGGGAAACTCGCCCCGCACGCTCACCACATGCGCCCGCGGCGTGAGGTAGAGCGCGGCGATGTTCATCGCGGCGCTTGCATGGGCGACGAAGGCAACCTGCCCTGCCCGTGCCCCGATCAACCGGCCGACCTGCGCCCGCACCTCGTCGACCCGATCGAGCCATTCACCGAACGGCGCATCGCCCTGATGGAGGGTTTCATCGTAGTAGCGCCGCCCGGCCTCCGCCGCGCGGCGGGAGATCGGCGCACCACCAGCAGTGGCCAGATAGGGCCTTTTCTCCACCATCGGAAACCCGGCGCGGAACGCCTTCC
>JBMYPI010000326.1:0-2125 GCA_049600155.1 Rubricella sp.
GCTCGAGGATTTCGAGAACCGCGTGACACGTCACACCATGCTGCACGAGCAGATGGTCAATTTCTTCCGCGGCTTCCGCCGCGATGCGCATCCCATGGCGATCATGTGCGGCGTGGTCGGCGCGATGTCGGCCTTCTACCACGACTCGACCGACATCTCCGATCCCTGGCAGCGTGAAGTCGCATCGATCCGGCTGATCGCGAAGATGCCGACGATCGCGGCCTGGGCCTACAAGTACTCGATCGGCCAGCCCTTCGTGTATCCCAAGAACGATCTGGATTACGCAGGCAATTTCCTGCGGATGTGTTTCGCGGTTCCGGCCGAGGATTACGTCGTCGATCCGATCCTCGCGCGTGCGATGGATCGCATCTTCACGCTCCATGCCGATCACGAACAGAACGCCTCCACCTCGACGGTGCGGCTGGCCGGCTCCTCCGGCGCGAACCCGTTCGCCTGTATCGCCGCCGGTGTCGCCTGCCTCTGGGGCCCCGCCCATGGCGGCGCGAACCAGGCCTGCCTCGAAATGCTGCGCGAGATCGGCACGGTCGATCGGATTCCCGAATATATCGCCCGCGCGAAGGACAAGAACGATCCGTTCCGCCTGATGGGCTTCGGGCACCGCGTCTACAAGAATTTCGATCCCCGCGCGAAGGTGATGAAGGAAAGCGCCGACGAGGTGCTCGAACTGCTCGGGATCGAGAACAACCCGACGCTCCAGGTCGCCAAGGAACTGGAGAAGCAGGCGCTCGACGATCCCTATTTCGCCGACAAGAAGCTGTTCCCGAATGTCGATTTCTATTCCGGCATCATCCTCGAGGCGATGGGCTTCCCCACCTCGATGTTCACACCGATCTTCGCGCTCTCGCGCACGGTCGGCTGGATCGCCCAGTGGAAGGAGATGATCGCGGATCCGACCCAGAAGATCGGGCGCCCGCGCCAGCTCTACACCGGCTCGACGCTCCGCGATTACGTCGACGTCGAGAAGCGGTAACAGCGTTACCGTCCGTGACTGTCAGACGCCCCGGCACCGACCGGGGCGTTCCTGTTGGGGGGCACATGTCGAAATCCGTGAAACGGGTCCGGGCGGCGCTGCTCGATGCCGGGCTCAGGGACACCATCGTCGAGATGCCCTCCAGCACACGGACAGCGGCGGACGCGGCTTCGGCCTGCGGGTGCGAGCTCGATCAGATCGTGAAGTCGCTGATTTTCACCACGCAGGATGGTCGATTCCATCTGCTACTCGTCCCCGGTGGTGCGCAGGCCGCGCCCGGCATGGCCGCCACTCTCATCGGCGAACCGATCGGGCGCGCCGATCCCGCCGAGATCCGCACCCGGACAGGCTTCGCGATCGGCGGTGTCGCGCCCATCGGTCATCTGTGCGAGGTGACGGCACTGATGGATCCGCGCTTCTTCGACTTCGATACGGTCTGGGCCGCCGCAGGCACGCCACGGCATGTGTTCTCGATCGCACCGGACGCGCTGAGGGCCCTCACGCAGGCGCGGGTCGAAGCGATCACCGCCTGAGAACGGAAAGGAGCGACTCCGCCGCCCGCTCCGCCGGCGAGGGGCCGCCACGGCCTAGGGTCCGCATGATCTCGTCGAAGGCGTCCCGCTGGCCGTCCGCCTCCGGCCCGCCGGAAAGGAGCGGGCGTAGCGCCGCAGCAATCCGGCCAGGGGTGCAATCCTGCTGGATCAGTTCCGGCACGACATCGCGACCGGCGATGATGTTCGGCAGGGAATAGCGCCCGATCCGCACCATCCGCCGCAGGATGGCCATCGTGAGCGGCGCCATGCGATAGGCGACGACCATCGGCGCGCCGGCATGGGCAAGCTCCAGCGCGACGGTTCCCGACGCCGCAAGCGCTGCATCGGACGCTGCGAAGGCCAAGCGTTTGCGTTCTTCGAAATCCGATGCGGCTTCACCGACATCGCGCTTCAGAAGCGTGATCGATACCGGCCAGTCCGCAACCGCCTCGGCGACGACGGCCTCGACGGAACCGGCGACAGGCACCACCACGCGGGGCATGAGATCGACCAACTGGCCGAGAGCGACGCCGAAAACCGGTGCGAGGCGGGTCACCTCGCCCGTGCGCGACCCCGGCAGGACGGTCAGCACCGGACCTTC
>JBMYPI010000327.1:0-2114 GCA_049600155.1 Rubricella sp.
GGCTGCCGGCTGGAGTAGACCGTTCCCGGCTTGAAGGCGCGGCAGAGGTTCGCTATCGCGCGGATTTCGAACTCTACAAACGGGCGCGCGACGCGCGGTAAAGGAACAGTTCGCCCATGGCACGACGCAAGAGCGGCAGGGCCGTCGATGGCTGGCTGATCGTGGACAAGCCCGCGGGTCTCACGTCGACCGCGGTGGTCAACAAGGTGCGCTGGGCATTGTCGGCCAGGAAGGCGGGGCATTCCGGCACGCTCGATCCCGCCGCAACGGGCGTTCTCGCCGTCGCGCTCGGCGAGGCGACCAAGACGGTGCCCTACGTCACGGATGCCGACAAATGCTACCGCTTCACCGTCCGCTGGGGCCAGGCGACGAATACCGACGACGCCGAAGGCGAGGTGATCGCGGAACGCGCCGGGCGCCCCGACCGGTCAGCGATCGAAGCAGCCCTGCCCGCGTTGACCGGTGACATCATGCAGGTGCCCCCGCAATTCTCCGCCGTGAAGATCGACGGAGAGCGCGCCTATGCGAAGGCGCGGGCAGGAGAGGATATGGATCTGGCAGCCCGGCCGCTCCATGTCGAACGGCTCGAACTGATCGAACAACCCGATGCCGACCATGCCGTTTTCGAGATGGAATGCGGCAAGGGGGGCTATGTCCGCTCCATCGCCCGCGATCTGGGGGAGGCGCTTGGCTGCCTCGGCCATGTGGTCACGCTTCGGCGTGTGTGGGCGGGCCCCTTCGAGGAGGCCGACTGCATCGCATTCGATGAGGTGGAGCGGCTGGCGAAGGATCCCGCGCTCGATGCCCATCTCCTGCCTATCGAAGCGGGGCTGAACGACCTGCCGGAACTGCCCTGCACGCCGGAAGGGATGGCCCGGCTGCGCAACGGCAATCCCGGCATGGTCATCGCATCCGACGTCGCTTTCGGCGAGGAAGCCTGGGCGAGCTTCGAAGGGCGCCCGATCGCGGTGGGCATCTACAAGGCGGGCGAGTTGCACCCTTCGCGCGTATTCGTTCAGGGATGATCGAGCGGCACCATAGCGACGAGCGGGCGGTTTCCTCGGCCCTGTTTTCCGATTGCGAACGGTATCGCTACGTCCTGACACGGCGCTGGGGCGAGGGTCCGGGCATCAATTTCCTGATGCTCAACCCCTCCACCGCCGACGAGTTCAGGAACGACCCTACGGTCGAACGGTGCGAGCGGCGGGCCCGCGCGCTCGGCCATGGCGCGTTCCGGGTGACGAACATCTTCGCCTTCCGCGCCACCGATCCGCGGGTGATGCGCGCCGCGCAGGATCCCGTTGGCCCACAGAATGATGAGGCGATCCTGGAGGCCGCCCGCTGGGGGGCGGCTGTCGTCTGTGCATGGGGAACGCATGGCGCGCATCTGGGTCGCGGTCCGGCGGTGGAGGCGATGCTGCGCGCGGCGGGGGTCCCGCTGTTGTCGCTGGGCCTGTCGAAGGCGGGGCATCCCAAGCATCCTCTCTATATCGGATATGCCGTGCAGCCCACGCCGTGGTAAACGGCGGGGCGCATCCGCTCTTCCAATTCCGGTTCGGATGGGCTAAGGCCCCGCCATCGCGTCGGCAGGACCGCCGCGATCCGGACCGATCCGTGACCCTGCTGGACGACATCCCGGCCGTGGCCGCGGCGGACCCGGTTTCGGAAACTCCCAGATACGAGGAGAGATACGATGTCGATCACGCCAGAGCTCAAGCAGGAGCTCATCAAGGAATACGGCCTGAAGGACGGCGATACCGGCTCCCCCGAGGTGCAGATCGCGATCCTCACGAGCCGCATCTCGACGCTGACCGAGCACTTCAAGACCCACAAGAAGGACAACCACTCCCGCCGTGGCCTTCTGAAGATGGTGTCCCAGCGCCGGAAGCTTCTCGACTACGTTCGCGGCAAGAACGAAGAGCGCTACAAGGATCTGATCCAGCGCCTCGGCATCCGCCGCTGACGAAAGCGATATCATCCGATCGAAAGGGCCGCGCCGGGCAAGGCGTGGCCCTTTTGCTTTGGGCCGGGCCTCCCCTATAACGGGTCTCACACGGGGAGGGTGCGCACATGCATCAGGCGATGAAGGTGGTGATCATCACGGAACGGTCGAT
>JBMYPI010000328.1:0-2110 GCA_049600155.1 Rubricella sp.
ATGCGCGCGTACCCTCGAAGACGATATCGTCGAAAGCCCGGCGGAGATTGCCCGTCAGCGCGCGGTCGAGATCGCCGATCCGTCCGCGCGTCTCATCCACGCTCCGCGCTGTCCGGTCGAGTTCGCCCCGAAAGGCGCGCATCACGCTCCCGGTCTCCTCCAGCGCGCCATCCATGCCGCCGAGAAGGTCCTCCAGCGTTTCCCCGTTCTCGTTCATGCCTTGTCATCCTTGTGTGTTGGATCGGGAAACCGGGCCATCAGGGCCGCAAGCCCTTCGCGCCCCAGCGATGCCGGTCCGGTCTCCGGCCCGGCAAGCGCCAGGAACTCCGCTGGCGTCAGCGCCCAGAAAGAGGTGGGCTCGAGACCGAGCGCGCGATGGGCCACGCGCATCAGGCCGCGCCAATCGACAGCCTCGCCCATCACCGCCCCCCGAAGGCAAGCGCGACGAGCCGCCCGGCCGCGGCGACCGCCGCCACCGGCCCGCCCTCGATCCGCGCGGCGGCAAGCTCCTCCGCACCGATCTCGTGGCCGCCTCCGCGCAGACCCGCCCGGAGGATCGCGATCACGTCCGCAGCCGACATTTCGCCCCCCTCTATGCGTTCGAGCAACGTCGCGAGCGAGGGGGCGCCGAGCGCCGCCTCCAGGCCCGCAAGCGCCCCGAGCGTCAGCCGCATCCGGCGGGGCACCCCGTCTATCACGAGGCTCACCTCGCCCGCCCAGGGGTTGTCCATCAGAGCGCCGCGAAGGTCAGCGCGCCCGCCGAGGCGAGGCTCAGCTCGTAGCTCGCCTCCCCGTCGACCTCACCGGCATATTCGATCCCGGTGATCTGGAACGGCCCCTCGATCGTGCCGAAATCGGGCACGACGACCTGCACCAGCGGCACCTCTCCGGCGAAGAACAGCCCGCGCACCCGCTCGTCGGTCGCCGCATCGCGGAACACGCCGGAACCGGAAACGAGGGCCGAGCGCACGCCCGCCCCGCCCAGAAGCTCGCGCCAGCCGCCCTCGCTCCCGATATGCGTCACATCCACCGTCTGCGCGTTGAAGGAGAGCCGCGTCGCGCGCAGCCCCGCCACCGTCTCGAACCCGCCCGAGCCGGTCATGTCGATGCGGATCAGAAGATCGCGCCCGCTTTGAACTGCCATGTCTGTTTCCCTCCTAATCCGCCGCCAGAAGCGCGCGGAAAACCAGTCTCACGCGGCGCCGCACGACGCCGCTCAACCTCTCCGCCCGGGCTTCCTGAAGCCCGAACGCCACGATCCGTCCTGCCGGGAGCGTCAGAGACGATCCGTCCCCCAGAACGTCCGCTATCGCCGCGGCGATCGCCTTCGCCTCGGAGAACCCGTCGAGCGGCGAGAGCACAGCGATCTCCATCCGGTGCTCCCGCAGGCCGCTCCTCGTACGGCGCACCCTCTCCTCCCCCAGAAGGGCATAGGCCCCCTGCGGATCGGCGGGCGCGGCATCGAGAACGGGGCCCAGCGCCGCAATCCCCGGATCGCCGTCGAGAAGCGCGAACACGGCGGCCTGAAGCACACCCGATTGAAGTGCCTCGCTCATCCCTGCTCCTCCTCGGTGATCAGTTCGAGCCATCCGCCCCGCGGATCGCTCTCCCGCACCGCCCGGATCGTCCAGACACGGCCCTCGCCGCTCAGCCGCTGCCCGGCGCGGGGCCGCCTGGGATCGCCATGGGGGGCGGCGCGGGTCTCGAACCGCACGGTGAGGCGCGCGATATCCCGCTCGCCCTCCTCGCGCAGCCGCGTGCCGCCGTAGAGCCGGTTGACCCAGATCCGGCCGAGCACGCGCCATCCCGGCACGCGTCCGCCCGCACCGTCCCCGGTATCGAGGGGGGTTTCCAGTTGCACCATCCGCATCGGTCAGACCCTCAGCACACGCCACGGGGCGATGAGGGACCGAACCGTGCCCGGCATGCCTCCTTCACCATCGAAGAAATGCCGCGCCAGCAGGCTCACCGCCTGGCGCAGCGCGGGCGGAACCGCATTGGCGTCGGGGCCCAGCCCGGCCACGAAAGTCACCCGCACATGCGCACCCCTCGGCACCCTCGGCAAATGCGGCTCCCCCTCGATCCGATCCCCGAACAGGTGCCACGCGCC
>JBMYPI010000329.1:0-2102 GCA_049600155.1 Rubricella sp.
CTGTGGGGTGACAGCGTTGAGGGTGCGGTGGCGCGGATCACGCGCCTCGTCGCCCGGATCGAAAGGGGCCGGGCCGCCGGGGACATGGCCGCGATCGAGAGCGCCCGCGCCGCGCTTCGGGACGAAGCCGCCGCGCTGGGCCTGCGGCGCCTCGAACAGGTCTGTGCGGATCTTGCCGACGTGATGGAGCGGGGCGATCGGCCCGCCATCCACGCGGTCGCATCGCGGATCGCGCGCCTTGGCCCGGAAACGCTCGTGCTCCTCGTCTCGATCGCGGATGCCGGTCTTCCGCCGGGTGCAGGGTGACACCCTCGTGCGCCTTCGTTATCACTGGCCGAAAGGGCAGGGATGGCAGGCCATGGCGATACAGGCTTTCGCGACGGGTGGCGTGAACGCGACGCCCCTTCACATTCTGAATCCGACGATGCTGGACGGGTGGAAAGCCACCGCCGACGAGCCGGCCCGGCGCTTCGTGCAGGCGCAGGGCTTTCTCGCCCGGCCGGGGCAGATCGCCCTCGTGCCTGACCGTGACGGCACCATTGCGGAAGCCCTCGTCGGTTGGCCCGAGACCCCGCCCCGCGAGCGGTTCGGCCTCGCTGCGGCTGCACAGGGTCTGCCGCCGGGCGATTACGCCCTCGCCACCGTGCCCGAGGGTCTCGACCGGGAAGGCGAGGCGTTGGGCTGGCTGTTGGGATCCTACCGGTTCGACCGCTACGCCACCCGCCCGATGCCGGAGGCCAGGCTTCGTCCGCCACAGGATGTCGATGCCGCCAGGCTGGAGACGATCGCGACGGCCTGCGCGCTTGCGATGGATCTCATCAACACGCCCGCGAACGACATGGGCCCGGCGGCGCTCCAGGCGGCGATCGAGGCGCTCGGCGCCGAATTCGACGCACAGGTCGATGTGACGACCGGCGATGCGCTCGAAGCGGGGTTTCCCCTTGTCGCGACCGTCGGTCGGGCCGCCGCGCAAGCCCCCCGCCTGATCGATCTGACATGGGGCGCGGCGGACGCGCCGAAGGTCACGCTCGTGGGCAAGGGCGTCTGCTTCGACACGGGTGGGCTGAACCTCAAGCCGGGGGCCTCCATGGGCCTGATGAAGAAGGACATGGGCGGCGCGGCGAACGCGATCGCGCTGGCGCGTATGGTGATGGCGCTCGATCTGCCGGTCCGCCTGCGCCTTCTCGTTCCGGCGGTCGAGAACGCCGTCGGCGCTGGCGCCTTTCGCCCCGGCGATATTCTCGGAAGCCGCAAGGGCCTCAGCATCGAGGTGAACAACACCGATGCCGAGGGGCGTCTCGTTCTGGCCGATGCACTCGCCCTCGCCGACGAGGAGGCGCCACGGACGATCCTTTGCATGGCGACGCTGACGGGCGCGGCGCGGGTCGCGCTCGGGCCCGATGTTCCGCCCTTCTTCACCGATGACGAGACCCTCGCCGCGGCGCTGACGGCGGCGTCGGCGCGGGTTTCCGATCCACTTTGGCGGCTGCCGTTTCACCTGCCCTACGAGGCGATGATCGAGCCGGGTATCGCCGATCTCGACAATGCGCCTTCGGGAGGAATGGCCGGTGCGATCACCGCGGCGCTCTTCCTGCGCCGGTTCGTGGAAAAGGCGGAGCGCTTCGCGCATTTCGACCTCTACGGCTGGACACCTTCGGACAAGCCCGGTCGCCCGAAAGGGGGGGCCGCGCAAGGGATCCGCGCGATGCTCGACGTGATCGAGAAGGGAGGGGGCTGATGGCTTTCGATCGCAGGCTGACGCCCGCGCGCGACGATCTCGCCGCGGCGCATCTGGAAGGCGATGTCGATGCGGCCCGCTTCGTCGAGGGGCGAGCGATGCGGGTTGCCACGGCGCTCCTGCCGCTGACGCTGGATTCCGATCCCGAAGCGCCCCTCGATACGCAGCTTCTGCATGGGGAGGCATTCACGCTCTACGATGTCGATGAGGACACCGGGCTCGCCTGGGGACAGGCCGGCGCCGATGGCTATGTCGGATGGGTGCCCCACGCGGGCCTGACCCCGGCCGCCGATCCCGCGCCGCGCCACCATCCGGTCGCGCAGGTCGCGGGGGATGGAGCCGGTGACGAAGCGCACGCCCGACC
>JBMYPI010000330.1:0-2098 GCA_049600155.1 Rubricella sp.
TCTTCCGCTACCTGACTTTCCGCTCGGGCGGGGCGTTCTTCACGGCGCTCTTCATCGGCCTGTTCTTCGGGCGCGGCGTGATCGACAGGCTTCGGAGCCTTCAGGGGCGCGGCCAGCCTATCCGCGATGACGGTCCGGAGCGGCACCTGCTGGAGAAACAGGGCACGCCCACGATGGGGGGTGTGCTGATCCTCGGCGCTCTGGTGCTCTCGACGCTTCTCTGGGCGCGGCTCGACAGCGGGCATGTCTGGATGATCCTGATGGTCACGCTCGGCTTCGGCGCGATCGGTTTCGCCGACGATTATGCCAAGGTCACCAGGCAGACCGTGGCGGGCGTGTCGGGCCGCCTGCGCCTCCTGATCGGGTTCGCCATCGCGGCCGCCGCGGGCGTCTGGGCGATGTATATGCATTCGCCGGATCTTTCCGGTCGGCTCGCCTTCCCGGTCTTCAACGAGCTTCTTCTCAACCTCGGACTGCTCTTCGTGCCCTTCGCCATGGTGGTGATCGTGGGCGCGGCGAACGCGGTGAACCTGACCGATGGCCTCGACGGCCTCGCGATCATGCCGGTCATGATCGCGGCGGCGGCCTTCGGCGTGATCGCCTACCTGATCGGCCGGGTCGACTACTCCGAGTATCTCGGGGTGCACTACGTCGAAGGCACCGGGGAGATCGCGGTGTTCTGCGCGGCGATCATCGGGGCGGGTCTCGGATTTCTCTGGTACAACGCGCCACCCGCGGCGGTGTTCATGGGCGATACCGGCGCACTTGCATTGGGCGGCGCGCTGGGTGCCATCGCTGTGGCGACGAAGCACGAGATCGTGCTTGCCATCATCGGGGGCCTCTTCGTGGTGGAGGCGCTTTCGGTCATCATCCAGGTCTTCTGGTACAAGCGCACGGGCAGGCGCGTGTTCCTGATGGCGCCGATCCACCATCATTTCGAGAAGAAGGGATGGGCCGAACCGCAGATCGTGATCCGCTTCTGGATCATCTCGCTGGTGCTGGCGATGATCGGGTTGGCCACGTTGAAGTTGCGCTAGAGCCGGACGCTTGTGAAGGTCCCGGCTTTCGCCGGGACAGCGCAGCGACGGGATGCCCCGTTCCGAATGAACACCGACCGCCCCGGACATGATCCGGGGCCTCCACGCTCTTCCCGCGTGGCCCCGGTCCGTTCCACGCGCGTGATCTCACCCCTGCGGAATGCGGAGCATCTGGCCCGGATAGATCTTGTCGGGGTCCGACAGCATCGGGCGGTTCGCCTCGAAGATCTCCATGTAGCGCGCGCCGCTGCCGAGCGTCTTAGACGAGATCGCCCAGAGCGTGTCGCCCTTCGCGACCGTGTGGAAGACGGGTTCGGGCGCGTTTTTGGCGTTGTCCTCCACCGCCGCGATCCCCTCGACATTGCCGACCGCGAGGATGATCTTCTCGCGCGTCTCGGCGTCGACGGCATCGCCCGCGATGCTGACCTTGTCGCCCTCAACGGTGATGTCGAGGCCCGTGGCGTCGAGGCCCAGTTCCTCCACCTCGGCGCGCAGGCTCTCCGCGCTCGGTTGCGCGTCATCCCCACCGAACAGCGATTTGCCCGCGTTCTTGACGAAATTCCAAAGGCCCATCTGGACACTCCCTTTCTGATCCGCTGAAAGGGTCGGGCAGGGCCTGCCCGGTTGGCAAGCATTTTCGTGTGAAACTTTTCTCGCGACCCGTCGAAGGAGGACACCGATGATCCCCGTGCGCGGATATGCAGGGCGGAAGGTCGCCGTTCTGGGGCTGGGGCGTTCCGGGCTCGCGGCGGCCCGCGCGCTTCGTGCGGGTGGGGCGGAGCCCATCTGCTGGGATGACGGGGAGGCTGCGCGCGCCGCCGCCGCAGCCGAGGGCTTCACCGTCGCCGATCTGGCCAAACCCGCCGCATGGGACGGGATCGCCGCGCTGATCCTGAGCCCCGGTATTCCCCATCTCTACCCCGCGCCGCATCCCGTCGTGACCCGCGCGCAGGAGGCGGGTGCGGTGATCGACAACGATGTCGGTCTCTTCTTCCGCTCCTTCGCGACGGAGGATTGGGCGCGGTTCGAAAGCCCGCCCCGGGTCGTCGCGATCACCGGCT
>JBMYPI010000331.1:0-2002 GCA_049600155.1 Rubricella sp.
CCCGGCTCGGGCGCGCGGCCTGCGATGGAAAAGGCAAGCGGCGCCATGAGGGCATAGCCGCAGGCGGTGATGACGAGCCCCAGCGACGCCACCGCGATACCCGGCGCAAAGCCCAGAACGAGCGGCCCCGTGATCGCCAGGAGCGTCGCCCCGGCCAAAGCCCGCCGCGCGCCCATCCGCAGGATCAGCCGATCACCGCTGAGACGCAACGCAACCATCACGATGGAGAAAAGGGCAAGCAGGAGCGCGCCGGTATCGGCGGTCTCGCCCAGAGTCAGCACGGCATGGATGGCGGTCCAGTCCAGAAGCGCGCCCTCGCCGAGGAAGGCGATACCGGCAAAGATCGCCGCGGCCAGCACCGGCCCCGTGGGCATGTGGAAGGGCGCGCCGCCCTCCGCCTGCGATCCGTTGGATGGCACCGCCAAGCGATAGGCGGCGATGGCGAGCGCCGCCATCATGGCGCCCACGATCAGGAAATGGGGCATGGGATCGAGCCCGGCCCGGATCGCGACCCAGCCCGCAAGGCTCGCCGCGCCGAAGCCGATCGACCACAGCGCATGCATGACGGACATGGACGAACGCCCTCGTCTTGCCTCCACCTCGGCGCCGTAGGCGTTCATCGAGAGGTCGAGCCCGCCCCCCGCCGCGCCGAAGGCAAATAGGACGAGGGCGAGGGTGACAGGGGAGGGGGCGAGCGCGAGGCAGGGCAGGAGAAGGATGAAGACGGGCGCGGCGAGAGCGGCGGCGCGGGAGGCGCCGATCCGGTCGCTCCATCGCCCGCCCCAGAAGAAGGCCGTCACCGCCCCGAACGCCATCGCGAGAAGGACGAGGCCGAGCGTTCCCTCGCTCAGCCCGAACTCCGCCTTGAAGGCGGGTATCCGCACCGCCCATGTCCCGAAGACCGCGCCGTTGACGAAGAACCACAGATGGGCGGCGGCGCGTCCGCTAGCGAAGGCGGGAGAGGGCGCGGGAGATATCGTCATGGAGCGCCTTTCTCTCGTCCGCGGTCAGGAAACTGCCGAGCTCGATTTCCCGGCCGTTGCCGCGCAGGGTCAGATAGTTCTCGATCTTCTGGTCGGTGTGCAAGGTGATCTGCACCCAATGGGGGTTCGCTTCCCAGGCGCGGGTACCATCGCGCCGGTCCGTCCGGGTGACGCGGATGAGATCGGGCCAGAGGGCAAGCTCCTCGTGGATTTCCGCTGCGCGGTAGTTCGAGCGGAGCGCGAGGTAGAGAAGCCAGATCGTCAGCACCATGAAGGGCAGAAGACCCCAGGCGACCGGTGTGCCGAGAAACGGCACGAGCGGGATGGAGAGCCCGATCGCGACGAGCCCCATGAGCCAGCTCACCCCAGTCGCGCCCATGGAGCGGTGCGGCCAGAGCGAGATCGCGTAAAGCGGCGCATCGCCCGAGTCGGCAAGGGCCGGAGATCGCTCTCCGGCCCTGTCCTGATGTTCGGTGTGGTGGACCATCAATGGGCCGATTGCTTGTCCCACATGTCCCGGGTGGGAAGCTGCTCGAACGTGTGCTCGGGCGGCGGGTTCGGCAGGGTCCATTCCAGAGTCGGGTCCGTCCCCTCGCCCCAGTACATCGGCTCCTCGACCTTCTTTCCGCGGAAGAGCGCGTGGAAGACGATGCCGAAGAACAGCAGGAACGAGGCGAAGGCGATGAACGCACCGATGGAGCTGACGTAGTTCCAGAGCGCGAAGGCCTCCGGATAGTCGATATAGCGGCGCGGCATGCCCTGCCGGCCGAGGAAGTGCTGCGGGAAGAAGGTCAGGTTCGCACCGATGAACATCATCCAGAAATGCACCTTGCCCCAGAACTCGGAATACTGCCGGCCGGTCATCTTGGCGAACCAGTAGTAGATGCCCGCGAAGATGCAGAACACCGCACCGAGGCTCATCACGTAGTGGAAGTGGGCCACCACATAGTAGGTATCATGCAGGGCAATATCGATGCCCGCATTGGCCAACACCACACCGGTCACCCCGCCCACGGTAA
>JBMYPI010000332.1:0-1975 GCA_049600155.1 Rubricella sp.
CTGCTCGCGCCATGGTGCACCAAGCCGCCTAAGGGGAGACGCGACATGCACGAACCGGATTTTACCATCGGGATCGAAGAGGAATACCTTCTGGTGGACCTCGACACCTTTGCTTTGGCCGAAGCCCCCGAAGGTCTGATGGAGGCCTGTGCAGCCGAACTTGATGCGCAGGTGAGCCCCGAATTCCTGCAATGCCAGATCGAGATCGGCACGCGGCCCCACGAACGGGTGGCGGACGCGATTTCGGAGCTGTCGCGGCTTCGCAAGGGCATCAAGGCTTGTGCCGAGGCCCACGGTTATCGCCCCATTGCCGCCTCCACCCATCCTTTCGCCAACTGGCGCGATCAGAAACGGACGGAGAAGCAGCGCTATGCCGATCTGCGCGCCGATATCGGCCAGCCCGTCCGGCGGATGCTGATCTGCGGGATGCATATCCATGCCGGGATCGAGGACGCCGATCTGAGGATCGACCTGATGAACCAGGTCGCCTACTTTCTGCCCCACATGCTCGCGCTGTCCTGTTCCTCCCCCTACTGGGAAGGGGAGGATTCGGGGCTGGCGAGCTATCGTCTTTCCGTCTTCGACGCCATGCCGCGGACCGGATTGCCGGACCAGTTCGAGAGCCACTCCTCCTATCGCCGGACGGTCGATCACCTCGTGGCGGCGGGCTGCGTGGAGGATGCGACGAAGATCTGGTGGGATATCCGCCCATCCGACCGGTTCCCGACGCTGGAGGCGCGGATCTGCGACATCTGTTCGGACGTGCAGGATGCGGGCGCCATCGCGGCGCTCTACCAGTCGCTTCTGGCCTATCTCTACCGGCTGCGGTCGCGCAACCAGCGCTGGCGGCTCTATCCTTCGATCCTGATCATGGAGAACCGCTGGCGCGCACAGCGGTATGGCGGAGAGGACCGGTTGCTCGATCTGGGGCGGCAGACGCTCACGCCGTTCTCCGCGCTGGTGGAGGAGCTGATCGAGATCGTCCATGACGAGGCGGAGCGGCTCGGCTGCCTGCCGGAGCTTCTGCACCTGCGCGAGATCGCCCGGCGGGGCAGTTCCGCCGCGCGCCAGCGTGCGGTGTTCGGCCAGGCGGTGGAGGACGGGGCCGAAGCGCCCGAGGCCCTGCGCGCCGTCGTGGAGGACCTCGCGACGCAGTTCGCACCTTGAGGGTTGACCCTGCGGTATGCGCTTTGCAACGTTGGTCCAAAGGAGTATGCTCATGAGCCGTTTCGCCCGCCTGTCCGCAGGTCTCGCCGTTTTCGCCATCGTCGCCTGCGGGGGGCCGGACCGGATCACCGTGAGCTACCACATCGACCGGACGGAGGGCATGAGCTGGCCGGAACTCGGCGAACGGGCGGAGCGGGAACTGGCCGAGATCATCCCAGATCCGGACCAGAGCTGGGCCTTCAGCCGCGGGGTCTGGTCCGCGAACCCGGCCTCCTCCTCGCCGATGTTCCACGGTGATCGCAGCAATGCCGATCTGCGCTCGATCGAAAGCCTGCGCCGGGGCGGCGTGATGAACGTCACCGTGCAGTTCGACATGCGGCCGGGTGTGCCGGTCTATCGCGTGATCCTCGATCCCATCGATTTCTCGGCGAGCCTGATGGACAACTGGTCGGGCTACGTCGTGCTCGATACCGGGCTGAACCGGACCGAGGGCAGCGACGAGCAGATCTTCGCCCCGCTCGCCGGGGCGGAGCGCACATCCGACGGAAAGCTCGTCACCCAGTGGGTCTATTGCGGATCCTGTCTCGCCGACGGTCCGACCGAGGGCGACGGCGCGCAATTGATCCGGCTTCGCGATTACGCGCGCAGCTATGGCGGGCAGGCAGCGTCCGGCATGTGGCCTACGGCGTGGTCCTACCGAATGCTGACATTCCGGTCCTCGCCGCCGGCCGATCTGGTCGCCGGGGCGCAGGCGATCCGGCGAGTTCCAGATATCTGGCTTTCAGTTCAGGATAAGAAAGCGCGTCGA
>JBMYPI010000333.1:0-1952 GCA_049600155.1 Rubricella sp.
GTCCACGATCCCGCTGATCTCTGCGGTCGGGCACGAGACCGATACCACGCTGATAGACCTGGCAGCGGATCGCCGCGCACCCACGCCCACGGCAGCGGCGGAAGTGGCGGTGCCCGTCCGGCGGGAGCTGATCGCCCGGCTGTCGGAGATCGAGGCCCGCCTTGTCGGCGGGCTCTCGCGCACGGTGCGCATGAAGGGAGAGCGCCTGCGCGATCTCTCCCGCGTGCTGCCGAAGGGCGACGCGATCCTCGCCGAACGGCGTCAGCGGCTCGACATCCTGGCCGACCGCTTGCCGCGTGCGCTCCTTGCTGGCGCGCAGGCCAAGCGCGTGGCCTACGCCCAGCGGGCGGGGGGCAGGTTCGGGCCGGCCCTTCTGGAGAAACGGGTGCGCGAGGAACGCCGCGGGGTGGAGGCGCTCGGTCGACGTTTGCGCCCCGACCGTCTTTCGCGGACGATCGGACCGGGGCGGGAGCGGCTCGCCACGAGCGCGGCGCGTTTCGATGTCCTGGGCGGGCGTCTCACCGATCGGGCCAGAAACCGGCTTGTGGCGCTCTCGCGGCTTCTGGGAACGCTCGATTACCGATCCTTTCTCGACCGGGGGTTCGTCATCGTGCGCGACGGCGCGGGCCAGGTCGTCAAGTCCCATGAAGACGCCGCGCGGCAGCCGGTGCTGGAGCTGCAGTTCCAGGGAGATCAGCGTCTCACGGTCTTCCCCGCCGACAAGCCCAGACCGAAGCCGGCCCCGAAACGCCGGGGCGAGGGAGGCGGCGGCGGAACGCAGGGCTCGCTCTTCTAGGCGCCGAGGAAGGGGCCGTCACAGGTCAATGGCACGGCGGTGCGCCGGGTGAGGATCAGGTCCCCGAACGGATCGGTGGCGTCCCGAAGGCGGGCGAGGATGCGCGTGCCATCCTCGATCATGCGCCAGCATTGGGGTTCGGGGTTGAGATCGTAGACGAAGCAGATCGCGTCTCCCTCCGCCCACCATTCGCCGCGCGTGCAGGTCCCGTCGGAATACTGCCAGATGGTCTGCTGCCCTTCGAAGAACGTCTCGCCGCCCGCGTAGTCGCCGAACCGGTCCTGGAAATGGAGGGTGTGGCCCTCGCTCAGCTCGACGAACTCCTCCACGGACATCACCCGCTCCTGCGCGAGGGCGGGCAGCGCCAGAAGCGCGACGAGTAGGGCTGCGGCGCGCGTCAACTGGTGAACCCGCCCTCGCAGGAGAAGCCGCCGTCGACGACCTGCATGACCGTCTGTTCCTCGAGAACGGTATCCGGCCCGGGGTCGAGGATGAGCACCTTGATCTCGCCCTCGCGTTCGACGTGCTGGAAACAGGGCGAATCGTGGCCCCAGTGATAGCAATAGGCGAAGTCCCGGGGGCGGTAGTCCCACGTTCCCTCGAGGCACACGCCGGAGACATGCTGGAACCGGGCGAACCGGTTGCCGGGAAAGTAGTATTCCTGCCCGAAGAACCGCCCTTCTATGAAGTAGTAGACCGTCCTGCCCTCGACCATGTCGATCCATTCGTCGACCGGGATCTGCCTGTCGCCGGGTTGCAGGAGCGGGCTTTCGCTGGCCCCGGCCGGAACCGTGGCGGCGAGGCCCGCGAAGGCGGCTGCGAGAACTGTCTTGCGCATCGGTCGACCCCTTGCTTCCGGTTGGATCATAGGGGCTGCGATCCGATGCGCAAAGGCTTCAGCACATGCCGGTGAAGGTGCGGCCCGTCGCCAGATCGACGGTGATCGCCCTTTCCAGCGAGGGTTCGCAGAACCCCGTCACCTGCCGGATGAACTGCGATTCAACCACAGCGGCATCGTGCGCGGCCCTGTTGACCGTGTCCGCCACCGGATCGGCGATGCGCGGGATGGCTGCCACGCCGAGCGTGACCATGAAGGTAGATAGGACGCAAGTGATTGCGATCGTGAGAGAAATCTCTTTCAGCCAGATCATTCCAA
>JBMYPI010000334.1:0-1951 GCA_049600155.1 Rubricella sp.
GGCGTCGCGCCGTCTCCGACCCGCACGAGATGATTGAGCACCGTGAAATGCGGCAGCGTTATCCCGTCATCGAGCCGCGCCTCGAAGAGGGCGCGGCTCAGTTGCGCGATGATCCCGATCTCGTTGAACAGCGCGAAATAGGTGCGTGTCTCGTCGGCGTCAGGCGGAGGTGAGCTTGGCATCGAGGCTCCAGCGCGGGGTGATCGGCACCGGATCGGCATAGCCCAGACGCCCGAGCATTTGAACCGTCTCGCCCGGTCGGCCGAGCAGCCCGTGCGCGCGTGCGTAAAGGGCCGCCATCTCCGGGAACTCCTGAAGGCACTGGCTGATCGGATGCAGCGCAAGCCCCGCCGCCGTCGTTTCGAGGTTCAGCCGCAGCCATGCGCGGCCGGTCGCGATCTGGTCCTCCCGGGCGTTCCCCGGCGTCGCGAGCCAGACGAAGGCCGGCGTCGCCGCGATCATCGGCTCATAGAGGTCATAGCCCGCCTGGAAGCTTTGCGTCCCCGGCGTGGAGAGGTCTTGGCGATTGAGCATTCCCGCCAGCATCAGCCCCTCGAGGAACGGTCCGCCAAGGTCGATCCCGTCGGGATTGGCCTCGATCTCCGCCCGGCCGAGACGCATCAGATCGACGCTCTCGCGCTGGGTGCGTGGCGTCTCGTATTCGATCACCCAGGCCTCCCAGGCGAGATCGCGCAGGGCCGCGACACGCGCTTCATCCGCCGTTCCGGCGTAGCGGACACCCGCGATGGCGGGATCGAGCGCGGGAAGTGCCCCGGCAGCGACAGGGCGGCTCATGTCGAACGGCTCCTTGGTGGAGCGGCGCGCCATCACATGATCGAACAACGGGTCGCGGGCGGCGGCGCCCTCGACGAATCGCACCCGCGCCACGGGGCCGCCCTCGCCTTCGGGAAACAGGGCGATCTCCGTGCCGTATCCGATTCCGGCGGCGGCAATCGTCATCTGTTCGAGGAAACACCCGAAACCGATGGTGATCTGGCGATCGAACGGGTCGGTATGGGGCAGGGCGCGGGCGGGATCGCGCAGGATCGCCGCTTCCCCCGGTGTCGAAAGGTCGATCATCCACGGCTGGAGGTTGTGGGGATTGGGCGCGAGGATCGCATGTGCCAGTGCATAGCGGCGCGGGTCGGTCTCCGCCGCGGCCATGGCCCAGGGGGCAAGGGCGCGCTCCGGCGTCCGGCTGGTGGCAAACCATGTGCCGGCGCCGGCAGCGAGGATCGCGCCGCCACCGATCACGGTGAGGAAGGCTCTTCTGGTCGAGGGCATCTGTCCGGATCTCCTGTTTCCGAGGTAATCCGAACATAGTGCGACATCGCACTAAATGATAGTGCGAAATCGCATCACATTACCGTGAACGCAACCGGAGATCAGTCGGGGGCGAGCATGTAGCCCGATCCGCGCACCGTCTGGAGGTAGCGAGGGGCCTTCGGATCATCCTCGATCTTGCGGCGCAGGCGGGTGACCTGCACGTCGATCGCCCGTTCCTGCGCGGTGTCGACGGGCCCCTTGCCCATGGACTCGATGAGCTCTCGTCGGCTGACCGGCTCGTGGGGCCTGGCCGCGAGCATCCGCATCAATGCCGTCTCCGTCGCGGTAAGGCGGATGATCTCGCCCTCCCGCCAAAGCTCGGCGCGGGCGACGTCGTAGCGAATCGCGCCCAGATGCAGGGTCTTGGGCGGTTCGGGCTTCTCCACGGGCCGCGCGGCGCGGCGCAGGATCGCGCCGATCCTCAGCGCCAGTTCACGCGGATCGAAGGGCTTGGCGAGGTAGTCGTCCGCGCCCGATTCGAGCCCGGCGACGCGCGCGTCCGCCTCGCCCTTCGCCGTCAGCAGCAGAATCGGCGTCTCGCGACTGGCGCGGAAATCGCGGGTGAAGCTCAGCCCGTCCTCCCCCGGCATCATCACGTCGACGATCATCAGGTCGAAATCGAGAT
>JBMYPI010000335.1:0-1949 GCA_049600155.1 Rubricella sp.
AATCGCTCCCCGACCCCGACGTGGGCCGCATCCACCGGGCGTCGGTCGTCGCGACCGCCAACGGCGTCGAGGTGGCGACCAACCGGGTGGGCCTGCGCGAGCGCGAGGTGGCGGTGCCGAAGCCGCGCGGCTCGGCATCGCATTCGCCTATGTCCCGATCCCCGGCACGGGGTTCGGCGCGGATGAGGTGCGCGCCCAACGCGAGGCGGTGGAAAGCGCGGCCGGACCCGTCTTCGCCTATTGCCGGTCCGGCACCCGCTCGGCGAATGTCTGGGCCCTCGCGATGGCAGGAAGCGTTCCGGCAGAGGAGCTGATCGAGGCTGGCCGCAACGGGGGATACGACCTCGCCGGCCTCGCGCCGATGCTCGCCAACCGGATCGAGTGATCGCGCCTCAGGCAGCCGCCGTCAGCCCGCCCGCGCGCTCCAGGAACGCCACGATCTCCGCCACGCCGTCGCCCCGCCTGAGATTGGCGAAGACGAAGGGCCGCTGACCCCGCTGAACGGTCGCATCCCGCTCCATAACCGAAAGATCGACGCCCACATGCGGCGCGAGGTCCGTCTTGTTGATGATCAACAGGTCGGAGCGGGTGATCCCCGGCCCGCCCTTGCGGGGGATCTCCTCACCCGCGGCCACGTCGATCAGGTAGAGCGTGATATCGGCGAGTTCCGGCGAGAAGGTGGCGGCGAGGTTGTCCCCGCCGCTTTCGATGAAGATCACGTCGAGATCGGGGAATTTCGCGTTGAGATCGGCGACGGCGGCGAGGTTTATGCTCGCATCCTCCCGGATCGCCGTGTGCGGGCAGCCGCCCGTCTCCACCCCCCTGATGCGGTCGAGCGGGAGCGCCTGCGCCCGCATCAGGAACTCCGCGTCCTCCGCCGTGTAGATATCGTTGGTGATGACGGCGATGGAGTAGCGGTCGCGCAACGCCAGGCAGAGCTCCTTCGTCAGCGTCGTCTTGCCCGCGCCGACCGGGCCGCCGAGCCCGACGCGCAGGGGGCCGTTCGGTGATGTCATGATCGGAACACCCGTGTTGCCAAGGTTTCGTGCCGCATGGCGGCGATATCGGACAGGATGCCCGCGCCCCCGATCGCGTCAAGCGGCGCGTCGAGCGCGCGCCGAGTCAGATCGGCGCAGGCAGCATGAAGCGCCGTGGTGATCCGCTGCCCCTCCGTCTGTCCGAGCGGGATGAGCCGCACGCCCGCCGAAATCAGGTTCGCCGCGAAGGCTTGCAGATGGAGGGTGATCGCAGTGGCGGGATCGGCGCCGAGCCGCCGCGCGGCGTCCGCGAAGGCGATGGGGTAGGGGGATGTGGCGATGTGCCACCCTTCCACGGCATTCACCGTCCGCGCGAAGGCGGCACCCTGTTCCATGGTTTCCGCGTGCCGTTCCCGTGTGGGGGCGAGCGCCTCGGCCAGCTCGGCTACATCCTCACCCTTCATGGTGTGCGCCATCAGGACGGCATCGGTCCAGCCGCTGCCATGTTCCAGAACCGCCCGGACCCAATCCTCGAGCGCCCCGGCGCTGTCGACACGTCCGTCGGCCATAGCCGTCTCCAGCCCGTGCGACCACGAGAACGCCCCGACCGGGAAGGACGGCGAGAGCCAGGTCTGCAGCTTCTGGAGCACCGCGAGGTCAGTCATCGCGCGCCCGCACGCCGAGGATCAGCTTCCGTCCCGGCGGGACGGCCAGAAGCGCCGATCCGATCAGGAAACACCACGCGCCGCCGGTCTGCGTCGCATCGGAAAAGAACAGGATCGAGCCCACCACGAACAGGACCGCCCCGCCGAATTCCAGCATCGCGTCGCCCCGTTCAGTGCGCATGGGAATGGGTGCGGCCGTGGCCATAGGCCCCGCCCTCGGGCGTGAACGGTTCCGTCACGGGCCGGATTGTGGCACCGAGCTTCACCAGCATGTCTTCCAGCACATGATCGCGCCCGATCAGCAGCC
>JBMYPI010000336.1:0-1948 GCA_049600155.1 Rubricella sp.
AGCGTGCGCGCGCGTCCTCCAGCCCCGTGACCATGAAGACGACACGCCGCCCGTCCTGCACCGCCGATCCGACGAGGCCGTAGCCCGCCTCTTCGGTATGGCCGGTCTTCAATCCGTCCCCGCCGATATTGGCGAAGAGGATCGGGTTGCGGTTGGACTGCGTGATGCCGTCCCAGGTGTATTCGGTCTCCGCGAAATAGGGGTAAAGATCGGGGAAATCCTCGATCAGGTGGCGCGCGAGATGCACCAGATCCCGGGCGGACATCACATGCCCGTCGGCCGGCCAGCCGGTGGAGTTGATGAAGGTCGACTCCATCATGCCCAGTTCGCGCGCGCGAGCCGTCATGACATCGGCGAAGGCCTCTTCCGTCCCGGCGAGGTTCTCGGCCACGACCACGCAGGCATCGTTGCCCGAATGGATGATGATCCCGCGAATGAGATCCTCCACGGTGGGTTCGTGGCGGGGTTCGAGGAACATGCGCGAGCCGCCCATCCGCCATGCGCGCTCCGACACGACGAACGTGTCCGCGAGAGAAACGCTCCCCTCGTCGACCGCTTCGAAAAGCATGTTGAGCGTCATCAGCTTCGACATCGAGGCCGGTGGCATCGGCGCGTCGGCGTTTCGCGCGAACAGGACCGCACCCGTCTCATGGTCGACGACGAGCGCGGCGGTGGCGCGCGTGTCGAAGGTCTGGCCGAAGGCGGCGCCGGCAAGCGCGAGCGCGATCAGGATCTGGGCGAGCAGGCGGGAAAGCATCGTCTCGGCTCCGGTCATTCGGTGGTCAGGATGATGTCGGTGAAACCGTCCTCGGCCAGCCTGGCGACCAGCGCATCGCGTTCGGCCACCGTCGCCGCCGGCCCGACGAGAACCCGCGTGAGTGTGCGGTTGGAGCCGAAGAAGGGCGCGAGCCGGACGGAATAGCCATCCGCGACAAGCCTGTCGCGCAGGTTCGTCGCATTCGCGGCGACGCTGAAGGTCCCGATCTGGATATAGGGTTCGTTGAGCGGTCCCGGCGCCGGTTCGGCCGGCGGGGCGGGGTCGGGCGCCGCTGCGGCCTGCGCGGGGGCTGCGACCACGACCGGCGGCTCCGGTGCCGGGGGCGGTGCGACGGGTTCCTCGATCGGCGCCTCGGGCTCTGCCGCGGCTGTTTCCACGGGCTCTTCCGGCGCGGCGAGTGCCGCCTCCTCGGGGACAGTCTCACCCGCACCGGGAGTTTCGGGCGCATCCGGCTCGGCCGGGGCGATCTCCTCACCCTCGGGCTCTACCGGCAGTTCCGCGTTCTCAGGTGGCGTTTCGCCCTCTGGCGCAGCCGCGATCGGTTCTTCTTCCGGCGGGGCGACGGGGGCGGGGGCCTCCACGACCTCGCGTCTGAGCGCGATCACCTCGATCTCGATCGGCACACCCGGTTCCGCGCCGAGCGCCGCCGCCGCCTCGTTCGACAGAAGAAAGGGGGGGCCTGGCAGGCTCGCATCGCGCCGCAGGAGCGCCCCGGCCGTGGTCACACCGCTCGCCGTGGCGGTGATCACGACGCGTTCGGCCCGTTCGACATCGGGATTCGCCACCCAGATGCCGCCGATCGAGGGGCGGCCGTCCCAGAGCGCGAGTGCCGTCTCGGCATAGAGATCGGGCCGCTCGACCTCCGTCTCGGTGACGAGACTGCCCGGCGCCGGAGCCGGAACGGGCGTGGCGGCCTGCTCATCGGCAGGCGCGCAGGCGACAAGAACCGGCAGCGCGAGGCCTGCAACCCCCTGGCAAAGCCTTGATTTCGTCCGCATCGAGAGCCTCGTCATCCCGTGGCGGTGCATCCGCCGATGGTGTTTTGCAGCAGGATAGGGAGAAGCGCCGCGCAAGGAAAGGCTCCCTGCACCGACCGTCGCGCCCCCGTGCTCAAAACACCGTGGGTGGCGCGGGGCGCACGACCGTCCGCACCGCTGGACGCCCCGCCCC
>JBMYPI010000337.1:0-1935 GCA_049600155.1 Rubricella sp.
TGAGCCTCACCGCGAGCGCGCGCGTCGACTGGTTGCCGGAGGAAGCGACGGACAGCCCCATCGTCGAGGAAGACATCGCCATCGGCGGGTTCATCGGTCTCGGCTACCGGTTCTGAGTTGGGCGGAAGGGTCGTCCGGCGGCCTTTTCATAAACCTCCAGCGTCGCCGCCTGCATGGCCTGCACCGTGAAGAGCGAGCGCACCCGCGCCCGCCCGGCAAGGCCCATATGCGCCCGTTGGGAGTCGTCCATCCCCAGCGCCTCTTCGAGCGCGCGGGACAGCGCCTCGACATCGCGCGGCGGGAAGAGCCAGCCCGTCTGGCCGTCCTCCACCGTCTCCAGGCTCCCGCCATGGGCCGAGGCGATCACCGGCCGTCCCATCGCCTGTGCCTCCACCGCCACGCGGCCGAATGCCTCCGGCGCGGTGGAGGGGGATACGACCACCGAGGCCAGCTTGTAGGCCGCCTCCATGTCGGCGGTATGGCCGACGAGGCGGAAATCGCCCTGGAGGCCCGCCGCCTCGATCGCGGCTTCCAGTTTGCGCGCATGGCCCGAGCCGCCATCCTCGCCCGCGAAGATGCAGATCATCTCGGGCGCGGTCTCTCCCCGCCGCGCCTTCATGGCGGCGATGGCCGCGATCATGTCCTGATGGCCCTTCCAGCCGGTCAGGCGACCGGGCAGAAGCACGATGGGCCGCGAATCCTCGATCACGCCCCAGGCGCGGGCGAGCGCGATGGTGCGCTCCGGCCCGACGAGGCTTTCGTCGAAGCTCTCGATATCGGCCCCCCGGGGAATCACCACGATCCGGTTCGACGGCACCTTGTGCCGCATCCGGATCAGATTGGCGATGAAATGGGTGGGCGCGATGGTCGGGTCGCCCTTGGCCATCACGCCATTGTAGAACCGCTTGCCCGGAAATCCTTCGGAATAGGTGCCGTGATAGGTCGTGATGAAGCGCGTGCCCGTCCGTTTCGCCGCGAGATAGCCCGCCCAGGCCGGTGCGCGGGAGCGGGCATGGAGGATATCCACCCCCTCGGTCGCCACGATCTCGGCGATTCGTTGCGCGTTCGAGCGAATCGCGAACGGGTTCTTCGGCGAAAGATCGAGGGCGATATGCTCCGCCCCCGCGCGCCGCAGCGCCGGTTCCAGCCGCCCGCCGCGTGATGCGACGAGCGCCCGCCCGCCCGCATTGGTGATCGCCCGCGCGATCTCGATCGTGCCCCGTTCCACGCCACCCTGATCGAGCGCGGGCACGAGTTGCAGAACCGTGAGCGGTCGGGCAAGGTCCCCGCGCTGCGACGGGTCGATATCGGGAGAGGAACGCATGTCAGGTGTCGAACGCTTCGAGCCGGGGGATGGGCGGAGTATCGCCTACCACAAGGTGACCGCCCGGGGCGAGGGCGTCAATCTTCCCGGCGTCGTTTTCCTCGGCGGCTTCCGCTCCGACATGGCCGGAACCAAGGCGCAATACCTGCATGAATGGGCCGTGGCGGCGGGGCGCGATTTCCTGCGGTTCGACTACACCGGGCATGGCGAAAGCTCGGGCGATTTCCTCGACGGATGCATCGGCGATTGGGCGCGGGATGCGGCGGACGCGATCCTCGCGCTGACGGACGGGCCACAGGTTCTTGTCGGCTCCTCGATGGGCGGATGGATATCGCTGCTCCTCGCCCGCGCCCATCCCGGGCGCGTCGCCGGGATCGTCGGCATCGCCGCAGCACCCGATTTCACCGAGCGGGGCATGTGGGCGGGCTTCACGGAGGCCGAGCGCAAGGCCCTCGTCGAAACCGGCCGGGTGGAGCAGCCCTCGGACTATTCCGATGAACCCTATGTCCTCACCCGCCGCCTGATCGAGGATGGTCGCGAGAACCTCGTCTTCGACAAACCGCTGCCACTCCCGTTCCCGGTGCGCCTTCTGCACGGCACGGCGGATGCCG
>JBMYPI010000338.1:0-1930 GCA_049600155.1 Rubricella sp.
TTCTCTGTGCTTGTCATCGTTTTCTCCCGTCGTGCGACAGTAGCTGGAGATGATCGGACATACAAAAAGAGCGCGATCGCGGAATCCTCCGTTGCCGCAGCGGAAACGATCAAAAGTCTGGAAAAGCAATCGAGAGTGGATACTGTTCCGAAGCCACGCACAGAAAAACCAAAAGGGGAGAGCGTGCGAGACGACGAGGAAGAGATCTCCCGATCGGTGGAAACGCCTGCGGGACGATCGCAAAGCCTGCATGACGAGATCGGCCGGTTGCGGCTTCGCGCGCTGCGTTACGGCTATCTTTCGGCGGCGGAAGCGCTCTTGCTTGCGCAGGAGGTGATGACCCTCGGTGCGGAGATACCGCCCGAGGACGCCACCGTCGTGACCCTGCATCCGGCAAGGGACGATCATTGAAAGAGGTCTGGCCCTGGCTCGACCGACGCCTGATCCATCCGCCGGGCATGCTGCCCCTCGGCGACGATCCCTGGCTCACGCCCGCTCGACCGGGAAGCGTGATCGAGCGCGCGCGGCGACGGATCATCGGCTCGGGCGCGCCGCACGCGATCGGTGCGCTTCCGGAAAGCGAAGGCGCGCAGCGGGAACTGCTTGATCTGGTCGTCTCCTCCGTCGGCGGCACGGAGAACGGGCAGGAGATGCCGATCGCGCGTGCGGGGCTGATGGTCGAGGACGATCTTCTTCTGCTCGACCGGGTGGAGGGCGAACATGTGCTCGTCGCCGGTGTGCTGTGTTTTCCGTCGCAATGGAGGCTCGACGAGAAGCTCGGCCGAAGCCTCCTGTCGATCCACGATCCCGTTGTGGAGTATGACGCGACACTGGCGCGCCGGGTCCAGCGGTTGTTCGATGCGCTCCATCCCGATCGGCCGCTATGGCGGATGAACTGGCTGTTCTATCCCGACGGCGCGATCGAGACACCGGCAAGCGAGCGGGACGAGACGGGCAAGGGCTGGCAGCGCTCGGGCAGGCTCTTCATCCGGCGGGAGCGGCAGGCGCTGCGGCGGCTTCCGCGTTCGGGGGCGATCGTCTTTTCCATCCGCACGATGGTCACGCCCGTCGAAGACCTGCCCGACGATGCGCTGGCGGCGCTCCTGCCGGCGGTGGGGGGCATCGACGCCGACATAGCCGCCTACAAGGGGCTTGAACACGCGATCCCGCGCGTGCAGGCAGAACTGGCACGGCGGCAAGGAGAGGCGAACGATGGACAGGGTTCGGGAGCAGTATGAGGCCTATCCCTATCCCGCCCGCGATCCCGCCGACGAACGCAGGCGGCTGATCGTCGGCAGCCCTTCCGATCCGGTGGAGATCGATCATTTCCTGTTCGCAGGGCGGCACGACTGGCAGGCCCGTCCTGCGCGCATCCTTGTCGCGGGTGGTGGGACGGGCGACGCACTCGTCCAGATCGCGGCGAAATTCGCCGCCGCGAAGGTTCCGTGCGAGATCACCTATCTCGATCTCTCGGTGGCCTCGCGCCGCATCGCCGAGGCCCGCATCGCAATGCGCGGGCTTCAGGCGATGGTGGCGTTTCATACCGAAAGCCTTCTGGAGGCGCCGCGCTTCGGGCCGTTCGACTACATCGATTGCACGGGCGTGCTTCACCATCTGCCCGATCCCCAGGCCGGCTTCGATGCGCTGGCGCAGGCCCTCGCGCCGGAGGGCGGCCTCGGGCTGATGGTCTATGCGCCCCACGGCCGGACGGGCGTCTATCCCCTCCAGGAGGCGTTCGGTGCCTTGATGCCCGATCAGCCGGCGGCAGAGAGGCTCACGGCGGCGCGTGCGATCCTGAAGGATTTACCCGATGGCCATCCGTTCCGCCGCAATCCCCATCTCGTCGACCATGAGCAATCCGATGCGGGGCTCTACGACCTGCTCCTTCACAGCCGCGACCGGCCCTTTACGGTGCCGGAGCTGGTAACGG
>JBMYPI010000339.1:0-1929 GCA_049600155.1 Rubricella sp.
CCGCCAGAGCTTGAGACCCATCCACATGAGATAGGCCGCCCCCGCGAGCTTGAGCACCGTGAACGCCGTCGCCGAGGCGGCGAGCAGCGCCCCCGCGCCCGCCAGCGAAACCGACATCGCCGTCAGATCGCCGAGCGCGATGCCTGGAACCGTGCCGAGCGCGGCGCGCCGGCCCCGCCCTATGCCCGTTGCGAGCACGAGCATGACGGTCGGCCCGGGAATGGCGAGAAGCACGCCGCTGGCGAGGGTGAATGCGATCCAGATTTCGAGCGTCATGACACAAGCCAAGCGCCACCCTGCGCGCGCTGTCAAGGCGGGAACCGACAGACCCTCAGCGGAAGCGCGCCCTGATGCGCGCGGCGATCTGATCCCGCGTCTGGCGGTAGGCGGCGAGCTTTTCCTCGCGGCTCTGGCCGATGCCGGAGGGATCGAGGATCGGCCAGTATTCCACCTCGATCGGGTGATCGCGGGTGTATTCCTGCGCGTGGCGTAGGCTTGCCGGCGTCAGCGCGACGATGAGGTCGTAGGATCCGATATCGTCCCCCCATTCCTCCATCTCCTCGAAGGATCGGGCGCGGTGGCGCGACAACTCCACCCCCAACTCGTCGCAAACGGCGATGGCGAATCCGTCGATCTCGCTGTCATGGAATACCCCGGCGGACTGGACATAGACCTCCCGCCCGAAGGACTTCTTCATCAGCCCCTCGGCCATGGGCGAACGGATCGCGTTGTGATCGCAGCAGAAGAGGACCGATGTGGGCAGGCCCTCCATCCCGCTCAGCCCTTGAAATGCAGCACGCAGATGAGGGTGAAGAGGCGGCGCGCGGTGGCGTGATCGGTCACGACCTTGCCCTCGAGCCGTTCCAGGAGCAGGCGCGAGCCCTCGTCATGGATGCCCCGGCGGCCCATGTCGATCGCCTCGATCTGGCTGGGGGCGAGGCGCTTGACCGCGTCATAATAGGCCTCGCAGATCTGGAAGTAGTCCTTGATGACCTGCCGGAAGGGCGAAAGCGAGAGGTGCAGCTCGCCCGCCTGTTCGCCGCTTTCGGTGCGCAGATCGAAGACGAGGCGCCGATCCTTGATCGCGAGATGCAGGTGATAGGGCCCTTCGGGCACGTCTTCGCCTGCGGGCGCGAAGGTGTTTTCCTCCAGAAGGTCGAACAGCGCGACCTTCCGCTCCTGCTCCACCTCCGGCGTGGGAGGCGCGAGGCCCGCGGGATCGAGCTCGACCTTCGTGAGACGGTTGGTGTTCATCCCTCGCCCCCTTCGTTGAGCGCATCGAGGCGCGCGCGGACGCTGAGGCCGTGCGCCTCCAGGCTTTCGGATGTCGCCAGCGTCTCCGCCGCCGGGCCGATGGCGGCGAGCGCGCCGGGGGTCATGCGGGCGATCGTCGTGCGCTTCATGAAATCGAGCACGGACAGGCCGGAGGAAAACCGCGCCGACCGCGCCGTGGGCAGGACGTGGTTCGGCCCGCCCACATAGTCGCCGATCGCCTCGGGCGTCCAGCGCCCGACGAAGATCGCGCCCGCGTGCCGGATGCGTTCGGCCACGGCCTCGGCCCCCTCGCAGGCGATTTCGAGGTGTTCGGGCGCGATCCTGTCCGACAGGGCGATGGCCTCATCCATGTCGCGGACGGTGATGACCGCGCCGTAATCCCGCCAGCTCGGCGCGGCGATCGCGCGGCGCTCCAGCGTTTCGAGGAAGCGGTCCACTGCGCGCGCCACGGCATGGCCGAAATCGGCGTCCGTCGTGATCAGGATCGACTGGGCGCTCTCGTCATGCTCGGCCTGGCTGAGAAGGTCGATCGCGATCCAGTCGGGATCGTTGGCGGCATCGGCGATGACGAGGATCTCGGACGGGCCCGCGAGCTGTTCGGGCGCGTGCTCGAACTCGACGCGCCGGCCACGGTCCGGGAGGAGGCTCTCTTCG
>JBMYPI010000340.1:0-1924 GCA_049600155.1 Rubricella sp.
CTTCAGACGCTCCCAAGGGGCCGATTCGGCCGCGATCTCGAAAGGATCGAAACCCTGCTCGCCTCACGCGGGGTCACGGGGTTCGTCATCGGTCTGCCGCGAAACATGGACGGAACGGAGGGGCCGCGCTGCCAGTCCGCCCGCGCCTGGGGCCGGAACCTCTCGACGGCGCGCGCGCAGCCGGTGCTGTTCTGGGACGAGCGGCTCTCGACGGTCGCCGCGGAACGCGCCTTGCTGGATGCCGACATGTCGCGCGCACGGCGCTCGGAGGTTATCGATGCCGTCGCGGCGTCCTATATCCTGCAGGGCGCGCTCGATCGGATGGCCTATCTTGCGGCGGAGGGGAAGTGAGATGTCGGACAAGGGATGGAAGAGGGAGCCGATCGAAAGCCCTTGCATCAATATCTGTGTCGTCCACCCCGACGCGCGGCTCTGCATCGGATGCTACCGAAGCATCGACGAGATCACGTCCTGGACGCGGATGTCGCCGCAGGAACGCACACGGATCGTCGAGGCCCTGCCTGCGCGCGCGCCTCTTGTCGCGGGGCGAAGAAAAGGTGGCGCCGCGGCCCGGCGGCGGGGTTGACCGCTTCGCCCTTGGCCGGGAGGCCGCGGTGCGCTATCCTGCATCCCAACTATAAGGCAGGTTGGTAACTCCCGGATGCATCTACCGATTCTCGGCGTCTGCATAGCCACGTTCCTGGCGATCGTCGCAAGCGGTGCGTTTGCGGACATGGTGCCCGTGATGCAACTCGCCGTGATCGCGGTGATCTGTTCCGTCGGCGCGGTGATGACGATGATCCGCCAGGCGCAGCAGGGCAACGGGTTCGACATCGTGCCTGCGCTCTGGGCGATGGCGCTGATCATACTCGCAGGCAGCTGGACCTTCCGCACCGAAGGCCGCCTTTTCGCGTTGTCGCTGCTCGAACGGCCCGTGGCGGCCGAGCGGGAAACGGGAACCATGCGCCATGAAGTGATGCTCATGCGCGCCTGGGATGGACACTTCCGCGCCGTCGCCTCGATCGACGGGGCGCCGGTCGGGCTTCTGATCGATACCGGCGCATCCCGCGTCCTCCTGCGTTACGACGATGCGCAGCGCGCGGGGATCGCGGCAAGCCAGTTGAACTACAACCTGCCCGTCACCACGGCGAGCGGCCGCACCTTCGTCGCCCCGATCGTGCTCGACCGGATCGAGATCGGAGGCATCGTCGTCGATGATGTCGAGGCCGCCGTCGCCGAGCCGGGGCAGCTCCATTCGAGCCTGCTCGGGATGAGCTTCCTCGACGATCTTCACGAGACGGTCATCCGCAGCGACAGGATCATCCTGCGCAAGTGAGGGGGCCACGGGCCTCCCATCGGCGATCCGGAACACATCACTGGACGATCAGTTCGGCATGCAGCGCGCCCGCCGCCCGGATCGCCGCGAGGATATCGATCATGTCCCGCGGCCGGACGCCCAGCGCGTTCAATCCTTCCACGACCTCGGGCAGGCTCACCGATGTCGGGACGATCGCGAACCGCCGGTCGCTGTCCTCCTCGATTCCGGCCCGGGTGCGGGGCACGACGATCGTGTCGCCTTCCGCGAAGGGATTGGGCTGCACGACGAGCGGCTCCTCCTCTATGCGCAGGGTCAGGTTGCCCTGCGTAACCGCGACTGCCGATATGCGGACATCGGCACCCAGCACGATCGTCCCGGAGCGTTGATCGATAACGACGCGCGCCGGGCGGGATGGCTCGATACCGATATTCTCGATCCGGCTGACGAGATGCGCCGGCGAGCGCAGGCCCGCCTCCGTCACTGCGATTTCGACGGTTCCGCCATCCAGCATCCGGGCGATCGGTCGGCCGAAGTCGCGGTTGATCGCGTTCTCGATCCGGCTCGCCGTGGTGAAGTCCGGCTCGCGGATGGCGAGCCGGATCCGGG
>JBMYPI010000341.1:0-1907 GCA_049600155.1 Rubricella sp.
GCCGGGCGGTGCGCTCCGCGCGGGGAATATTTGAAGAAGACATGAGATCATCGGGCGCGGCGCCCCGCGATCCAGACGGCGGAGATCGCCCGGTCGTCCCCCATCATGATGGTCGGGAAGAGCGCCTCCCAGAGGGTTTCGGCACGCGATGCGCGCTGGGCGATGATCGGTGTGGAGGCCAGATCGAGCGCGATGAGATCGGCTTCCATCCCGGGTGCAAGGCGGCCCACCTGGTCCATTCGGAGCGCTCGGGCGGAGCCTTCGGTGGCGAGCCAGAGAAGCTCTGCCGGATGTAACGGGTCTCCGCGGAGTTGCGATATCTCGTAGGCCGCCGCCATCGTACGGAGCATCGAGAAACTCGATCCGCCCCCCACATCCGTCGCGAGCCCCACGGGGATGCCGAGCGCCTTGAGACCCCGCACGTCGCAAAGGCCCGAGCCTATGATGGTGTTCGATGTGGGGCAATGGATGACGGCGCTGCCTGTTCGTCGCAGCGCGGCGCGCTCGCGTTCCGTGAGGTGGATCGCGTGGCCCATCAGCGCGCCGGGGCCAGCGAGACCGTGGCGCTCGTAGATGGACAGGTAGTCCTCATCGTCCGGATAGAGGGACCGGACCCAGGCGATCTCCTCCACCTGTTCGGAGAGGTGTGTCTGCATCAGGCAGGTGGGGTTTTGTGCCCAGAGCGCGCCCGCCGCCTCCAGTTGCGCCTCCGTCGAGGTCGGCGCGAAGCGGGGTGAGATGGCGTAGCCCAGCCGCCCTTTCCCGTGCCATTTCGCGATCAGCGCGGCGCTCTCGTCATGGGACGACTGTGCGGTGTCGCGGAGGCCCTCTGGCGCGGTATCCCGATCCATCATGACGCGGCCTGCGGCGATCCGCATTCCCCGTGCCTCGGCCGCCGCCATGATCGCATCCACGCTCTGGGGATGAATCGTGCAGAAGGAGCACAGGCTCGTCGTTCCGTTCGCGATGCAGGTTTCGAGATAGGTCTCCGCCACCTGCGCGGCATGGGCCGGATCGGCGAAACGCATCTCCTCGGGGAAGGTGTAGCTCTCCAGCCAGTCGATCAACCGTTTGCCCCAGCTCGCGATGATGCCCGTCTGGGGATAATGCGCGTGGGCGTCGACGAAACCGGGGATCAGGAGTGCATCGCCGAGATCGGTGACGGCGGCATCGGGATGGGCCGCGTGCAGGTCGGACCCCGGGCCGACCGCCTCGATCCGCCCGTCCGCGACAAGAACTCCGCCCCGCGTGTCGTGGATCGCGGAGGCGCCTGGATCGCCGCTGAAGGGATCACCCTTGAAGCGGAGCGTTTGTCCAAGGATAAGCTGTGGTTTCATCCGGCGCCCCGCGCTCTATCTTGTTTGTCAGACCTGCCGCGAGCGCCCGATGCAATCCCGCCTGCCCTTCGTTTTCATCATACTGACCGTCATGCTCGACGCCATGGGCATCGGGCTGTTGATGCCGGTCCTGCCGGAGCTGATCGGAACCCTGACCAACGGCAGTGTCGCAGAGGCAGCGTGGTGGGGCGGGCTTCTCGCCTTTACCTATGCGGGGATGCAGTTCCTGTTCGGGCCGTTGATCGGGCAGATGTCGGATCGTTACGGTCGCCGCCCCATCCTTCTGTTCTCGCTTCTGGGGATGGGGGCGAGCTACCTCGTCATGGGGCTTGCCGCTTCGATCTGGCTTCTCTTCGTCGCGCGGGTGGTGAGCGGGATCACGGGAGCGACCTTCGCGACGGCCAATGCCTTCATCGCCGACATTTCCAGCCGGGACAAACGGGCGGCGAATTTCGGGCTCGTCGGGCTCGGGTTCGGCATTGGCTTCATCTTCGGCCCCGCGCTGGGCGGGTATCTGGGCCAGTTCGGCTACCAGGCGCCTATCTTCGCCGCGGCGGCGCTGAGCCTCGC
>JBMYPI010000342.1:0-1899 GCA_049600155.1 Rubricella sp.
CCCAGGCCGCCCACCAGCGCGGCCGAGAGGTCGCTCATGATGTCACCGTAGAGGTTGGGCAGCACGAGCACGTCGTAGTTCTCGGGCGTCTGCACGAGCTGCATCGCCATGTTGTCCACGATGCGGTCGTCGAAGGCGATGTCCGGGTAGTTCGGAGCCATCTCGCGGCCGATGCCGAGGAACATGCCGCCGGTCTCCTTGAGGATGTTGGCCTTGTGGACGAGCGTGAGGCGCTTGCGGCCACGCCGGACCGCGTCCTCGAAGGCGTCGCGGGTCGCGGGTCTGGGATCGGAGAGGCTGATATCGACATGGGCGTCGATCGCGAGTCCGATCGCCACGCGATCGAGATCGAGAAGATGCCCGCGGATGACCCCGCGCTGTTCCAGCGCGCGGATGCGTCGATGGCATGCCGACAGCGAAAGCCCGACCGCCGCCGCGACCGCGCCGAGCGTTCTGCGCGGATCCTTCTGCAACTCCGTGAGAATGCGTCGATCGGTTTCATCCATGGATTTGGTCGTATCGTGGGTATGCGGCGCATGTCGCGCCTCTTTTCCGGGACGGGCCGAGCGATTCGCGGCGGCGCTCGTGGTTGACCAAGGGTCAGGGCTTCTTCGGACGCGGATTTGACGCCCCGCTTCCGCGACTCTTGCGGTTTTTTCCCGTGTTCACCTTGGAATGTTCGTCATCGCGCATCTAGGCTGTCGCCAAAAGGGGAGACGGCGGATTGACCGTGACGGGGCCGATGAACGCCATTGACGTGAGCGCAAGGCGCACGGCTTTCGTCGCAGAAATGCGCGCGACGGGGCGGCTCGCGTTCCCGCTGGTTCTCGCCCAGGTCGGCACGATGGCGATCTCGACCACCGATGTCGTCATGATCGGTTGGCTCGGTCCGGGCGCGCTTGCCGCAGCGTCGCTCGCCCAGGCGCTGTTCTTCCCGCTCCTGATGTTCGGGTTCGGCGTCGCATCGGCGCTCGCGCCGCTGGCCGCGCAGGGGGTCGGCAGGCGGGATCTGCATGCGCTCGCCGCCGAGGTATCCTCGCTCGTCGTGATCCTCCTTGCGATCGGGGCGGTCGGCGTCGGTGTGCTTCTCGGCGCCGAAGCGCTGCTCGGCCTCGCCCGCCAGGACGAAACCCTCGTGGTCGCGGCGGGCGCGTATCTCGATTGGGCCGCCTTCGCGCTGCCGTTCGCCTATGTCTTCATGGCCCTCCGACACGCGATCTGCGCATTCGAGCAGAGTGCGATTATCGGCCGTATCACCTGGGCGGGGGTTCTGATCAACGCCGCGGGGAACTGGATCCTCATGTTCGGCCTCGGCCCGATCCCGGCCTATGGTCTGGCCGGTGCGGCGATGGCCACCGTCGCCGTCCACGCGGGCATGCTCGCGCTGCTTCTGGTCCACGGCTTGCGCAGGCGCAGGCATCGCCGGTGGATGCTCGCAGCGCTCCGCGCGCCGCTCGACCCCGCTCGGATACGGGCCAACCTCGAACTGGGGTTGCCGATCGGCGTCACCACCATCGCCGAAGTCCTGTTCTTCGCCTCCGCGGCGATCATGGCCGGCTGGATCTCCGCGCAGGCGCTCGCCGCCCATGCCATCGCCCTCCAGCTCGCCTCCATCGCCTTCATGCTGCCGCTCGGCCTGAGCCATGCCACCGCGATCAGGGTCGGGCTCGGCTACGCGCGCGGAGGGCGGCGTGCGGCGGCGCTGGCTGGGTGGGTTTCATTCACCCTCGGCGCGACCGTGATGGCGACGACGGCGCTCTTGTTCCTGGCGATCCCGGATACCCTCGTGCGCGCGTTCCTGCCGCCCGACACATCGGAGGCGCGCGACGTGCTGGCGATGGCGGCCGGGCTTCTGGCGATCGCGGCGGTGTTTCAGATCGTCGATGGCCTTCAGGTCAC
>JBMYPI010000343.1:0-1894 GCA_049600155.1 Rubricella sp.
GATCGCGGAGAAGCTCTCCGCCGTCAGATCCTCGTAGTAGTCCTTCCCGATCTGCACCATCGGCGCGTTCGCGCAGGCGCCGAGGCATTCGACCTCTTCCCAGCTCAGCTTGCCATCGGCCGACAGGGTGAAGGGCTTTTCCGCGATCTTCTCCCGGCACACGCCGATCAGATCCTCCGCGCCGCAGATCATGCACGACGTGGTCCCGCAGATCTGGATGTGGGCAACGCTGCCCACCGGGTGCAGCTGGAACATGAAATAGAAGGTCGCGACCTCCAGCCCCCGGATATGGGCCATGCCCAGCATGTCGGAGACGTATTCGATCGCGGGCCGGGATAGCCAGCCCTCCTGCTCCTGCGCACGCCACAGAAGCGGGATGATCGCCGAGGCCTGCCGACCCTCGGGATACTTCGCGATCTGCTTCTGCGCCCATGCGAGATTCGCGGGCGTGAATTCGAAGCTCTCGGGCTGTTCCTTGGCGAGGCGACGCAGCATGCCTTATCCTCTCAGGGGTTCGTACTCGAAGGCGCACGGCGCGCTCGAAGAGAGCGGCTCGGCGGTGTAGAGCGCCAGGACGCCGCCTTGGGGCCCCGGCAGGTTCAGCGTGTTGGCGCGCGGGCCTTCAAGCGGTTCGCAGACGGTGCGGGCGTTCTGCATCTCCGTCAGCACCCGGTCGATGAAGGCCCGGCCGCCATCGCCCGTGATCCGCTGCTCGGGGTTGTCGCCGTAAAGAAGCGTCAGGTCATCCTGGTTGCGGTAGAGTTGGGAACAGAACTGCGCGGTCAGCTGGCATCCTTCCCCCGGCACGACGAGGTTCGCCCCCGGCGCGTCGCCATCATCCGGCCCGCAGGCGGCAAGCACGAGTGCCGCCGCACCTATGAATGCGAGCGCCCTCACCGGTCGATCTCCCCGAACACGATGTCGAGCGAGCCGAGGATCGCGGAGACATCGGCAAGCTGGTGGCCCCGGCACAGGTGATCCATCGAGGCGAGATGCGGATAGCCCGGTGCGCGCAGCTTGGCGCGGTAGGGTTTGTTGGTGCCATCCGCCACGAGGTAGACGCCGAACTCGCCCTTGGGCGCTTCCACGGCGGCGTAGACCTCGCCCTGAGGGACATGGAACCCTTCGGTGTAGAGCTTGAAGTGGTGGATCAGCGCTTCCATCGAGGTCTTCATGTCGCCCCGGCTCGGCGGCGTGATCTTGCCGCGCGCAAGCACATCATCACCCTTGCATTGATCAAGCTTTTCTAGGGCCTGGCGCATGATCTTAACGCTCTCGCGCATTTCCAGCATCCGCACGAGGTAACGGTCGTAGCAGTCGCCGTTCTGGCCGACGGGAATCTGGAAATCGAACTCGTCATAGCGCTCGTAGGGCTGGGCGCGGCGCAGATCCCAGGCCATGCCGGAGCCGCGCACCATCACGCCGGAATAGCCGTAGGCGAGCGCCGTCTCGCGATCGACGACCGCGATATCCACGTTGCGCTGCTTGAAGATCCGGTTCTCGGTGATCAGCCCCTCGATATCGTCGAGCCGCGCGCCGAAGCCTTCGGTCCATTCCCAGATGTCGTCGCACAGCTTCTGCGGCAGGTCCTGATGCACGCCGCCCGGCCGGAAATAGGCTGCGTGAAGGCGCGCGCCGCAGGCCCGCTCATAGAAGATCATCAGGTCTTCACGGGGCTCGAAGCCCCAGAGGGGCGGCGTGAGCGCGCCCACATCCATCGCCTGCGTCGTGACGTTGAGCAGATGGTTCAGAATGCGCCCGATCTCCGAATACAGCACCCGGA
Organism: Rubricella sp.; assembly: GCA_049600155.1. GTDB lineage: Bacteria > Pseudomonadota > Alphaproteobacteria > Rhodobacterales > Rhodobacteraceae > Rubricella. The sequence goes on from JBMYPI010000343.1 coordinate 1,784, forward strand.
TATAGGAGGCGCGCGCGGGCACGTCCGTCTTCGTCAGCTTCTCGATGGCGAGGCACCAGGCGTGTTCCTGGTTCATCGGGCTGACGTAATCGAGCCGGTCGAAATAGGGCA
>JBMYPI010000344.1:0-1884 GCA_049600155.1 Rubricella sp.
GAAGGACAGGAAAGACCGCTCCGCCGCGCCCTGCGACCCGGCCGCGATCGCGAGACCCGCCTCCGGCCCGGCGACGATCCCGGCGAGAACGCCGAGCGCGATCCCCGCCGCGCCCTGCGATTGCGCCGCGCGGGCATTGATGATCCGGGTCGTGACATGATCGGAGACGATATGCCCGATTTCGTGGGCGATCACGGACTGGACCATGTCCGCCCGATCCATCCGGTCGATCATCGCGGTATGGATGAAGATGTTGCCCCCCGGCGTGACGAAGGCATTCATCCTGTCGTCGTCGATGAGATAGATCCGCATCTCAGAGGCACCGAGCCCCGCCGCACGCGCGAGCGGCGCTCCCATCTGCCGAAGGATCGCCTCGGTCTCGGTGTCGCGTATCAGGGACTGGCCCTGCGCGACCTGCGGCGCGAGCGCGACCGCCGCGGCAGCCAGAACTCTCGTGAAACCCTCGATGACGACCTCCTTGCGCCTTGACGCGCGGGCACGGAGCCTGCGACATGCGCCCTTCGATGGAGAGGGTAGGGAGTGAACGATGCGGGTTTCAAGGCGAAGCGCCGTCGATAGCTTCATTGTGATGGATGTTCTGGCCGCGGCGCAGGCGGCCGAGGCGCAGGGGCGGGACATCGTGCACATGGAGGTCGGCCAGCCTTCGACCGGAGCGCCCGCCGCGGCGCGCGAGGCCCTCTCCCGGGCCATGGCTGCCGGGCCGCTCGGCTACACGCCCGCGCTCGGGATTCCGGCGCTGCGGGCGCGGATCGCGCGGCTCTATCGCGACTGGTATGGCGTGGAGATCGCTCCCGAGAGGGTGATCGTGACGGCGGGAAGCTCGGCGGGGTTCGTGCTCTCCTTCCTCACGCTCTTCGACGCGGGGCAAAGGGTGGGCATCGCCGATCCGGGCTATCCGAGCTATCGCAACATCCTGCGCGCGCTCGATCTGGAGGTCGCGCGCATCGAAGGCACTCTCGAAAACCGCTTCCAGCCGCAACCGGCGGATCTGGAGGGACTTGACGGGCTACTTGTCGCCAGCCCGGCGAACCCCACTGGTTCGATGCTTTCGCGCGCCGAGCTCTCGGCCCTCGCCACGGCGGCGGAAGCGCGCGGCATCGGGTTCATCTCCGACGAGATCTACCACGGGATCGACTACGGCACCCGTGCCGTGACGGCGCTGGAGGTGACCGACCGGGTCCATGTCATCAACAGTTTCTCCAAATACTTCTCGATGACCGGCTGGCGCATCGGCTGGATGGTCGTTCCGCAGGATCATGTCCGGGTGATCGAGAGGCTGGCGCAGAACCTGTTCATCTGCGCGCCCCACGCAAGCCAGATCGCGGCGCTTGCCGCGCTCGATGCGGAGGAGGAGTTGCAGGGCCATCTGCAGACCTATGCCCGCAACCGCGAGATCCTGATGGAAGAGCTTCCCCGCCTGGGCTTTCGCGATATCGCACCGCCCGACGGCGCATTCTATGTCTACGCCTCTCTCTCGGAATGGGGCGAGGACAGTCGCGCCTTCACCGCGCGGATGCTGGAGGAAGCGGGCGTCGCCACCACGCCCGGTCTCGATTTCGATCCGGTGCGCGGGCCGGGCACGATCCGCTTCTCCTATGCGGCCTCGACGGAACGGATCCTCGAAGGTGTTCGCCGCCTGAAAGACTGGCTGGGGTAATACGAAAACGCCCCGGCGGTGAGCGCCGGGGCGTCGTTCGGATCAGAAGGACCACCAGCCCTTCTTCTTGGGCTTGTCCGGGTCGCTCGGCGTGTCGGGCGGCGGTGTCCGGGCCTCGTTGTCTTCTGCGACCGCTTCCTTCGATCCCGGCTCTGAGGCCTCGGTCTCGTCCCCGGCAGCGGGTTCGGCTTCGGCGCGGTCGATCG
>JBMYPI010000345.1:0-1877 GCA_049600155.1 Rubricella sp.
ACCGAGCGGCCCGGCATGGACGACCTCACCGGATCCGCCCGCGAGGATGGGTGTGCCGCGCGGCGCGGCGAAATCGGTTCCGGAATGCATCCGGCTGCGCCGGGTGAAGGGGTCGCGGCGGGGGCCGAAACCGCTGGTCTGGCGATGCGGCGCGGTCACGGGTCGGGCGAAGGGCAGCCGTTCGGCGACGATGCGCAGGCGGTCGAGCCGCTCCATCCGTGCGAAAAGCGTCTCGGTGCGTTCGGTATCGGCGACGGGTGCGGCGAATTCCGTGCGATCGAAGTCCAGAAGCATTGACTGGTCGTCACCGGGAAGCGGTATCTCGGGCCCGCCCTGACCGACGAAATCGGCCCGAACGGTGTTGATCAGCGCCTCGACATCGGTGCCGGAGCGCCGAAAGACCCCTTCGAGCGCTTCGAGCCCGGCATCGACGGCCACCTCCATCCGTTCGTAGACACGGGTCTGCTGCTGGCGCAGGAGGGTCACTTCGGCGGCGGCCTGTGCGGCGTTGGTGGCCAGTCTCTCGTTCTCGGCGGACAGGGCCGCAACGAGCGCCGCGTTCTCCTCGAGGCCGCTCGAGAGCGTGTCGAGGCTCATGGCGAGCTGGTATTCGAGGGCGTCGCGTTCGGCGAGGTCGGCGCCGAGTTCGGCGATCAGCGTTTCCTGATCGGCGATCACCGATTCGAGCTTCGCCAACTCCGCGCGGGCGCTCTCCTCGAGCATCCGGGCCCGGTCGGCGGCCGCGATGGCGCTCTCCAGATCGGTGGCGAGGTCGAGCATCATCTCGTGCCGGGCGAAGAGCGCCTCGCGCGCCTGTTCGGCGCGGGCTTCGGCGTCCGCCCGTGCCGCGTATTCCGCCTCACGCTCGGCGACGAGCATCTCGATGCGTTGTTCGTAGGCGGCCTGCACCGCGGAGACGGCATCGCCCTGAAGCGGTGGCTGTGCCATCTGCACGATCACCGCGACGGTGGAGGCGGTGCCGACCAGGCCGAAGGCCGAGATGCAGAGCACCCCGAAAGCCTGTGTCAGCGGCGAAACCTGCCGGTATCGCATGACACTGCCGGTGCGGATGTAGAGCCTGCGTTCGGGAAACACATACGATAGCGCCCGATTGAGCCTGTTGAGCATTGTCGAAATCACCCCGGTTCGACAGTTGGTGTTGGCCGCCCCCTCATCAGCGGCTCCACATCTATAGGGGGGCGTCGGTCGCGCCTCAACCGATCACGGGCATTCTGCGACGACGAGGCGCCAAATCCTGTGCAATTGCCCGGTCTCGGCGCGATCTTGCTCATCGGATACGCATCGCGTGTCCGTCGGCCGCACCGTTCGTTTCATCGGCAGACCGAAATCGCGATTCCGGGAATCGCGAACCGGCCTCACGGCGGCACCCGTCAGAGCGCCTTGACCGCCTCCAGAACCTCGTCGACATGGCCGGGCACCTTGACCTTGCGCCATTCGCGGCGGAGGACGCCCTCGCCGTCGATCAGGAAGGTGGACCGATCGATGCCCATGTATTTCTTCCCATACATGTTCTTCTCGACCCAGGATCCGTAGCGCTCGGTCACGTCGCTCTCCTCGTCGGAAAGGAGCTTGATGCCGAGGTCGTGCTTGGTGATGAACTTCTCGTGCTTGGCGACGCTGTCCTTGGAAACGCCGAGAACGATCGCGCCGGCGGCCGCGAACTCCGCCGCCTTCTCGGTGAAGCCGATCGCTTCCTTCGTGCAGCCGGGCGTGTCGTCCTTGGGATAGAAATAGAGGACGACGGCCTTGCCCTTCAGATCGTCGAGGCTCACGGTCTCGCCGCCATTGGCGGGCAGGGAGAAGTCGGGGGCGGGGGCGCCGATTTCGGTGGTCATGGGTCTGTCCTGGGTTCAATT
>JBMYPI010000346.1:0-1859 GCA_049600155.1 Rubricella sp.
GCCGCAAACCCGCCGATCGCGCCCGACCCGAGGTTCCACGCCGCCGGGATCAGGTGCATGTCCACCAGAGGATTGAAGCCCCGATTGTAGGTGGAGAAGGTCGCGAAATCGGCGAGCTTGAGGATCGTCAGAACCATCAGCGACGCGACGAGGCCGATCCTGACGAGCGTCGTCAGCCCGCTCCGTGCGGGCAGGACGGCGAGCGCGATCAGGATCACCGGCAATTCCAGCGGAAAGACGAGCAGCATCGCCGGGGCGAGCGCGGCGGGATGGTTGGGCGCGACGAGCACGAGGTAGAGCAGGCCCGCGGCCAGAAGCGCGCCAGGCGCTCCGCTTCGCCCAGTGGGGGCGCGGGATCGCTCCGCGTCCATCATCGTGCCGTCGACATCAGCCATCGCACATCGCGATGGAAGGACCAGCCGAGCGCGAGCGCCACCGCGATGGCGGCGGCATCGAGGAGCGCACCGGGCAGCATCGGCACGAACATCGCAACCAGCACGCCGATCTGGAAAACGCAAACGACCTTGCGGCTGAACCGGTCGGGCAGATCGCCACCGAGCCACGGCCACAGATGCCCCGCGGCCATGAAGAGGTATCGCGGCAGGCCCAGCAGGATGACCCAGGCCCCGGCCTGGCCCATCCGGAAGGCGAGGAGCGCCAGAAGCAGCGCGAAAAGGGAATCGACCTCCATGTCGAACCGCGCGCCGAACCGCGATGCGAGCCCCGCGCGCCGGGCGGCCCACCCGTCCACACCGTCGAGCAGTAGGGTCGTCACCGCGACGGCGAAGACGAACCAGAGGGCCTCGTCCGCCGCCGGTGCTGGCTGAAACAGGAAGGCGGCCAGCGCCGCGGTCAGCGCCAGCCGCGCGAGCGTGATCACATTGCAGAGCCCCATCGCGGCGTGGTCGTAGCTGCGCCGCATGCCGTAGGCCGCCGCGGTCGCGCCGATGCAGAACAGGCCCGTGGCGAGGAGCGCGCCCGCCTCGCCGCCCGCGCGCAGGCCGATCAGGAGCGTGACCAGAACGCCACAGAGGGAGGAGAGGAAGAACTCCAGCCCGAGCGGCGTGATCGACAAAACGGTTGAGAACGGCGCGCGCCGGTGAAATAGGGACAGGGCGTGGTTCAGAAACCGTCGCATGGGTTCGAGGTAAGCGCGCCGCGGCACGCGTCAAGCCGGGCGATTGATGCCGGGCGTGTCCGACATACATCAGCCGTTACGCGATGCGAGGATCTCACATGAGCGACGCCACCCCCCTGCCGGGGACGCCCCGGGGATATGCAACGTCCACCCGCTGGCTGCACTGGATCACAGCGCTGGTTGTCATCGCCACCTTACCGGTGGGGGCGATCATGACGACCGAGGGTCTCCCGCGCGAGGTGCAGAACGGCCTTTACATCTTTCACAAGAACGTCGGTGTGGTGATCCTGCTCCTGGTCGGGGCGCGGCTCGTGGTGCGGGCGACGACGGTGTCCGAACCGCTTCCGGCGACGGTGCCCGCCTGGCAGCGGACAGCCGCGGCCGCCGGCCATGCCGCGCTCTACATCCTGCTGATCGTCATGGCCGTCTCGGGCTATGTCCGGGTCGCCGCGGGCGGTTTTCCCATCGAGTCGCTCGATGCGCTGGGTGTGCCGCCCCTCGTTCCGCGCTCGGACGGGCTTGCCGAGACGGCGCAGTGGATCCATTCCTCGGCCCGCTTCATCCTGGTCGCCTTCATTCTGCTCCATGTCGGCGCGGCGCTGCAGCACGGCCTGATCAAGCGCGACGGCGTGTTCTCCCGGATCTGGCCGCTCAACCGATGACGCCGGGCGACGCCGCTGCGGCGGGGCTCCGTCCCCGCCGCCCGGAAAGGGCGGCCGCG
>JBMYPI010000347.1:0-1854 GCA_049600155.1 Rubricella sp.
CCTGTCGCTCCATGCCAACACCGTTGCGGAAGGAACGATCCGCGGCGCCGCCGTCTACACCCTTTCGGAAGACGCCTCCGACGAGACCGCCGCCGCGCTCGCCGATCTGGAGAACAGCGCCGATCTTTTCGGGGGCGAGGTCGAGCCCGGGCTCGATTCGACACTGACGCGGGTTCTGGGCGATCTGGCCCGGATCGAGACCGACGCCCGCTCCGTCATCCTCGCGGGCGCGATGGTGGACGGGCTGCGCGAGAGCGTCGGCGTGATTCCGACACGGCCCCACAGGTCTGCCGGATTCGCAGTGCTGAAGGCCCCCGATATCCCCAGCCTCCTGATCGAGCTCGGCTTTCTCTCCGATGCGGAGGATCGCGCCGCCATGCTCTCGCCCGAGTGGCGGGAACGTGCCATCGCGGGCGTTATCGAGGGCCTGGACCTGTGGCAGGGCCGCGATGCGGCGCTTCTGGAGGGCGCTCGGCGTTGACGCAGCCGTGAACAGGGTACACTGACACGACCGCGCCGGGATGCTATAGCCCGGGCAGGGAATGAGGAGGGCCGCGCATGTCGCTCGTCCTGAGGTTTTTCGGTTTCATCTTCAGCTGGCTGGTGATCGGCGCGGTTTTCGCCGCGCTCGTCGTGGGCGCGGTCGTCTGGTCCTACTCCGCCGATCTGCCCGACCATGACGAACTGGCCAACTACCAGCCGGTGGTGCTGTCCCGCGTCTATTCGGGGGAAGGTGAGCTTCTCGACGAGTTCGTGCGCGAGCGGCGCGTCTTCACCCCGATCGACGAGGTTCCCGAGCTGGTGCAGCAGGCCTTCATCTCCGCAGAGGATGCCTCCTTCTACGAGCATTGGGGGTTCGACCCCGTCGGCATCGCCTCCGCGGTGATCGACGCGGCGCAGGGCGGGCGGTTGCGCGGCGCCTCCACGATCACCCAGCAGGTCGTCAAGAACTTCCTTCTCTCCGGCGAGCGGGAGGTCGAGCGGAAGATCCGCGAGATCATCCTCGCCGTGCAACTCGAAGGCATCCTGACCAAGGACGAGATCCTGGAACTATACCTCAACGAGATCTTCCTCGGGCAGAACAGTTTCGGCATCACGGCGGCCGCGAACAACTACTTCGGCTCCACGCTGGAGGATCTGAACCCGGCCGAGGCCGCCTATCTCGCGTCGCTGCCCAAGGCGCCGTCGAACCGCCACCCCGTCCGAAACCGTGACGCCGCGCTTTTCTGGCGCAACAACACGCTGCGGCTGATGGGCGAGAACGGGTATCTCACGCCGGAGGAAGTCGCCTACTGGCAGGATTACCCGCTCGACACCGTGATGGGCGGCGAACTGGAGCCGGCAGAGGAGAGCACTCTGGAGGGCCGGAGCTACTTCACCGATGAGGTCCGCCGCCAGCTCATCGCCGAACTGGGCGAGGAGGAGCTTTTCACCGGCGGCTATGCCGTTCGGGCGACCATCGATCCGGTCCTTCAGGATGCCGCGCGGGAAGCGCTGCGCACCGCGCTGATCGAGTATGACCGGGAATTCGGCGGCTATCGCGGCCCCTATGCGCAGATCGACCCCGAAACGCTGCTTCCGGGCGAGGCGTGGCGCGCCGCGCTGGCCGAGGTGCGGATGCCGCGCGACATCACGGGCTGGTATCCGGCGGTGGTGCTCGCTGTCGGCAACTCCACCGTGCGTGTCGGCATCGAGGGCGTGGAAGACGACGAGGACGGCCATTACCTGCGGCTGGAGGAAACCGCCTGGGCACGCCCGGAGGCGCCTGACGGCACGCTCGGCCCCGCCCCGCAAAGCCCTTCCGATATCTGGGCCGTCGGCGATGTCATCTATGTCGAGGAAACCGAACCGGAG
>JBMYPI010000348.1:0-1847 GCA_049600155.1 Rubricella sp.
CGGGCAATGCCCCGCGCGGCCCCTCGTCGGCTCAGTTCGTCAGTTCGGTGTTGATCACGACCGGGATCACGGCGCCAACGGCGGGCGCGCCGAAATCGATGCCGAAATCGGTGCGATCGATTTCACCTGTGATGGTGAAACCCGCGATCTCCTGGGACGGGTTGAACGGGTTCGGGCCGATCTGGTTCAGCTCGACATTGAAGGCAACCTCGTTCGTGACGCCGCGCATCGTCATGTCGCCGGTCAGGACGGCGGTGTTGTCGCCCGTCTGCTCCACGCCGGTGGAGACGAACGTGATCTCGGGGTGGTTCGCCACGTCGAGGAAATCGGCGTTGCGGACGTGCTCGTCACGGGCGGCCCAGAGCGTGTTGATCGACGCGGCGTCGATCGTGAAGGACACGGAGGTCGCCTCGATGTTATCGGGGTCGAATTCGACGGTGCCGTCGAATTCCTCGAAGAAGCCCGTCGTGTCGGAGAAGCCAAGGTGGCTCACCGTGAAGACGATCGAGGTGTGGGATTCGTCGAGCGTCCAGGCGGAGGCGGAGAAGGGCGCCAGCGCGATCGCGGAGGCGAGAAGGGCGGAACGAAGCATGATGTGCTCCCGGTTGGTTGTTTCGGTGAGCCAACAGGTGCGCTTTTCCGGGCCGATTACAGCCCCCGTTCAACTCACAAGTTTGTTGAGAAAGGGGCAACAGTGCGCGCGGAAGACCGCTCAGCGCGTCGGAACGGGAACCTCGCCCCGGTAATCGTAGAAGCCCCGGTTCGTCTTTCGGCCGAGCCACCCGGCCTCGACATATTTCACCAGAAGCGGGCAGGGGCGGTATTTCGTGTCCGCCAGCCCGTCATGGAGCACGTTCATGATCGCAAGGCAGGTGTCGAGACCGATGAAATCGGCGAGTTCCAGCGGCCCCATCGGATGGTTCGCGCCGAGCTTGAGCGAGGTGTCGATGCTCTCGACCGATCCGACGCCTTCGTATAGCGTATAGATCGCCTCGTTGATCATCGGCATCAGGATGCGATTGACGATGAAGGCGGGGAAATCCTCCGCGCTCGCGGCGGTCTTGCCGAGCGTCTCGACGACGCCGAGAAGCGTCTTGTAGGTCTCCTGATCGGTTGCGATGCCCCGGATCAGCTCGACGAGCTGCATCACGGGCACCGGGTTCATGAAGTGAAAGCCCATGAACCGTTCCGGCCGATCCGTTCGCGAAGCCAGGCGCGTGATCGATATCGACGAGGTGTTGGAGGTCAGGATCGTCTGGGGTGCGAGATGGGGCGCAAGCCCCGCGAAGATCTGGTTCTTGACCTCCTCGTTTTCCGTCGCGGCCTCGATGATCAGGTCCGATTGCCCGAGCGTCGCCGGATCCAGGGTGGGGCGGATGCGGCCGAGCGCACCGTCGCGATCCGACTGTGAGATCTTCTCCCGGCTGACCTGCCGGTCGAGGTTGCGGGAGATCAGGTCGATCGCCTTGGAAACGCGGTCCTCGGAAATGTCGTTGAGCGCGACCTCGTATCCCGCCAGCGCGAAGACATGGGCGATCCCGTTGCCCATCTGCCCCGCGCCAATGACGCCAACCGTCCTGATCTCTGCCATCTGTCGCTCTCCCGCGCTTTGGCCCGGACAATAGGGCGCTCCGCGAAGGGGCCGCAAGCGAATTGGCAACCTCCTGTTCATGGCTTTCCGCGATGAAGAACGGCGCAGGACGGCATGGAGGGGGCGATGAACGTCGGGGCGCGATCCGCGCGGATCACGGAGTATCGTTTCGGGCGCACGCGGCAGATCTTCCGGATGCCGATGCCCGACCTCCGGCAGCCCTATGTGGCCTGTCTCGGTGGGAGCGAGACCTTCG
>JBMYPI010000349.1:0-1821 GCA_049600155.1 Rubricella sp.
TTCCGCCGGAAACAGCGCCGCCCGGCATCGGGCGGCGCTTACCGCATCAGCCGAGAAGAAGTTTCTCGCGATCGGATTCGAGGATCAGATTCTCGCGGCCAAGCGCGCTCACGGAGCGCTCCCCGCAGAGCGCCATCGTGACGTCCAGTTCCTTGTGGATGATCTCAAGGCAACGGGTGACGCCTTCCTGACCCATCGCACCGAGCCCGTAGAGGAACGCCCGGCCGATATAGGTCCCCTTCGCGCCCAGCGCCAAGGCCTTCAGAACATCCTGTCCCGAGCGGATACCGCTGTCGAAATGCACCTCGATCCTGTCGCCGACAGCATCCACGATTTCCGGCAGGAGGCTGATCGAGGACAGTGCACCATCGAGCTGCCTTCCCCCGTGGTTCGACACGATGATCGCATCCGCGCCGGTCTTGACCGCGTTGCGGGCGTCATCCACGTCGAGGATGCCCTTGATGATCAGCGGCCCGCCCCACCGCTCCTTGATCCATTCCACGTCGTCCCAGGTGAGAGACGGGTCGAACTGCTCCGCCGTCCAGCTCGCGAGCGAGGACATGTCGGACACGCCCTTCACATGACCCACGATATTGCGGAACTCCCGGCGATGGGTCTGAGCCATGCCAAGGCACCAGCGCGGTTTCGTCATCATGTTGAGGATATTGGGAATGGTCAGCTTCGGCGGGGCCGAGAGCCCGTTGCGGATATCCTTGTGCCGCTGGCCCAGGATCTGGAGATCGAGCGTAAGGACGAGCGCCGAGCACCCTGCCGCCTTCGCGCGGTCGATCAGGTTCTTCATGAAGTCGCGATCCTTCATGACGTAGAGCTGGAACCAGAACGGCTTGTCGGTGTTGCTCGCCACATCCTCGATCGAGCAGATCGACATGGTCGACAGCGTGAAGGGCACCCCGAACTTCTCTGCCGCCTTCGCGGCGAGGATCTCGCCATCGGCATGCTGCATGCCCGTCAGGCCGGTCGGAGCAAGGGCGACCGGCATCGCGACGTCCTGCCCGATCATCTTCGATGCCGTCGAGCGGCCCTCCATGTTGACGGCCACCTTCTGCCGGAGGCGGATCTTCGCGAAATCCGACGTGTTCTCCCGGTAGGTCTGCTCCGTCCAGGAACCGCTGTCGGCATAATCATAGAACATGCGCGGCACGCGGGCCTGGGCGAGTTTGCGGAGATCTTCGATTTCGGCGATGGCGGGCATGGCGTTTCCTCGTATTGGTCAGATTTTTTTACCAATACAATTCGGACAATCAAGCCCGGGCTTACCACTGCGCCGCTTTGGCGCGGGCAAGCTCCTTACCGGCAGAAGGCGCCGCCGCGTCTGTCGGGATCGATATCGAAATGCAGGTGGTTGCGATGCGCCGCATCGAACTCCGGCCCGAGCACCGTATCGAAATCCGAACAGGCGGTGCCATGCAGCGTCCGCACGATGCGGGCATAGGCCGGATCGTTCCAGCCGTCTTCCACCGACACCCGCTCGCCATTGGCGAAACCGATCACACCGATATCGATCGCGTTGCCGAATGCGTGGTTCGAGATCCGCTCGCCCGGAAGGCCGTTCCGTGTCCGACAGGTGTATCCGGCGTAGGATTGCAGCGACGAGATCTCGGCCCCGGTTCCGAACCGCGCGCCCTCCGCCCAATCCGCGAATTCTCGGGCGAACGCGCAACTGACGACCTGCTCGCCGGTGATCGCGATGCCCGAAACCCGCGTGAGGCGAACGGGCCGGTCGATTCCACAGGCACCGGGGCCGTCTATGCGTGACAGCACCTCCCCCTCGATCCGCGGATCGCCGCAAACGCCGCCGCC
>JBMYPI010000350.1:0-1818 GCA_049600155.1 Rubricella sp.
GGACCTAGCCATGCGCATAGCTGACCGCGCTGGCCAAGACGGTGTCCGGTTTACGCCGGCAGACAAGAATGCTCGAGAGCGCACCGTTACGGTCGCAGTCCGCGTTGATGATGACACGGCGCGTGCGATCAGTCCGGCGGCATCCTGTTCGATCGCGTTGAGGAACTCGAAATCCGTGAAGATCACAGCGCCCCTGGGGACGGAGAGCCGGGCGAAGGCCGCCTCGTAGGCCATGCCGCGCGCCTCCAGCCCGGCGTTGCGGAAGAACGGAAGAGCCCGTTCGACCGGCCGGATATTCGCGGCGTGGTGCAAGAGCGTGATGCGCTGGACCATGATCCCTCCGACCGCCGTGCTAGCGGTAAAGCGACCGGGGAGAAAGCGCGATTGTCCGGCCGGGACGCCAAAAGGCTTGCCTTCGCCCGCCATCCCCTCACCATCAGCGCAATACCCGCGAAAGACGGGGAACAACGGGAGGAATGCCATGGAAGGCATGATGATGGCGCGACCGCTGCGGATCGCGGACATTCTGACCTATGCGGCCGAGATCCACCCGGATGGGGAGATCGTCTCCGTCCGGACCGAGGGTGACATCCACAGGACGACCTATGCGGAACTCGCCGGGCGCTGCGCGCGGCTAGGCCACGCATTGCAGGCACTCGGCATCGGGATGGGCGATCGTGTCGCGACGCTTGCCTGGAACGGCTATCGGCATCTTGAACTCTACTATGCGATCTCCGGGATCGGGGCGGTCTGCCACACGATCAATCCGCGCCTTTCGGGCGAGCAGATGGCCTATATCGTCAACCATGCTCGGGACCGGGTGCTGTTCCTCGATGTGACCTTCGTGCCCATCGTGGAAGCGATCCTCGATCACCTGCCGCGCGACATGCGCTTCGTCATCATGACTGACCGTGCGCACATGCCCGAAATGCGCCTGCCCGGCGCGCTGTGCTACGAGGAACTCATCGACGGTCAGCCCGACGCGATCGACTGGCCGGAATTCGACGAGAACACCGCCGCAGGGCTTTGCTACACCTCCGGAACGACGGGCAATCCCAAGGGCGCGCTCTATTCCCACCGCTCCACGGTGCTGCATGCGATGATGCTTGGCCTCGCCTTGCCCGATGTTCTGCGGGCGGGGCGGCGCATCCTGCCCGTGGTGCCGCTCTTTCACGTCAATGCGTGGGGGTTGCCCTATGCGGCGCCGCTGACGGGCGCTTCGCTGGTGTTTCCGGGCGGTGCGCTCGACGGGCCGTCGCTTTTCGATCTGATGGACCGGGAGAAGGTCTATTCCGCCTGGGGCGTGCCGACGGTCTGGCTCGGTCTTCAGGCGGAGATCCGGGCGCGGGGCCGCCTGCCCGAAGGTTTCGCGGATGTGGTGATCGGCGGGTCGGCCGCGCCGCCCGCGATGATCGCGGCCTTCGAGGAGCAGGGCGTGAACGTGTGCCATGCCTGGGGGATGACGGAGATGAGCCCCGTGGGCACCCAGGGCAACCTGCCCCCGCGCCTTGCCGCGGCGGACGAGGGCACGCGCCTCGCCACCAAGGCGAAACAGGGCCGCCGCATTTTCGGCGTGGAACTGAAGATCACCGACGATGGGGGCAACCGCCTGCCCCATGACGGGCAGGCGGTGGGCAACCTGCATGTGCGCGGCCCGGCCATCGCGCGGGGCTATTTCGAGAACCCCGAGGCGAGCGCCGATTGCCTCGATGCGGATGGATGGTTCCGCACCGGGGATATCGCGCGGATCGACCCCGACGGCTTCCTCACGCTGACCGACAGGGCGAAGGATCTCATCAAGTCGGGCGGGGAATGGAT
>JBMYPI010000351.1:0-1793 GCA_049600155.1 Rubricella sp.
TGAAGGTCGATCCCTCGCTGACCTATCTGCAGGTGCGCTACGGCGCGGGTGAGGAAGCGCTCGGCAAGATCGCCCGCATCCGGGACATCTTCGGCGACGAGGTGCTCCAGCATCTTGAGGTGATGCGGGAGGGCGGCCGGGTGATCTTCGCCTGCCTTCCCGTCGTGAAGTTCACCACCAAGGAACGCCTGGACGAGATCGTCGCGATCCACGAGGCCGAAGGCTGCATGATCTTCAACCCCCATCGTTACACACTGGAGGAAGGCGGGCGGCAGACGGTCGATGACCGCCAGTTGCGCTTCAAGAAGGAGGCCGATCCGAAGGGGTTGTTGAACCCCGGCAAGATGATCGCCTGGGACGATCCCGACTGGTCCTACGAGCGGATGTACGACTATCCCGGCATGCAGGAGGCCGCCGAATGATGCCGCAAGGGGGCGCTGCCCCCCTTGGCCTGCGGCCAATTCCCCCCGGGATATTTGGGGAAGACATGAGGGGCGCGGCATGACCCGCGCGCTCGTCCTGTTCGCCCATCCGGTGCCCGAAAGCTTCTCCGCCGCGCTCCATGCCCGCGTGGTGGAGGTCCTGCGCGACCGGGGATGGGAGGTGGACGATTGCGATCTTTATGCCGAGGGCTTCAATCCCGTCCTGAGTTGCGACGAGCGGCGCGGCTACCATGCGCTTGAGACGAATTGCGCACCGGTGCAGGACTATGTCGATCGCGTCCGGGCCGCCGATGCGATGGTCATGGTCTTTCCGGTCTGGAATTTCGGGTATCCCGCGATCCTGAAAGGGTTCTTCGACAGGGTGTTCCTTCCGGGCGTCTCCTTCCGGCTGGAGGAGGGCAAGGTGCGGCCGAACCTCATACGGATCAGGAAGCTCGCCGCGGTGACGACCTATGGCGGGACGCGGCTTCGCGCGTTGCTCGCAGGCGATCCGCCCCGGCATGTCGTCAAGCGCGCCGTCTGGCACGTGACACGGCCCGATACGCTGCGCTACCTCGCGCTCTATGACATGAACCACGTGAGCGATGCGGGGCGGGCGCGATTCCTCGACCGCGTCGGACGGGAGATGGAGGTTTTCTGATGCGCGCGCTCGTCGTCTATTGCCATCCCAATGCCCGGAGCTTCACCGCCGCCGTGCGCGACCGCGTGATCGCGCAGCTGGAGGATGCGGGCGCGGAAATCCGGGTGCGTGACCTCTATGCCGAGGGCTTCTCCCCGATCCTGACGGATGGGGAGTGGACGGGCTATCTCGACTGCCCGGCCAACGAAGCGCCCGTTTCGCGCGACGTCGCCGATATCCGCTGGTGCGACACGCTCATCTTCGTCTACCCGACCTGGTGGTACGGGTTGCCCGCCATGCTGAAAGGGTGGCTCGATCGCGCGTTGTTACCGGATGTCGCCTTCCTGATGCCCAAGGCGGACGGCGAGACGATCCGCCCGGGGCTGACGCATATCAAGCGGCTCGGGGTGTTCACGACCTGCGGGGCGAGCCGGTGGCTCACCTTCCTCGTGGGGGCGCCGGGCCGGCGGACGTTGATGCGGGGGGTCGGGTTCCTCTGTGCGAGGACGGCGCGGAAGGTCTTCGCAGCGCATTACCTCATGGACAGTTCCACCGCGGAAAGCCGGGGCGCGCATCTGCGCGCCGTCGATCGGAAGATGGCCCGGCTTCTGCGGGGGGCCGCCGTGCCGCGCCGCCAACAGGAAGCCCACGCATGATCCCGATCCTCGATCTGGCGCGCATGGAAGCCGATCCCGATGGCCTGACACGGGATTGGTCCGCCGCCGCCCGGG
>JBMYPI010000352.1:0-1779 GCA_049600155.1 Rubricella sp.
CGATCAATTCACACTCGGCTTCTGATTTTATACCCCGTTCTGTTGCGGCCTTGATCGCAAGCGACAACAACAACGTCAGCTGACATGTAAACGCCTTGGTCGAGGCGACCCCGATCTCCGCCCCGGCCATGATCGGCAGCGCGACATCGGATTCTCGCGCGATGCTCGATTCCATCGCGTTGACAACGGAGACGATGCTCCCCGCCTTGTCGCGGCAATAGCGCAGCGCCGCGAGCGTGTCGGCGGTCTCCCCCGACTGGGAGACGAAGATCGCGAGGTCGCGCCCCGTCACCGGGGGCTCGCGATAGCGGAACTCCGATGCGATATCGACCTCGCAGGGCAGGCCCGCGAGCCGCTCGAACCAGTATTTCGCGACGAGACAGGCGAGATAGGCCGTCCCGCAGGCGACGAGAACCACCCGGCCGACATCGTCGAAGGATACCGCATCGGCCGGCCCGTCGATCCGGGTGCGTTCGCGGTTCATGTAGCGCGCCAGCGCATAGCCGGAGACGGTCGGCTGGTCGTGGATCTCCTTCGACATGAAATGCGAATGCTCGCCTTTGTCGGCCATGACCGCATCGACGGACACAGTCCGGGTTTCCCGGTTGGCGAGGCGCCCGGCGGCGTCGTGGATTTCCGCGCCCGCCCGGGTGACGAAGGCGTAGTCGCCTTCTTCGAGATAGGTGATCCGGCTCGTCATCGGCGCGAGCGCCAGCGCGTCGGAGCCGACGAACATCTCCCCATCGCCATGACCGAGCGCGATCGGGCTGCCCTTGCGGGCCACGACGATGAGATCCTCCTCCCCTTCGAAGAGAAGGCACAGCGCGAAGGCGCCTTCCAGCCGCGCGATGGTCTCGACGGCCGCTTCCCGCTGGTCGAGCCCCTGCGCGATGTGATGGGCGCAGAGGGCCGCGATGGTTTCCGTGTCGGTATCGGTGGCGAAGACGGTGCCATGCGCGGAAAGCTCGTCCCGCAATGCCTTGAAATTCTCGATGATCCCGTTGTGGACGACCGCGACGGGGCCGACCTGGTGGGGATGGGCGTTCGTCACGTTCGGCACGCCATGGGTCGCCCAACGGGTATGGCCGATGCCGATGCGGCCGGGAATCGGTTCCTCCACCAGAAGATCGGCGAGGGAGGCGAGCTTGCCCACGGCGCGGCGGCGGTCGAGCCGCCCCTCATGAACGGTCGCGATGCCCGCGCTGTCATAGCCGCGATATTCCAGCCGCCGGAGCGCATCGAGGATGATGGGCGCGGCCGCGTGGTTTCCGATCACTCCGACGATCCCGCACATCAGCGTTTCTCCTTCAATGCCCTGAGCCGCGCCATCATCCGCGCGCCGAGCCCCGGCTTATTCACCTGCCGCGCCCGCGCGATGGCGAGGTCGCCTTCGCCCACATCCGTCGTGATGACAGAGCCGGAGGCGACATATCCCCCCGCGGCCACCGCCACCGGCGCGACAAGCGACGTGTTGGAGCCGATGAATGCGCCCTCGCCGATGATCGTGCGATGCTTGTTCACGCCGTCGTAGTTGCAGGTGATGGTGCCCGCGCCGATATTGGCGGCCTCGCCCACTTCCGCGTCGCCGATATAGGAAAGGTGGTTCACCTTGGCGCCCGGGTGGATCTCGGCGTTCTTCACTTCGACGAAATTCCCGATTCTGGCATCGCCGCCGATTTCCGTTCCGGGGCGCAGCCGCGCATAGGGGCCGATCACCGCGCCAGAGCCGACATGGCAATCCTCAAGATGGCTGAAGGCCCGGATGCGCGCGCCGGTTTC
>JBMYPI010000353.1:0-1733 GCA_049600155.1 Rubricella sp.
TGGCGGGTATGTGCCATGAGTCGATGGTGGCGTCAACAGGGGTTCGCCGCCCGGACCGCGTTGAAAATTACGTCCGCGTCACGCGCGATATGTCGTTTACGCCCGGGTGAAACCGGCGTTAGTGTCCGCGGCAAAACAACACGGGCCCCGGGGAGCCGCCATGAAACACGTCAAGGAACCGTCGTTCCGCGAATCCGTCGACATCATGTTCAACCGCGCCGTCGCGCTGACGGATCTTCCGCCGGGGCTGATCCAGAAGATCCGGGTGTGCAACTCGACCTACACGGTGCGGTTCGGAGTGAAGCTGCGCGGCGATATCGTGACGTTCACGGGCTACCGCTCCGTCCATTCCGAACACATGGAGCCGGTCAAGGGCGGGATCCGCTACGCGCTCAGCGTCAATCAGGACGAGGTCGAGGCGCTCGCTGCGCTCATGACCTACAAATGCGCCCTCGTGGAGACGCCCTTCGGCGGCTCCAAGGGCGGGCTCTGCATCGATCCGCGCGAATGGTCGGAGGAAGAGCTGGAGCGGATCACCCGCCGCTTCGCCTACGAGCTGGCCAAGCGGGATCTCATCCACCCCTCCCAGAACGTCCCCGCGCCCGACATGGGCACGGGGGAGCGTGAGATGGCCTGGATCGCCGATCAGTATCGCCGGATGAACACCACCGACATCGACAGCCGCGCCTGCGTGACGGGCAAGCCGCTCAACGCGGGCGGTATCGCGGGCCGGGTGGAGGCGACGGGGCGCGGCGTGCAATACGCGCTGCGCGAGTTCTTCCGCGAACCGGCCGATGTCGCGAAGGCGAACCTCTCGGGCAGCCTTGATGGCAAGCGCGTGATCGTGCAGGGCCTCGGCAATGTGGGCTATCACGCCGCGAAATTTCTCAGCGAACAGGACGGTTGTATCGTCACCGGCATCGCCGAGCGCGACGGGGCGATCTTCAGCGAAACCGGGCTCGACGTGGAGGCGGTCAAGCAGCACCTGATCGCGACCGGCGGGGTCAAGGGCTTCCCCGATGCCACCTACGCCGAGGATGGCGGAACCGCCCTCACCGCCGAATGCGACATCCTGATCCCCGCCGCGATGGAAGGCGTGATCAACATGGGCAACGCGGCGGAGGTGAAAGCCCCGCTCATCATCGAGGCCGCGAACGGGCCGATCACCGCCGGGGCGGACGAGATCCTGCGCGGCAAGGGCATCGTGATCATTCCCGATCTCTACGCCAACGCTGGCGGTGTGACGGTGTCCTATTTCGAATGGGTGAAGAACCTGACCCATATCCGCTTCGGCAGGATGGAGCGGCGGCGGGAGGAAAGCCGCCATCAGCTTCTCGTCAACGAACTGGACCGGATCCGGGCGGAGACGCCCGGCCTCGCTCCCCTCTCCGAAAGGTTCAAGCAGGAATACCTGCACGGTGCGACGGAGCTGGAACTTGTCCGTTCCGGCCTCGACGACACGATGCGCGAGGCTTTCGGGGCGATGCGGGAGGTCTGGCACGAACGCGGGGACGTGGATGACCTGCGGGTCGCGGGTTATCTCGTCGCGATCAGCCGTGTCGCGGGGAGCTATCGCGCGCTGGGGCTATAGGGCAGGGGCTCCTTCGGCGATGCGCTACTGAAGACCGCCGGTCAGCCGCAACACCCCATCGGCTTCCCGCCATGCATCGGGCGATTGGCCGAGCATCCGCCCGGCATCGAAGAGCCGGCCCATCGCGATCCTGTCGAAAGGC
>JBMYPI010000354.1:0-1678 GCA_049600155.1 Rubricella sp.
TTGGACACCGCATCGAGCGCTTCCAGCGTCGGAACGAGTTCGCCCGGGTTGAAATGCTCGAACTCGACGGAGTCCGAGATCGCGTTGATCTTCTCGACGAAGTTGACGCCCGCGGTGCCGAGGATCGGCAGGTTCTCGGCGAAGGCCGAGGTCATTTCGAAGTCTTCCTGCGCCTGCGCCGCGGTCCCGGCTGCCACGATGATGGCCGCCGAGCCGAGAAGGGCCCGTACCTTAGACATTGCATGTCCTCCCTGTGTTCTGTGCCGACGGCTCGGGGCGAACCGGCCGAACGTTCCACAAGGCGTATCAGCAGGACCGGGCAGGTCAAGAAGTTTGGTCAGATAAACTTACCAGAATGGATTAAACACCTGTAAACAGGAGTTTCTTTAATTCAAAAGGAAAGCGCCGCGCGCAAGATTGATGCGCGCGATGCCTGCCGTCGCATGACCGATTCGTCACTCCGCCGCGAGCGGAAGCGGCGTCTGTTGCTGGGGGATCGGGTCGGAGCGGCCCGATGCGGCAGCCCTCCGGAGAGCCCTGAAGCGACGGGCGTAGACGAGCCGGAACATCGGCGGCGTGAAATAGAAGCTCATCACGGTCGACAGAAGCACGCCGCCGGCGATCGAGACCGCGAAGGGCGGCCAGAAGGCGCCCCCGGCGAGGATCAGCGGCAGGAACCCCCCGAAGGTGGTGATCGTGGTCGAGACGATATGCCGGCTCGACCCCATGACGACATCGACCGCCGCCTCCGGATCGCCCGCCGCCGCGTCTTCGTCCTGCTGCAATCCCGTCAGGATGATGATGGCGGCGTTGATCGAAACCCCGATGGAGCCGATCACCCCGATCACGGCCATGATCCCGAAGGGATACCCGATCACCGCCAGCGAAAGGATCGAGAGCCCCGCCGCCAGCCCCGCGACCATGAAGGTCACGAGCGACAGGCGGAAGCTGTTGAACGTGAGAACGACGGTGGCGATGGAAAGCGTCACGATGAGGCCCACCGAAGCGAGGAGGTTTCCGATGACGCCCGCGCGCTCCTCGGAATCGCCGCCAATGGAGAGGCGGTAACCCTGCGGCACCGCGAAGCCCTCGGCCTCCATGGCGGCCTGGACGAGAACCAGCGCCTCCTCCGGCAGCACGCCGTAGGCAGTGAAGCCCTGCACCGCGTTCACCCGCTCGCCCTGGTAGCGCACGATCACGCTGTCGGAGGGCACGAGATCGGCCGTCGCGATCGCAGATAGCGGCACCGCGGGGTAGGACCCCTGCCCGACGAGCCTGTCGGCATCGGGGGGCAGGATCGGAAGCGCTGCGATCGTCGCGGCATCGGCGCGCTGGGCCTCGGCCACCTGGACGCGCACGGGCAGTTCCTCCGATCCCTCGATGAGGCTCCCGCCCGTCGCGCCTTCCAGCGCCGCGTCGAGCTGACGCGCCACGCCGGTGAGATCGAGGCCAAGGAGCCGCGCCCGGTCCTCGTCGATATCGAAGCTGAGCTTGGGCGCGCCGGCGTCGAGATCGGTCCTGACGGTCGCGATCTCCGGAACCCGGGCCATGATGCCCGCGAGCCTGTCGCCTTCCTCCCGAAGAACCTCCAGATCGGGGCCGATGATGCGGATCTCCACCGGTGCGGAGACCGGCGGTCCCTGCACGATGTCCTTGACGAGAATGCGTGCGCCGGGCC
>JBMYPI010000355.1:0-1665 GCA_049600155.1 Rubricella sp.
TCGACGTGCCGCATGTGGAGGGCGCGTTCGTCGTCAATATCGGGGACTGCCTGATGCGCTGGACGAACGATCTGTACGTCTCGAACCCCCACAGGGTGATCCCCCCGGCGCGGGAGCGGTATTCCGTCGCGTTCTTCCTCGATCCCGCGCCCGAAGCGATCATCGAGGCGCTTCCCGGCACGGGTGCACCGAAATATCCGCCCGTCACCGGCGCGGAGTATCTCGCGTCCCGTCTGGAAGCGACCTACGCGAAGGAAACGCCGTGAGCTATCACCTCTGGACGGATCTTCCCGCCTCCGCCTTCGCCCGGTTCGATACCGCCCGCACGGTGGCGATCCTGCCTACCGCCGCGGTGGAACAGCACGGGCCGCACCTGCCCGTCGGAACCGACACGCTGATCGCGGAAGGCATGCTGGCGGAGGCGCGACCGCTCGTCCCCGATGCGCTCGATGTCGTCCAGTTGCCGGTGCAGGCCGTCGGCAAGTCGAACGAGCATCTGTGGGCGCGGGGGACCCTGACGTTCACAGCGGAGACCGCCCTGAAGGCCTGGGTGGAGATCGGACTTTCGGTCGCCCGGGCCGGATTGCGCAAGATCGTTATAGTCAACTCCCATGGCGGCAATCTCGACCTGATCTCGATCCTCTCGCGGGAGTTGCGGGTGCAGGCGGGCATGATCGCGGTGAAATGCCAATGGGGCAGCTTCGGGCACCCCGACGGGCTTTTCCCGCCGGAGGAGTTCGCCTACGGCATCCACGGTGGCGATGTCGAAACCTCACTGATGCTGCATTTCAGGCCCCGGACCGTCGATATGGGCCAGGCCCGGATGTTCACGTCCAGGGCAGAAACGGCACCTGTCCCGCCGATCGGCCCGGTTTCGCTCGGCTGGGTCGCGAAGGACCTCAATCCGGCCGGTGTCGTCGGGAATGCCGCGGCTGCAACGGCCGAGAAGGGCGCTGCCGTGGCGGCTCACCAGGCGGCGGGTTTCGCGACCCTTCTCCAGACGGTCGCGGATATGCCGCTCGGCGACTACGCGCCCACGCCGGGGCCCGACAGCTAGTATTTCGCCTGCTGGCGGCGAATCGCGAGCATCTTGTCCGACGCCTCGATCGCATCACTGAGCGTTTCGATCCCCTGCCCCTCGAGCAGGGGGATAAGCCGAAGGAACACGTCAGCGGTCGCCACGGAATCGCCGAGCGCGGTGTGGCGGAGCGGTTCGGGAATCGTCACGCCGAGCCGCGCGGCGAGGCCGTCGAGCGTGTGATCGCTTTCGTGCGGAAACGCGATCGCGGAAAGCAGCACCGTATCGAGCACCGGCTGATCGAACCGCACGCCCGATTGACCCTCTACCTTGGACAGGAAGGCAAGATCGAAGGCCGCATTGTGCGCGACGAGAACCGCGCCTTCCGCGAATGCGTGGAAGGCGCGCACCGCGTTCCCCTCGTCAGGCGCGTCGACGACCATCTCGTTGGTGATGTGATGGATCGCGGTCGAGGCGGCGGGGATCGGTCGCCCGGGATCGACGAGGGTGTCGAACACGTCGCCTTCGCGCAACCGCCCGTGAACCACGCGCTGCCCGGCGATCTGCACCAGCCTGTCGCCCGCGGACGGTTCGAGGCCGGTCGTCTCGGTGTCGAAAACGACGGCGGTCAACTGATCGAGCCTGCG
>JBMYPI010000356.1:0-1659 GCA_049600155.1 Rubricella sp.
AGAAGCAGCAGGAGGAGGCAGAGAGCCCGGATCATCTCGCCCCACCCTCTGCCGCCCATTGCCGCTGTTCATGGGTTTCGACGGCGCCGGGCCGGATCGCGCGGATCGCGAGGAATGTCTCGGTCGGATCGGCGCCGCGTTCGACCATGAGTCGCATGACCGCCATGCCCGATCGTCCTCGCCCGCCGGCGCAATGGGCGATCACCGTCTGACCCGCATCGAGCCTCGCATGGGCATCCGCCGAAGCTTCGGGCCATGCCTCCCGCACATCGATTGGCGGCGTGCCCCAGTCCGAGATGGGGAGGTGCCGCCAGGCGATGCCATGCCCCGTGCAGGTCTCGGCAAGCCCCGGGGTCAGTTCAAGCGCCGTCGTCATGGACAGAAGGAGCGTCGTGCCTGCATCCGCGAGGGTGCGGACATCCTCCTCCAGCCCGGCGAACCGCCCCGGCATGGGCGCGAGGCCCACCCGCCCGCCGCCGGGTGCATCGAGAAGGAAGAGGGGAAGATCGTTCATGCCCGCGCCTCCGCCAGCGCCGCGTCCACATGGGCGGCCATCGTGTTGAGAAACCGCCAGCCATCGGCCTCGAAGACCGTGTCATCGAGATGCCCGGGAAAGGCGAGGGCAAGCTCGGTGCAGGCGAGGATCACCAGATCGCCGGGTTCCGCGAACCGCCGTGCGTAGTCCAGGATCGCCGCGCGCCCTTCGGAGGCGTCGCTGGTGTGGAATTTGGTGTCGATGACTTTCTGGAATGCGTCGATATCGGCCTGCGGCAGGCGATCGTTGGTGGCGATGCCGACCTTCGCGAGCGTGTCGCGGTAGAGCGTGCCCGTCATCGTGACGCTGGTGCCGAGGATCAGCGCCCTGCGGGCCCCGCTGCTGGCCGCCACCTGCGCCACCGCATCGAATATCGGCAGGATCGGCAGGCTCACGCCGTTTCGGATGGCGTGGAGCCGGTTGTGGGGCGTGTTCGAGGCGATCATGCCGAAATCGCACCCCGCCTGTTCGAGGCGTTGGAAGGCCGCGCGGAAGACCGCATCGAAAGCCTGCCAGCTTTCCTCGTCACCTTGCGTGCCGCGCAGTTTCCGCGTTTCCGCCTGCACCAGCGACTCGATCGTCATCGGGGGGACGGGATAAGGCGGCTGCAGCCCCTCGGCCTCGGCCCGGGCCACACACCGCTCACAGATCGCGCGGTAGTAGTCGAGCGTGGAAGGCCATCCCATACCGCCGATGATGCCGATCTTCTTCATCCCTCATTCCGTCCGGGTGCGGCGCACGGCATCGCACCAGCCATCGTATTTCGCCTGCGCGTCGGCCGCGCTCATGGCCGCCTCGAACCGGCGGTCGAGCGCCCAGGACGCTTCGAAAGCCGCGCGGTCGGAGAGGCCCGATTGCAGGGCCGCGAGCCAGGCCGCGCCGAGGGCTGTCGTCTCCAGCACCTTCGGCCGGTCCACGGGTGCCTGGAGGATGTCCGCGAGCGCCTGCATCGTCCAGTCGCTCGCCGTCATCCCGCCATCGACGCGCAGCACCGTCTTTCGGGTGTCGGCACCGTCGCGCCCCATCGCCTCGAAAAGGTCGCGGGTCTGGTAGGCGACCGATTCGAGCGCGGCCCTGGCGATTTCCGCCGGGCCGGTGTTGCGGGTCATCCCGAAAAGCGCGCC
>JBMYPI010000357.1:0-1636 GCA_049600155.1 Rubricella sp.
GGAGCCGGAGCGCCCGGCGCCCGGCGGAGGCCGCATCGGGCGAATAGGGGCCCGGTGTCGCCATCGCGTCGTAGAGGCGCGCTGCGTCCTCGCCCAGCGCCTCCGCGAGGGAAAGATCGAGCGCGCGCCGCGTGTCGTGGATCGCCTGCGGATCGACGACGCGGCCGAGCCCGGCGATATGGGCGGCGATATCCTCCTCCCCCGGAAGCGTCAGCGCGAGGGCGCGGAAGGCCGGATCGAGCCCTTCATCCCGCGCCACCGCGCGTAGGCCCTCCGCCAGCGCGGTATCCTCTCGCCGGCCCTCCGCCAGCGCATCGAGGGCGAGCGCGCGGGCCGCCTCCCAGCGATTGAACGGATCGGTATCGTTGGCGAGCAGAAAGGCCCTTTCCGCCGCCGATGTGTCCCGCACGAGGATCACCGGCGCGGAAAACCCGCGCAGAAGGCTCGGCACCGGTTTCTCGGCGAGGTCGAAGGAGAGGGTTTCCTCCGGTTCGGTCATCAGGTGGCGCCCGGCCGCGATTTCGATCCCGTCGCGATCGATCAGGCCGAAATCGATGGGGATCGGGACGGGCAGTTTCTCCGTCTGCCCGGGTGTCGGTGGCGTCTCCTGCCGGAAATGCAGCGTGTAGCGCCCCGCCTCGTGGCTTTCGGAGACGTGAAGCCTCGGTGTGCCGGCCTGGGCATACCAGCGTGCGAAACGGGAGAGGTCGTGGCCGGTGGCATCCTCGAAGACCGTGAGCCAGTCCTCGATCGTGCAGGCCTGCCCGTCATGGCGTTCGAAATAGAGGGCCAGCGCGCGATCATAGCCATCCTCGCCGACGATCAGACGCAACATGCGGATCAGCTCGGCGCCCTTCTCGTAGACCGTTGCGGTGTAGAAATTGTTGATCTCCACGTATTCCGACGGCCTCACGGGGTGCGCGAGGGGCCCGGCATCCTCGCGGAACTGGCGCGCGCGGAGCATCTTGACGTCCTCGATCCGCTTCACCGCCTCGGATCGCTCATGCCCGGTGAACTGCTGGTCGCGGAAGACCGTCAGCCCTTCCTTGAGGCAAAGCTGGAACCAGTCCCGGCAGGTGATCCGGTTGCCCGTCCAGTTATGGAAATACTCGTGCGCGACGATGCCTTCGATCCGCTCGTAGTCCAGATCCGTCGCCGTCTCCGGGCTTGCGAGGACGTATTTGGAGTTGAAGATATTCAGCCCCTTGTTCTCCATCGCGCCCATGTTGAAGTCGTCCACGGCGACGATCATGAACAGGTCGAGATCGTATTCCCGGCCATAGGCCTTCTCGTCCCAGGCCATCGAGCGCTTGAGCGCGTCCATCGCGTAGGCGCATTTGCCTTCGTCACCGGGGCGGACGAAGATGCGCAGGGTGACCTTCCGGCCGGACATGGTGGTGAAGTGGTCATCGAGGCTCACGAGATCCCCGGCCACCAGTGCGAAGAGGTAGGACGGTTTGGGA
This sequence comes from Rubricella sp., assembly GCA_049600155.1. GTDB lineage: Bacteria > Pseudomonadota > Alphaproteobacteria > Rhodobacterales > Rhodobacteraceae > Rubricella. The sequence goes on from JBMYPI010000357.1 coordinate 1,464, forward strand.
AACGGGTCCTCCCATTCCACCCATCCCTCGCCTTGCCCGCTGAGATTGCCATTGGAGAGCATCACCGGCATGTCGCCCTCGATCCGCACGGTGAAGCGGGCCATCACGTCCGGCCGGTCGGGCCAGTAGGTGATGCGGCGGAACCCCTCGGCCTCGCATTGGGTGCAATACAT
>JBMYPI010000358.1:0-1598 GCA_049600155.1 Rubricella sp.
CCGACGTCGGCGCGATACTCGACCGTATCCCGAAATCGCAGAGCGATTTCAGGCAGGCCAAGCTCTTCGTCCAACCGCCGTTGGGCGCAAGACAGTGGGTCTTCCCCCCAATGGGGGTGGGTGCAGCATGCGTTCGCCCAGAGGCCGGGCGTGTGATACTTGCCTGCAGCGCGCTGCTGCAGAAGCGTCCTGTCGCCGTCCATCACGAAGACGCTGATGGCGGGATGGCGCATCGCACGCGCGTGGACCTCGAGCTTGCCAACGGGACGGAGGACACCATCCTCCCAGGCCGGGATCAGATCGTAGCTCATGAGCGTGCGGGTATCAGACGGGCGAGATGCGCGCAATTCTTCAGGAAGATGCGTGCATGCGCGAGCGGTTTTGCGAAGACGAGCCGCTTGTGCATGTAGCCCTCGAAGGTCAGGCGCTGGATATCGACGTCATGGCACATCGACACGAACCGCTCCCGCCGGTCGTCGGAGCGATACCAGGTGTCCTGCATCTGACCCAGAACGCGGAAGACAAGACCATGTTCGCGCATGAACCTGCGCCGCGCCAGTCTCAGCTTGCGCGGATTTTCCTTCGCGAGCGCGAGATGCATCGCCTCGGCCGCGTGGCGGCCCGCGCACATCGCATAGTAGATCCCCTCGCCCGAAGAGGGCGCGACGACGCCTGCGGCATCGCCTGCAACCAGCACGTCCTTTCCGTTGTCCCAGCGCTTCATCGGCTTGAGCGGGATCGGGGCGCCTTCCTTGCGGATCGTCTCGCACCCCGCGAGGCCGGAGCTTTCCCGCAACGCACTGGTTGCGGCCTTGAGGTCGAAATCCTTCAGGCCCGTGCCCATCCCGATGCTCGCCTGCTCCCCATGCGGGAACACCCAGCCGTAGAAATCCGGTGATATCGCGCCGTCGTAGACGACATCGCAGCGCTTGGCGTGATAGCTCTCCGGGGCATGGGCGGCATCCGGCGCCTTGATGATCTCGTGATAGGCGATGACGTAGTCGATCTCCCCGCCATCGGGGATCTCCTGGCGCGCGACGTTGGAGCGCGCGCCATCCGCGCCGAGGATCATGCGGGTGGTGACCATGCGCGGCTCGGCGTCCTTTTCCTTGGGGCGATAGACGACCGTGGTGACTCCGCCGGAGCGGTCCACGCTCAGGAACGTTCCCGTCAGCCGTGCCGCGCCCGCCTCCGCCGCGCGTTCACGCAGGAACTCGTCGAAATGCTCCCGGTCGACCATGCCGACATAGCCATGCTCGATCGGGATATCGACGTGGCGACCGGTGGGGGAAATCATCCGCGCGGTGTTGATCTTGGCCACGAGCTGGGCGTCGGGAATGTCGAAATCCCGGATGCAGCGGGGCGGGATCGCGCCGCCGCAGGGCTTGATCCTGCCGGCCTTGTCCATCAGCGCCACGCGCCAGCCGTTGCGGGCGAGGTCGGTCGCGGCGGTCGCCCCGCAGGGGCCTCCGCCGATCACGACGATATCGAAATCGGTCGTCATGGTGTCATTCTCCCGGAAGGGGCAGAGGGGCGGGCTCGGCCAGGCGGCCGAACCCGATGCGGGCGGCGAGAGCGGCGGCGATGAGAAACACCAC
>JBMYPI010000359.1:0-1598 GCA_049600155.1 Rubricella sp.
GTGCCGAGCCTCCATGCCCGCGTCTTCCAGGATAACCCGGCCTCCGCCCATATCCTGACCAATGCCGGGTTCGACTATGTCGGCGATGGCGAGAGCCATTCCGTCGCGCGCGGCGCGATGGTCGATGAATGGCATTACGAATTGAGGAATGCGCAATGAAATTTCTCGATCTCGCGAAGGTCTATATCCGTTCGGGCGCGGGCGGTAACGGGTCGGTTTCCTTCCGGAGGGAGAAGTATATCGAATATGGCGGGCCCGATGGCGGCGATGGCGGGCGGGGCGGTTCCGTCTGGGCCGAGGCGGTCGAGGGGCTCAACACGCTGATCGACTACCGCTACCAGCAGCATTTCTTCGCCAAGAACGGCCAGGGCGGCATGGGTCGACAGCGCACCGGCAAGAACGGTGAGGACATCCTCCTGAAGGTGCCCGTCGGCACCGAGATCCTCGAAGAGGATCAGGAGACGGTGATCGCCGACCTCTCGGACGTCGGCCAGCGCGTCTGCCTCGCCAAGGGCGGGAACGGCGGCTTCGGCAACCTTCATTTCAAGACCTCCACCAATCAGGCCCCGCGCACCGCCAATCCCGGTCAGGAAGGCGTGGAGCGGACGATCTGGCTCCGGCTGAAGCTCATTGCCGATGCCGGGCTGGTTGGCCTGCCGAACGCGGGCAAGTCGACCTTCCTCGCGGCGACCTCCAACGCCCGGCCGAAGATCGCCGATTACCCCTTCACGACCCTCCATCCCAATCTCGGCGTGGTGGGTATCGACGGCACGGAATTCGTGCTCGCCGATATCCCGGGGCTCATCGAGGGCGCCCATGAGGGCAGGGGGATCGGGGATCGTTTCCTCGGTCACGTTGAGCGGTGCGCCGCGCTTCTTCACCTGGTCGACGGCACGTCCGAGACCGTCGCACAGGATTACGAGACGGTCGTCCACGAGCTGGCCGAATACGGCGCGGGCCTGATCGAGAAGTCCCGGATCGTGGCGCTCAACAAGGCCGACGCGCTCGACGCCGAAACGCTGGCCGAACGCAAGGCTGCGCTGGAGGAAGTCCATGGCGCGCCGGTGATGGTCCTTTCGGGCGCGGCGAAACAGGGGGTGGAGGACGTGCTGCGCGCGCTGCGCGCGCTCATCGACGGCACCCGCGCGGCGGAGGCTCCCCGTGAGGAGGATGCGCCGTGGACGCCCTGAGCGAGGACCGTATCAGCCAGGCCTCCATCGTCGTCGTCAAGATCGGATCGGCGCTTCTCGTTGATCAGAAGTCAGGCATGCTGCGTGAGGGCTGGCTCGACAGCCTGATCGCGGATGTCGCGGCGCTGAAGGCCGAAGGGAAGGGCGTGGTGCTGGTGTCCTCCGGCTCCATTGCGCTGGGGCGGGGCGTTCTGGGGCTCGGGCGCCGGGCGCCGCTGGAAGAGGTGCAGGCGGCGGCCGCCGTCGGCCAGATCCGCCTTGCCCGGGCCTACCAGGAACGCCTTGCCCCCCACGGCATCACCTGCGCGCAGGTCCTCCTGACGCTGGAGGATACCCAGGCGCGCCGCCGCTACCTCAACGCGCGCGAGACGCTCTCCACCCTGCTGCGGATGGGCGCGGTGCCCATCG
>JBMYPI010000360.1:0-1559 GCA_049600155.1 Rubricella sp.
CTCCGATGAGGAAACCGGATTGAGCGTGCGGATCGAGAGTTTCTCCTACAAGCGTGGCGTCCCCTCGGGCCTCGACATGGTGTTCGACTGCCGATTCCTGCGCAATCCCCATTGGGTGGAGGATCTTCGTCCGCTCGATGGCCGGGACGCACCGGTTGCCGAATATGTCGGGCGCGATGACCGTTACACCCGGTTCCTCGATAACGTAACGGAACTTCTCGAGTTCCTGCTTCCGGCTTTCCGAAGCGAGGGAAAGGCTTATCTCTCTGTCGGGTTCGGGTGTACCGGCGGGCGCCACCGGTCCGTCGCCGTCTCGGAGGCGGTTGCGAAACTCCTTGAGGATGCGGCGTCGGGGGTGTCTATTCGACATCGTGAATTGGAGCGGCGCCGCATGTCGGCGGGTAGTGTGGAGAAATCCCGCGAATGATCGGGATCGTGATCGTAGCACATGGCAGCCTCGCCGGGGCGTATCTGGAAGCCGTTCAGCATGTCGTCGGCCCGCTGCCGAATGCGCGGGCGATCTCGATTTCGGCCGAAGACGGGCTGAACGACCGCCAGGCGGAGATCTGCGCCGCGGCCGATGAGGTCGATGATGGCGACGGAGTCGTCCTCGTGACCGATCTTTTCGGATCCACCCCGTCCAATCTTGCTGTCAGCGCCTGCATCGCCGACAGGATGGATGTCATCTACGGCGCGAACATTCCCGTCCTGATCCGGCTTGCGAAACTGCGCGACCAGCCGCGTGCCGTCGCCGTGGCGGGTGCACTCGAGGCAGGACGGCGGTATATGGATGTCTGGCAGGGGCCCGTCGCCCGCGCGATCTGAGACAGACATTGAAGACCGTCACACTCGATATCATCAACGAGAAGGGGCTGCATGCCCGCGCCTCGGCCCGCTTCGTGGAAACCGTGGAGCGGTTCGACGCGACCGCGCGCGTGACCCATGAGGGGGAGACGGTCTCGGGCGATTCGATCATGGGTCTTTTGATGCTCGCCGCCTGCAAGGGCAGCGCGATCACCGTCGAAACGGCGGGGCCGGAGGCCGATGCGCTGGCCGAGGCCCTTTCCGATCTCGTCGCGGATCGCTTTGGCGAGGGAAAGTAAGGGCGCCTCAGCGCCCCCAGGTCATTCGCCGCAATACGGCATCGTGATCCCAGAAATGGTGCTTCAGCGCCGCGCCCATATGAGCGATCAGCGTGAGCCCCATCAGAATGCCCGTCCAGTAGTGCACGGTTGAGGCGACTTGCTCCACCGCCCGGTCGCCGGGCACCCACGGATCGGACAAGGCAAACCAGTCGAAAACCATGTTCTCGATGTTCAGCATGTCCTGCAGCGGCGACGCGGCGGACATGATCCAGCCCGACAGCGGCAGGATGAAGAGGCCCGCATAAAGGATCGTATGGCTGATATGGGCCGCGATCCGTTCTGTCGGCGTGCAATGCTCGGGCAGGGCCGGGCGCAGCCGCGAAACGGCCAGCCAGGTGACCCGGACGAGCGCCAGCGCGAAGACGATGAACCCCCAGCTCTTGTGGGTCTGCGTCAGGCGGAACTGAACGATCG
>JBMYPI010000361.1:0-1510 GCA_049600155.1 Rubricella sp.
GGGCAGCGCCCCCTCGCCACGTCACCGCAGGGCGCGCCCTGCGCCGATGGCGACGAGGCCGAGGCACAGGAACAGCCCCGAAAGCGCCGCGACCCAGAGCGCCGTCATCGCGAAACCCTGACGGGGCAGGTCGATGAAGAAATAGGGATAGACGCCATCGGCCATGCCCCGCGCCATCGCGTAGACGAGATATCCCAGCGGATAGGCGATCCAGGCCAGCGCGCGGCTCCAGGCAAGCCGCGCCTTCGGCGCCTTTGCGATCCACCAGATCACCACGAGGATCGGAACAAGCGTGTGAAAGCCGTGATCGCTCCAGAACTCCGGGTCGCTGACGGGCAGGTTCCGCGCCAGAAGCCCGTGATAAACCCCGCCCACCACGGCGATATAGATCGTGACCGCCGCCGAAAGCCCGGCGGACGGCTTTCGCCGCGTGAGCGCCGCGCGGGTGAAGACGATGGCGACAAGGAGATTCGTCAGCACGGTGAAGTAGCGCGCCATGTCCCAGGCGGCCGCTGCGGCGTCCCCCGTTTCCAGCCAGTTCAGCCGGAACTGCCAGGCGAGCGCCGCCCAGGCGATGACCGCGATGATCCCTTCCAGCCGCATGATCCCTCCCGCAACACTTCCCCGTTCGAGACTTGCGCGAAGCACCGCCCCCCTGCAACCCGTCCTTGATCCCGACGGGCCTTGCCGCTACGTCCCCGGGCTGACCCGCGTTCATCCAGGAAAGGCCGCGCCATGCAGCCGCTCACCCCTTTGAGGCTGACCTACCTCGCCCTTGCGATCCTCGGCACCATCGTGCCGATGTTCTACTTCGTCAGCTGGTTCAACGAATTCGGCTGGTCGCTTGCCGGCATGGTCGAGGCGTGGAACGTCAACAACGCCACGACCGGTCTCGTCTACGACCTCACGATCGCGGCGGTCGCGCTCACCATCTGGATCATCGCCGAGAGCATCGCGCGGAAGGACTGGTGGGGCCTCGCCGCCGTTCCCACGATCTACTGCATCGGGGTGAGCTGCGGCTTGCCGCTCTACCTCTTCCTGCGTTCCAGAAAGCTCGATTGATGGACCATTTCCTCTATCGCGGCGGCATCCTCCATGCCGAGGATGTCCCCCTGCCGGAGATCGCGCGCGCCGTGGGCACACCCTTCTACGTCTATTCCACCGCGACGCTGGAGCGGCATTACAAGGTCTTCGCCGATGCGCTCGAAGGCCTGCCGCACCTGATCTGCTACGCGATGAAGGCGAATTCCAACCAGGCCGTCATCGCCACGATGGCGCGGCTCGGCGCGGGGATGGATGTGGTTTCCGTCGGCGAGTATCGCCGCGCCCGCGCCGCCGGTGTGCCGGGGGAGAGGATCGTCTTCTCCGGCGTCGGCAAGACCGCGGACGAGATGGAGTATGCTCTCACCCACGGCATCCGACAATTCAACGTCGAAAGCGCCGAGGAACTCGAGGTGCTTTCCGCCGTCGCCGCGCGGCTTGGCAGGACCGCGCCGATCACCCTGCGCGT
>JBMYPI010000362.1:0-1477 GCA_049600155.1 Rubricella sp.
CGCTCAACCCGGCCTTCTCCGATGCCGGTCGTCCGGTGACGGATGAAGGGTTGTCCTCCACCTACAACAATTTCTACGAGTTCGGCTCCTCAAAGCGGATCTGGCGGGAGGCGCAGGCGCTCGAGGTCGATCCCTGGACGATCGCGATCGACGGCATGGTGGAGCGGCCCTTCGAGATCGGCTTCGAGGATCTGATGTCCCGGGTGACGCTGGAAGAGCGGATCGTGCGGCATCGCTGCGTGGAAGCGTGGTCGATGGTCGTGCCCTGGATCGGGTTCCCGCTCTCGCAGCTTCTGGAGATCGCGCAGCCCTTGTCCTCGGCCCGTTATGTGCGGTTCGAGACCTTCCTGGACCCCGATGTCGCGCGCGAGCAGCGGGCGACGTGGTGGCCATGGCCCTATGTAGAGGGGCTGACGATCGAGGAAGCGGCGAACGAGCTTTCCTTCGTCGTGACAGGGGCTTACGGCAAGGAGTTGCACAAGCAGTTCGGCGCGCCCCTGCGGCTTCACACGCCGTGGAAATACGGGTTCAAGCACATCAAGTCGATCGTGAAGATCACCTTCACCGACGAGCAGCCGCTCAGCTTCTGGGAAGAGCTGCAGGCGCGCGAATACGGGTTCTGGGCGAACGTGAATCCCGATGTCGACCATCCGCGCTGGTCCCAGGCGACCGAGCTCATGCTCGGCGAGGATGACCGCCGCCCGACGCTCCTGTTCAACGGCTATGGCGAGCAGGTCGCCCATCTCTATACCGGCATGGAGGAGCGCCTGGGCGACAGGCTGTGGCGGTGAGTGGGGGCGGGGGCGCTGCCTCCGTCCGCTGGCCCGCACTTTCCCGAGGTTTTTCAGGAATCGTGAAAGGCAGGGTCAGCGACGAAAACCGGAGCCCGTTCGCGTGCGGGGCGGGCCGCGTGTTCGGCCGCGCCGTCGCAGCAGGCTGGCGTCACGCCGCTTCGAGCGCCCGCGCGAGGCCTGTGAAGAGGGCCGACCCGTCGGAGCCGCCAAGGGCGGGATCGTTCAGCCGCTCCGGATGGGGCATCATGCCAAGGACACGGCGGTTCTCGCTGAGGATGCCGGCTATATCCTCCATCGAGCCGTTCGGGTTCGCCGTGTAGCGAAAGGCGATGCGGTTCTCCCCGCGAAGCCGTGCGAGCGTTTCGGGGTCGGCGATGTAGTTGCCGTCGTGATGGGCGATGGGGATCGTGATCTCGGCCCCCGGGGCATAGGACGCGGTGAACGGGCTGTCGTCGGTTTCGACCCGCAGGGTCACATCCTTGCAGAGGAATTTCAGCCCGGCGTTGCGCATCAGCGCCCCCGGGAGAAGGCCCGTTTCCAGAAGCACCTGGAACCCGTTGCAGATGCCCAGCACATGGCCGCCGCGCCCGGCGAAGGTACGCACGGCCTGCATGATGGGCGAGCGCGCGGCGATCGCGCCGCAGCGCAGATAATCGCCATAGGAAAAGCCGCCAGGCACCATG
>JBMYPI010000363.1:0-1459 GCA_049600155.1 Rubricella sp.
GGGCATTCATCCGCCGGGCCTGGAAATCGCCGCAAAGGGAGCAGGAGCTGATCTCCCGATAGGTGTTCTGGCCCGGCAACCAGACCTCAAGATCGTAGGTCTTGCGCGCGCCGAAGCCCATGTCACCGGTGCAAAGGATCATCCGCCGGTAGGGCAGGCCGAGCGCTTCGAGGATGCCCTCGGCGCAGGTCGTCATCCGCTCCAGCTCCTCCGCGCCCGCATCGGGATGGGTGACGGAGACCATCTCGACCTTCTCGAACTGGTGCTGGCGGAGCATTCCCGCCGTGTCGCGCCCCGCGCTTCCCGCCTCGGAGCGGAAGCAGTTGGTATGGGCGACGAAACGCAGCGGCAGGGCGGCCTCGTCGAGGATCTCGCCCGCGGGGATGTTCGTCAGTGTCACCTCGGCGGTGGGGATGAGCCACCATCCATTGGTGGTGCGGTAGCTGTCTTCGGCGAATTTCGGAAGCTGGCCGGTGCCGAGCATCGCCTCGTCCCGCACGAGGACGGGCGTGATCGTCTCCGTCAGGCCGTTCTGTTCCACATGGGTGTCGAGCATGAACTGCGCGAGCGCCCGGTGCAGCCGCGCGACGGTGCCGCTGAGCACGACGAAGCGGGACCCCGAAAGCTTCGCCGCCGTCTCGAAATCCATCGCGCCCGCGACGGCGGAGAGCGCGTAATGCTCCTTCGCCTCGAAATCGAGGGTGCGGGGCGTGCCCCAGCGCTTGACCTCGACATTGGCGGCCTCGTCCTCCCCCTCCGGCACGTCGTCGAGCGGCAGGTTGGGGATGGTCAGGAGGAGGGCGGTGAGCGCCTCGTCCTTCGCCTTCGCCTCCTCTTCGAGGCGGGCGATCTCCTCCTTCTTCTCGGCCACGAGCGCGCGGAGGCGCTCGAACTCCGCCTCGTCGCCTTTCGCCTTGGCCGCGCCGACCTGCTTCGATGCAGCGTTACGCTCCTGCAACGCGGCCTCGGCGGCCTGGATCGCGGCGCGGCGGGCGGTGTCGATGGCCAGCACTTCGGAGGAGAGCGCGCCCACCCCGCGCCGCCCGAGCGCGGCATCGAAGGCTTCGGGGTTTTCGCGGATCATGCGGATGTCATGCATGGCCTCTCCTCCTCACACAGGGTGCGGGGCGGGTTATGGGGGAAAGGACAGCGCGCCGCAACGGTGCGCGACGTCTCCTGTCTCATGTCTTCGACAAATATCCCCGCCGGAGGCTCCGGCTGGTGCAGCCTGGCCGTCGGTCTCGATCCGGATCACTCCGCCGGGTGGTCGTCGTAGCGGTCGGAGAGGATGCGGTGGGCGTTGCCTTCGAGGTCTTCATACTGGTTCGATTTCAGAGCCCAGAGGAAGGCGACAAGGCCGATGCCGCCGAGGAACAGGGATATCGGGATGAGATAGGCGAGGATCGTCATTTCGGCTCCCGCGTCAGGCGAAGGGCGTTCAGCGTCACGGTAATCGACG
>JBMYPI010000364.1:0-275 GCA_049600155.1 Rubricella sp.
TGGTCGAAGCAGAAGTCGCAGCATGGCCCCAAGATTTACGCGCAGCCGTGCACATGGGCACCTCAAACGATCAAAGCCGTGTTGTGGATTCCATGGTTAGCCAGTTGGAAGGATCGGTTCTAACCGCGATCGCATTGGTCATGATCGTTGTTTTGACATCCCTTGGAACGCGGGCGGCCTTACTGGTGGGCTTTTCCATCCCCACGTCATTCTTGCTGTGCTTCGTCCTATTGGGCGTGATGGGGATCACCATTTCAAACATCGTGATGTTCGGC
>JBMYPI010000364.1:285-838 GCA_049600155.1 Rubricella sp.
GTTGGTGGATGGGGCGATTGTTGTGGTGGAATACGCTGACAAACGCATTCAAGAGGGCAGCGGCCCGATGAGGGCCTACGTCGAAGCGGCCAAGCGCATGTTTTGGCCCATCGTCAGTTCCACCGCCACAACCCTATGTGCGTTTTTGCCCATGCTGTTCTGGCCGGGTGTTCCGGGGCAATTCATGGGCATGCTGCCAGTGACGCTGATCTTTGTTCTTAGCGCATCTTTGGTGGTTGCGTTGATTTTCCTACCCATAATGGGCGGCGTGTCGGGCCGTGTATCCCGCGCGTTCGCCACAGGGTCAAACGCACTGCGTGCAACACTGCCTTGGGCGATGCGTGCGGCATTGGTGCCTGTTGCGATCTATGGCCTGTTTTTGGCGGCGATGCAGGCATTGAACCCCAGCTATCTGTTGGGATTGGACGCCGCTGATGGCATGATGGCAACGGCTCCTGGTATCGCAATTTTTATTGCTGCAGCCGCATTTGCATCCATGGTTTTGGGTGCGGTCAAAATCGAACGACAGGCCAAGCGCGTGACATATGGATAC
>JBMYPI010000365.1:0-690 GCA_049600155.1 Rubricella sp.
GAACTCCAATTCTTATAATTACATGCGATATTTCAGAGATCGCCTTGGCACACTGTTGACTTTGTCAACCCAGATCATGCGCGGTCGCAGCGTAGCGCAGACTAATCGCGCAAGATACAGCCCGCGCGCGTCCAGTCGAACCGCAGGTTTGCCTTCGGCAAAACGGTGCGTGGGCTTCATTTCATTCAGCCACGTTAATCGCCCACGGGCGTGATTCTAAGCGTTGATATAAAAAATATGGGGATTTTGTTATCCCAGATAGGCCACGTAATAGGGAAGAGGTCTAAATCAATTTACCCATCGCAACGGCCGTATCGGCCATGCGGTTGGAAAAGCCCCATTCGTTGTCATACCACGTCAGGATGCGCACCATATTGCCATCCATCACCTTGGTTTGTTCGCTGGCAAAAACGGATGAATGTGGATCATGGTTGAAATCCATGGAAACAAGTGGATCGTCCGTATAGCCCAAAACGCCCTTCATCGCACCCTCAGCAGCGGATTTAACGGACGCGTTGATTTCCTCAATCGTGGTGTCGCGCGCAGCCTCAAACGTGAGGTCAACACAGGATACGTTTGGGGTTGGGACACGAATGGCCACACCGTCCAATTTTCCGTTCAACTCGGGTAATACCAAACCAACGGCCTTGGCGGCCCCTGTAGAGGTTGGGATCATGCTCATCGCGGCGG
>JBMYPI010000366.1:0-688 GCA_049600155.1 Rubricella sp.
TCGGCTGCGATGCCAACCTTGCCCATTTCTTCGGCCAAATAGGCGTATTCCACGGTGCTCAGCCCGTATCCACGTTCACTGTCGGTAAGCCAAAAATTCCAAAGCCCCCGTTCGCGCGCCAAAGATTTAAGCCGATCCAAAATTTCCAACTGACGATCGGTATGTTTGAAACGATCCCCTGTGGGGTGGGTACCGACCAGCGCGTGATATTCAGCGTCCAGCGGCGCGATATCGTTTTCCACCATATCGCGCACGGCCTTAATCAGTGGTGCAACGCGTTCACTAATCCCAAGATCCATCTTAAACCTCTTATTCTGGCAACTGATAATCGGCAAATTGACGACGCAGGGTCAATTTGGAAACCTTGCCCGTCGCCGTCAGCGGCAATTCATCTACAAATTCAATCGCGTCAGGCAACTGCCATTTTGCAACGTGTTTCAAAAGCATTTCGTCAATCTCTGACTTGCTAACACGCGCCTTGCCGTTGGGAACCACAACCAAGATTGGACGTTCATCCCATTTGGGATGGGGCACGGCAATTACAGCGCAGCTGGCTACGTCAGGATGGCCCATGACCACATTTTCCAAATCAATGGAACTGATCCATTCACCACCTGATTTAATCAAATCTTTCGCGCGATCTTGGATCATCAAATATCCATCTGCACTGATCGACGCGATATCGCCC
>JBMYPI010000367.1:0-663 GCA_049600155.1 Rubricella sp.
GCATGGGGCTTCAGGCGATTCCGATGCGGGCAGACAGTGGCCCGATTGGGGGCGATGATACGCATGAATTCTTGGTTCTTGCTGATACTGGCGAATCCGAGGTGTTTTATGACAGCAAGGTCACGGATCTAAGTTTTGGGGGTCGTGAAATTGACTATGATGATCGCGCGGCCTGTCAGGGCGTGTTGGATGAATTCACATCGCTCTATGCGCGCACCGATGAAACCCATGATGAGGCGCTGTTCAATCAGATCCCAGAGGAACGCCGCCGCGTTGCGCGAGGCATTGAAGTTGGCCAGATTTTCTATTTCGGGACCAAGTATTCCGAGTCGATGAACGCTATGGTTCAGGATGCAGAGGGCAACAATGTGCCCGTCCATATGGGCAGCCACGGGATTGGTGTATCCCGATTGATCGGCGCATTGATCGAGGCGAACCATGACGATAATGGCATTATCTGGCCCGAAGGGGTCACGCCGTTCCATTGCGGGATTGTGAACCTGAAACAGGGGGATGATGAGGCAGATGCCGCCTGCGATAGCCTATATAAATCCCTGATCGCGCTGGGTCTTGATCCGCTTTATGATGATCGAAAAGAGCGGGCAGGGGGCAAGTTTGCCACTATGGATTTGATTGGTTTGCCATGGCGCATTACCGTTGGCC
>JBMYPI010000368.1:0-646 GCA_049600155.1 Rubricella sp.
TTGTGCGGTGTTTTTTGGCAAAAGTTTAGAGGTCGCAAAATTTTTCTGCAAATCGTGAAAAATTTCGAAATGTCCGCTTGACCATTATCGTATCACGCCATAAGACCCTTTTCACGCGCGGTTGTAGCTCAGTTGGTTAGAGTACCGGCCTGTCACGCCGGGGGTCGCGGGTTCGAGCCCCGTCAACCGCGCCATTTTACCCACATTATTGAACGCATGGCTGCAATCCCAAAAGTTTTTTGGATATAGCGCACATCCTTCATTAGGTTTTTATTGATTACCCAAGGATTTTCATGCGCACCCCGATTTCCGAACACCATCGCCTTTCCTCAATCGACACACTGCTAGGTTTTGCGCTGTTGGGGATATTGGTGATGAATATCCAATCCTTTGCGATGATTAGCGCGGCCTATATATTTCCCAATTTACATATGGATATCACCCATTTGGCTCTCTAAATTCCGATTTGGGCCTTTGGAATGGCTGTGGCGGTCACTGACATATTTCAAATTTCAACAGATGCTTAAATAGATGTCATTCGATGCGTTTTCTCTATTGACGCTCCATGTGAAAACACATATCCCACAAGCCACGCGCGGTTGTAGCTCAGTTGGTTAGAGTACCGGCCTGTCACGCCGGGGGTCGC
>JBMYPI010000369.1:0-630 GCA_049600155.1 Rubricella sp.
GTGACGGTATGGTTGCGGTATCCCAGTGGGATGCAAACGCAGGCACATGGTCATTGATCAGCGATTATCAACAGTCTGATATGAGCGTTCTTCAGCCGCTAATCGACGCAGACAGCTCTGCGTTCGCGTCTGAAAACAACATCACACCAAACTGTAATTAATCTCATCTTGGCCTCCGCCACCGTGCGGGGGCCAATCCTTAACCTTTTTTCAAATTGGAAAGAAACCCGATGCTGGACGTATCACAAGACCAAGAAACACTGCTCGAAGTGAACAATATCGAGGTGATCTACAACCACGTTATTTTGGTTCTTAAGGGCGTATCCCTGCGTGTCCCCAAAGGCGGCATCACTGCACTTTTGGGTGGAAACGGAGCGGGCAAAACGACCACACTCAAATCCATTTCCAATTTGCTTCAATCTGAACGCGGCGAAGTGACCAAAGGCATGGTGTCTTACCGCGGCGAACGGGTTGACCAAACAGATCCCGCCGAAATGGTGCGCCGTGGCGTTATCCAAGTTATGGAAGGACGCCATTGTTTCGAACACCTTACCGTCGAAGAAAACCTGATGACAGGCGCCTATACCCGCGCCGACGGAAGTGCGGCAATCGCAGAAGATTTGGAAATGG
>JBMYPI010000370.1:0-607 GCA_049600155.1 Rubricella sp.
ACGTCGTGTTCATGTTCCAACGCGAAGAGTGCGTGGCCGATATGATCGAAGGGCGTGATTATGATTGGAACGCGGTACAAGACAGCGTTGAACCCGCGCCATGTGTTCCCGTTCGTGGCGATCACCCTGCCTATATCCTCTATACTTCTGGCACGACAGGCGCACCCAAGGGCGTTGTGCGCCCAACGGGCGGACATTTGGTTGCCCTAAACTGGACCATGAAAAACGTCTATAATGTCGATCCAGGCGATGTGTTTTGGGCCGCCTCGGATGTGGGTTGGGTCGTGGGCCATTCCTATATCTGTTATGCACCACTCATCCATGGTAACACCACAATCGTGTTCGAGGGAAAACCCGTTGGCACGCCTGATGCAGGCACGTTCTGGCGCGTGATCAGCGAACATAACGTGCGTTCCTTCTTTACGGCACCCACTGCGTTCCGCGCGATCAAACGGGACGACCCCAAGGGCAAATTTGCCAAAAAATATGATCTAAGCGGATTGCGCGCGCTTTATTTGGCGGGCGAACGTGCGGACCCTGACACCATCAACTGGGCGCGGGATTTGTTGGGCGTACCTGTTGTGGATCACTGGTGGCAAACTGAAAC
>JBMYPI010000371.1:0-229 GCA_049600155.1 Rubricella sp.
GTGGACTTCTACACGTCGCACGAAGGGCTATTGTTGGAATATGAAGAAGCGCTGACGCGTCTTGATTCCACATCAGGAAACTGGTTGGCAGGATCGGGTCACATGATCTGGATCGGGGACAGAACCCGTCAACCAGATGGTGCGCATGTTGAATTTTGCCGTGGGGTATTGAATCCAATCGGATTGAAATGCGGCCCAACAACTACTGCCGAGGATTTGAAAGTTCTAA
>JBMYPI010000371.1:239-542 GCA_049600155.1 Rubricella sp.
GTCGTTTGACCCTGATCGCCCGTTTTGGCGCGGGCAGCGTTGGGGATCATCTACCTCGTCTGATTAAGGCTGTCGAAGAAGAGGGCGCAAATGTTGTGTGGTCCTGCGATCCGATGCACGGCAATACAATCAAATCAGCGACAGGGTATAAAACACGACCCTTCGACAGTGTCCTGCGCGAAGTGCGCGAATTCTTTGAGATACATGCGGCAGAGGGCACTATCCCAGGTGGTGTGCATTTTGAAATGACAGGTCAAGATGTCACCGAATGCACAGGTGGCCTGTATGCGCTTAGCGATGAGG
>JBMYPI010000372.1:0-518 GCA_049600155.1 Rubricella sp.
GCATTTCTTTCCGCTAGCGCCGCACAGGTCAAAGGGGCGTGTGCAATCCCGTTGTTGCCGCTCAGCCGATCTTCGCGCCCCAGAACGAGAACTCGGCCACCCATTCGGGCCGCGTGGCGATCCAGAAATGACCCTTTGCACGGATGACACCGGGCAGCTCACCGTTCAGGACCGCCAGGATCTTCTCCGGCTCGAAAGGGCGACCGGCGCGATAGACATGGGACGTGACGCCATATTCCTCGGTCTCCGGCACATGGTCGGCGAAGCCGTAGAGCTCCTTGGCCCACATCGGATGCTCGTGGGCCTTCTCGAAATCGAAAAGGCCGGTGTCGAGGATGGCGTCCGCTGGAACGTCGGAATGGTCGGCTTCGAAGATGCGCGCATCGGCGTTCAGGCTGCGGATGATCTTCCGCGCGGCATCCGTGCGCTCGAGGCCGGCGTCCGTGACCTTATTCAGGATCACGACGTCGGCGAACTCGATCTGTTCGACGAGGAGGTTCACGAGCGTCCGGTCGTCT
>JBMYPI010000373.1:0-504 GCA_049600155.1 Rubricella sp.
CTTCGGTGAGCCGATGGCAGAATGCAGCGTCGTCGACGCCGGTCAGTATGCGATAGACCAACATTTTCAATGGCTCCAGCAGTGGTGGTCTTCAGCATAGCGAGCGCGCCCGTTCTGGAAATTGAGACGTTCTCATGCTGTCGCCAGATTTTCTCCGTCGAGACACAGCCCGTGACGACGGCTTCAACCCGCTGCAACAGGACAACCACAAGACTCAACGACGTTGGCCCCGTCGTGGAGCACAAGGTTCGTAATGCCCAGCCCTCGCGAAACCATCCTCGCCGCGCTGCATGCGCGGCTCTCGGCGTTGCCCGCCACCGCCCTGCGCAGCGAGGGGCTGCCCGAGCGCGTGCCGGCCGATGGGCTGCTGATCCTGCGCGACGGGGAGCCGGGGGAGCCGGAGGTCACGCTGTCGCCGCTGCGCTATCACTACCAGCACCGGGCTGAAATCGAAGCGGTCGTGCAGGGCGCTGCGCGTGACGCTGATTTCGACACGCTGACCGC
>JBMYPI010000374.1:0-500 GCA_049600155.1 Rubricella sp.
CGGGGAAGCGGGCGGTGGTGAGCGGGCCGGTGGAGATGTGGACCGCGCCGAAGGGCAGGTAGTCGGCCCGCCAGGCTTCGTAGGGAAGCCCGGCGATGACCTCGGTGGCGAAGAGCGGGCGGCCGATATGGTCGGTGCGGATGAGATGGGTCACCCCACCCTCGATCACCGCCACGGGCCGCCAGCCCAGCCAGACATATTCCCGCAGCAGAACCCCATCCGCGTATTCCGCGATGAGGTGCTCCACGAGAGGCGACTGCCTGCGACTCAAATTCGGTTGAGTAGCCTAATTGGATATAAGCTCGTATTGCGCTTCGACCTGCATTTTTGAAATCAGATTTAGAATTAGAGCAAGTTTTTCAAACATATAAAGCGTGCTCACACAGCCATACTCCTGACTCTCATAAATTAAATTTTCAATCGAATCCGAAATGCTTTCGAATCCTATTGAAAGACTCGCATCTCTATCTAAGAATATTTTATCCATTAGAATCGGCTGA